>JBBRIC010000006.1:0-56611 GCA_038221665.1 Sphingomonadales bacterium
CCATCGGTATCGGCCATGAAGCGATTGGGGTTGGCCAGCGGTTCGAAATAGGAAAAGCGGTGGTCGATACCGGCGCGGCCGACCATGCGCTTGAAAATAAGCGCATTGCGGCGATCATCGATCATGTCACCGACAAAGCCGACAAAGGCGTCATGGACATCATTGGGGGGAACGGCCGTCCCGATACGATTGATGTGCGCGGTTACCACTTCACTGTCTCCCAGCCTCTGCCCCCAGCTTTTTCGAAAAACGCTGCTGCTGCCTGCATGTTTGCTGGCAAAGTTGCAAGCCGGCAGCCTGTCGCTGTCAATACGCGCTATGGCCGGGGTTGGTTTCAGGCGGCCCGGGGTTGCAGAGTCGCATGGCCGGCGTCAGCCCCTGAGGCCGGCCTGGCGCAAGGCGTTTTCGATGATGGCAGCGATGCTGTTGCGCTCGGGCTTTGCAACATTGGAAGCGCCGGTTTTGCTGGGGGTGGCTTTTGGTGCCGATGCGGTGGCGGACAAGGGCGCAATCTCCCAGAATGCCGCCAGGCGCCGCGTCGATGACAGGCCGACATCGAGCATGAACGGCCCCGCTTCGCCAGCGGCTTCGCTGGCGGCGCTGCGGGCTGTCGCGATCGGCGTGCCATGGCCCATGCCGGCGATGGCAAAGGCTTCAAGCGCCGGCGCCCCGGCGGCATCGCGCCAGAGACGATGCTGCGCCCCGGCGATGGTTTCGGTCTTTGCCGGCGCCAGCGACAGGCCTGTAACGTTGCACCATTGGGCGATGATGGCGGCAGCGTTGGCGGCATCGACCGTCGTGTCGGCCTTGCCTTGCCAGACCGACAGGCGTGGCCAGCGCGGAGGCGCGGGGGCGGCGGCACGTACCAGCGATCCCAGTGCCTTCGCATCGGGCAGGCCCTGCCCGCGCATGCGATCAAAGGCCTCGGGGATCGAGCCAGCGATGCCATAGGGCAGCCCGGCGATGACGCCGCCGCCGGCAAAGCGTTCTGGATAGCTCGCCAGCAGGGCCATTGTCATCGCGCCGCCCGCCGACAGGCCGGTCACGAAAACGCGATCGGCGGTGATGCCATGGCGGGCAATCACCATGTCGATCATGCCGATGATCGATTGCAATTCGCCCTTGCCGCGTCGGTTGTCGTCAGGCTGGAACCAGTTGAAGCAGAGATTGGCGTTGTTGGCGCGCTGCTGTTCGGGAAACAACAGTGCAAAGCCATGCTCATCGGCAAGCCCGGACCAGCCGCTGCCCCGGTCATAATCGGCGGCAGTCTGGGTGCAGCCGTGCAGCACGACAACCAGAGACGGCGCTGGCGTCAGGCTGTCGGGCAGATAGATGCGCGCCCGCAATGCGCCCGGATTTGCCCCGAAATCACCCGGATCGGTCAACCGATCGCCGCCGGAATTCGGCGCCATGCCGGGCAAATTCGCCATGCTGCCGCGCAAAGCCGCAAGGCGGCTGATGGTGTTGCCAAGACTGGCCATGACGATGTCCTGTTCCCGGAATGTGCTTCCATCCCGCTATGGTCAAAGCCTCGCACGGGTTATGCTGCATTGCAACATGAAACCGCGTCAAAGCTTCCGGAACCTCAGCCCGCAATCCTCATTTCGGTAGCGGCGGCGCGGATGCGACTGGTGGCGCCGGGGTCATCGGCAAAGGCGGCCAGCGCTGCGTTGCGGGCCTGACCGGCGGCGGCGGTATCGCCCAGCACGATACGCGCCCGCATCAGGCGCAGCCAGCCGGCTTCATCGCGCGGTTTCGCTTTCAGCTTGATAGCAAGGCCGTCGACCATCGAGCGAATCATGGCCTGACGATCGGCCGGTGCCATGGCGGCGGCGCCTGCCATCTGATCCGCCGAAGGGCCGGGCGCTGCTGCCGCGCTGCCCGGCAAGGCGCCACCGGGCAGCGACAGGCCCGGTGCCCCGGCAACACCCGCGTCACCCGGCGATCGCGGCTTGATCGCTGCCAATCGCGCCTTGATATCGATCCCGCCGGCGCGGGCCGCATCATCGATGACGCTGCGCAATTGCGGGCCCCAGGGCGCATCGGCGGGCGAATCGCCAAGGAGGCGCAGCCAATCCGCCAGCGCGCCACGATTGTCGCCGGCCTGTTGTTTTGCCAGCGCCAGAAAATAGCGCGCCCTTGCATCATTGCCGTCCTGCTGCACACCGGCCTCGAATGCAGCGACGGCGGCCGGCGGCACATTGCCATCGGCGACCTGCACCAACGCTTCGCCAAGCGAGGATTGAAAGCCCGGGCCTGCCGGTTTCAGCGCCACGGCCTTTTGATAGGCAGTTACCGCATCGGCGTAACGCCCGGTCTGGAAATAGGACCAGCCAAGCAGCCGCCAGCCTTCGGGATCATTGCCGCGCGCCGCAACCTTTTTTTCAAGCGTGGTAATCAGCCGGGCGATGTCGGGATTGGGGCCGGGGCCGGGGGACAGATTGGCGCTGGCCTGACCGGCGGCAGGTGCCGCAGCCGACACATTGCTGCCAAGCTCGGGATTGCCGATCGAGGCATAAAGGCCGCCCGCCGCCGCAGCGACCAGTGCCGCCAGGCCGATGGCGACGCCGGCCAGTGCCGGTGATCCGATCGATCGTTCCATGGTTTCGGGGATATGCCCCGCCGCCAGCATGCGTCGCTTGATTTCGATTCGCAAACCTTCGGCATCGCCGGGCGGTATCGTGCCTGCCGCCACTTGCCTGTCGACATCGCCAAGCTGATCGCGGAGCACCGCGAGCGTTGCCGCCCGGGCATCGAGCCGTAGCTCATGCCGGCGCACCAGCGGGATGGTCAGCATGGCCACCGAAACGGCAACCATCAGGGTAAGGATGATCCAGAGCGTCAT
Source organism: Sphingomonadales bacterium (assembly GCA_038221665.1). Lineage (GTDB taxonomy): Bacteria > Pseudomonadota > Alphaproteobacteria > Sphingomonadales > Sphingomonadaceae > Sandarakinorhabdus. The sequence goes on from JBBRIC010000006.1 coordinate 2,846, forward strand.
TGCGGCTTTCTAGAAATGGCTGAAACGGCGGGTCGCCGCTGCTGGGTAGCCCCGTGTCAAAGCCGGTCAAGCTCCGCAGCTTCAGCAGGGCTGAGCGGCGGCGCCTCGGCCGTCTGCCGCCGCCGCGACCAGACCAGCAGGGCCGCACCGCCGAGCCCCAGCAAAGCGAACGGCCCCGCCCATAAGGCATAGGTGGCAGGTTCGAGAGGCGGTTTCAGCAGCACGAAATTGCCATAGCGCGTGACGATATAGCCGATGGTTTCGGTATCGCTCTTGCCCAGCGTCAGTTGCTCGCGAACGACGATACGCAGGTCACGCGCCAGCGGGGCGTCGGAATCATCGATCGACTGGTTCTGACAGACAACGCAGCGCAATTCAGCCGAAATGCTGCGGGCGCGCGCCTCCAGCGCCGGGTTCGCCAGCATCTCATCGGGCTGCACGGCGCTTGCCGGGGCGGCAAGCATCAGCAGCAGCAGCGCGGCAAGACCCGGTCGCTTCATGTCTCGGCCCGCAATTTCAGCATCAGTGGCTTGATGGTGGCTTCCCAGATTTCGGGCGATATCGGCCCGATCTGTTTGAAACGCACGCGACCCTTTCGATCAACCACAAAGCTTTCGGGAACGCCGGTGATGCCAAGGTCGATGGCGGTGTGGCCGGCCTCATCGGCGGCGATCGCCCGATAGGGGTTGCCAAAACGCGCGATCCAGTCGCGCGTGTCCTGCGGTTTGTCCTTCCAGGCGATGCCATAGACCGCAAAGCCTTCGCCGCTGATGCGCGTCAGCACCGGATGTTCCTGCGGGCAGGCGGCGCACCAGCTGGCAAAGACATTGAGCAGCGCCGGTTCGCCCTGAAACGCCGTGTTGGCCAACCCCGGCCCGCCAGCCTCGATGCCGGGCAGCTTGAACGGCGGCAACGGCCGGTCGATCAATTGCGACGGCAATGCCTTTGGGTCCTTGGTCAGGCCAAAGCCGAAAACCCCGACCAGCGCCAGAAAGGCAATGACGGGCAGGATGAACAACAGGCGTTGCATGGGCCGCTACTCAGCCGCCACCAGCCGAGGCTGCAAGGCCGGGGCAGACGCTGATGCCGCCGGGGCCCGCACCGGCGCGCCGATGCGGAAGCGGCGATCGGCAAGGCTGGCGGCGCCGCCCATCGCCATCATCAGCCCGCCGAACCAGATCCAGCCGACCAGCGGGTGGTCATAGGCGCGCACGACAAGCCCGTTGCCGCCGGGGCCAGCCGCGCTGTCACCGATGGCGATATAGCTGTTGCCGGTGAAGGACGTGCCGATGCCGGCTTCGGTCGTCTGGTAGCGGCTGATCGGGTAAAACCGCCTTTCGCTCGACAATTGCCGGCTGGACCCGCCTTTCAAGACCCGAAAATGCGCCTGCATTGCCTGATAATTGGGGCCTTGCGCCTCGTTGACCGACAATAATGTCACCGACATGCGCCCGATGCCCAGGGTTTCCCCCGGCCGCATGACAGCAATTTTCGATGTCGCAAAGGCGCTCATCGCGGTGACGCCGGCGACCGTGACGCCAAGCCCCGCATGGGCGAGCGCCATGCCAAAAACGGCGGCGGGGGTCGATCGCAGCAGCCGCAGCGAAAATCCATTGGCCCCGCGCCAGCGCCGCAGCAACGCCAGAACACCGCCAAGCACCAGCCAGAATGCCAGCGCAAAGCCAAAGGCGGCGCTCGCATTGGTCGCGCCAAGCGCCAGCAGCAGAACCAGCCCGAGCCCCAGGGTCGCCAGTAGCGGCAGGCGCAGCTTTGCCATCAGCGCGCGAAGGCTGTCGCGTTTCCAGGTCAGCATCGGGCCCATGGTAACCAGCAACAGCAGCGGCACCGCCAGCGGCACGAACACCAGATTATAATAGGGCGGCCCCACCGAAATCTTGTCGGCCGGCGCAATGGCTTCCATGATGACGGGGTAGAAGGTGCCAAGAAACACAACTGCGGTCACTGCCATCAGGAAAAGATTGTTCAGAGTCAGCCCGGCTTCGCGGCTGATGCCGCCAAACAGCGCACCGGATTTCAGCTGCGGCGCGCGCCAGGCAAACAGCGCCAGCGCCGTGCCGGTTGAGCCAATGATCATAGCGAGGATAAACACGCCGCGTGCCGGATCGACGGCAAAGGCGTGCACCGAGGTAAGGATTCCCGAGCGCACGAGGAAGGTGCCAATCAGACTCAACGAAAAGGCGAGGATGGCGAGCAGGATCGTCCAGCCGGCCAGCGCCTGGCGTTTTTCAGTGACGATCGCGGAATGCAGCAGCGCGGTGCCGAGCAACCAGGGCATCAATGAGGCGTTTTCAACCGGATCCCAGAACCACCAGCCGCCCCAGCCGAGTTCATAATAGGCCCAGAAACTGCCCAGTGCGATACCGCAGGTCAGCGGGATCCAGGCTGCCAGCACCCATGGCCGCATCCAGCGCGCCCAGGCCGCGTCGGCGCGGCCTTCGAGCAATGCCGCCACAGCAAAGCTGAACGTCACCGAAAAACCGACATAGCCAAGATAAAGCAGGGGCGGATGAAAGACGAGTCCGGGGTCCTGCAACAAGGGGTTCAGTTCGGCGCCATCGAATGGCGCCGGGCTGAGCCGCGCAAAGGGGTTGGAGGTGAACAGCGAAAAGGCGAGGAAGGCGACGCCGATCATCGCCTGCACCGACAGCACCCGCGCCTGCAACGAGGCCCGCAGATTATCGCCATAGCGCGCGATACCGGCCCCAAAGATCGCCAGGATCAATACCCAAAGCAGCATGGAGCCTTCGTGATTGCCCCAGGTCGCGGCCAGCCGATACGGCAGGGGCTGGCTGAGCGCGGCATGGCTGGCGACCAGCGCCACCGAAAAATCCGCCCGGCCGAACGATATCATCAGCATGGCAAAGGCAGTCAGGATCAACAGCGCCTGTAGTTGCGCGGCGCTGCGACCAAAGGCCATCAGCGACGGCTCGCCCCTGACCGCGCCCAGCATCGGCAGCAGGGCCTGTGCCAAGGCCGTCAAAAGCGCGAGAATAAGTGCGAAATGCCCGATTTCGGCCAGCATGAACCTGTTTACCTCGTTGCCGGCAATGCCGGCACCCTATTTCTTCGCCGGCAATGCCGGCATCCTGTTTCTTCGCCGGCAATGCCGGGATTACCTGTCCTTAGCCGATGATGGCCAATAGCGTCGACAGCCTATCCGTCGCAGGGCTGCGCTGCCCGCCCGGTCAGGTTCCCCCCCGTCAGACCTCGCTCAGGCTGAGCAGATTGCCTTCGCTGTCGGGGAACCAGGCGACCTTTACCTTGCCATCGGGTGCGGTCCACAGGCCCTGTTCGTCCTGCCCCATGCCGGCATAGATGGAAAATACAACGCCATGATCGCGCAATTGCGCCATGCGGGCGATGATGTCCGGCACTTCCCAGCCGAGCAGCGGATGCGGGCTGGCCGTGAAATCGGGCAACAACGTCATGCGCAACCGCGCGCCATTCAGATCGAGAAAATCACCATATTCATCCGAGGCGGTCAGCGGCAAACCGATAATTCTGGTGTAAAAATCAATCGCCCTGTCGCGGTTCCGAACGCAGACAAAGGCAATCGCTGTCATAGTCGTACCCCTGTTCAGGCCACCATCACACCCGCATCGGCATCAGCACATATAGCGCCCGCGAGTCATTATTTTCGCGGATCAGCGTCGGCGCCGCCGCATCGGCCAGATGCACATCGACCTGATCGCTGCCGACCTGCGCCAATATATCGAGCAGATAGCGATAGTTGAAGCCGACTTCGAACTCTGGCGCATTATAGTCGGCCGGTACATCTTCGGCGGCAGTGCCATTTTCAGGGCTGGTTACCGACAATGTCACCTTGTCTCGCCCCAAGGCCAGTTTGACGGCGCGGGTTTTTTCGGTGGTGGCGATGGCGGCGACCCGGTCAACGCCTTCCGACAGGCTTTTGGCGTCGATTTTCAGCAATCTGTCATTGGCCGTCGGGATGACGCGGCTGTAATCGGGGAAGGTGCCGTCGATGAGTTTTGAGGTCAGCACGGCCTCATGGCTGAAACGGAACCGGATTTTGGACGCCGACAGCGAAATCTCGATCGGCGTATCGCCGGCATATTCGTCGAGCAATTTGCGCACTTCGGCGACGCATTTTCGTGGCACGATGACGCCCGGCATGTCCTTGGCGCCATCGGGCAGGTCGATCTCGATCCGGGCCAGGCGATGGCCGTCGGTGGCGACAGCCCGCAGTTTTGGTACGGCGCCCTCGATGGCATGGAGATAGATGCCGTTCAGGTAATAACGGGTTTCCTCGGTTGATATGGCAAAACGCGTGGAATCGATGATGTCGCGCAAATCTGCCGCCGACAGGTTGAAAACGGTCGGCAATTCGGTTTCGGCGATGACCGGGAAATCGTCACGCTTCAACGTCGCGAGGCTGAAACGCGAGCGATTGGCGACCACCGTCATCTTGTCGGCGGCAACGGCCAGCTCGACCTGGCTGCCTTCCGATAATTTGCGGACGATATCGAACAGGGTATGGGCCGAAACCGTCGTTGCGCCATTGATGTCGATAGCGGCCGGGATGGTTTCGACGACCTGCAAATCCAGATCGGTGGCCATCAGGCGCAGGCCGTCGCTGCGCGCTTCGATCAGCACGTTCGACAGGATCGGAATGGTGTTGCGGCGTTCGACCACCGACTGGATATGGCCGAGGCATTTCAGCAGCGTTGCGCGTTCAACCGTCGCCTTCATTTATGGTCCTTGCCCGTTCGGGTTATGATTATGGGTTTAACTATAGCGCGGTTGTGGCGCGGCGGTAGTGGCGATATGCGCTTCGGGTGATATGGGTGGCCGATGGATATCATCATCGCCCGCCACGCCGAAACCGTTTTCAACGCCGCTGGCCGCATGCAGGGACATATGGGCCATACCCCGCTGACCCGCGCCGGCATTGCCCAGGCCGAAGCGATGGGAGCTGCCCTGGCAGAAGCGCTGGGACCGATGCCCGATCGCGACCTGTGGGTATCGCCATCGGGCCGCACCCAGCAAACCGCGGCGATTGTCGGCGAGCATCTGGGCCATGGTTTTTTTGACTGGCGACAGGACGCGCGGCTGCTCGAAATCGATGTCGGCGATTGGGAAGGGCGTTATTATGGCGATATCGTTGCCGAAATCGGCCCGATCATCGATCTGGACCGGCGCCTGTTTGCGGTCGAACCGCCCAATGGCGAATGGTTTCCAGCCATTGCGGCACGGTTGCAAAGCTGGCTCGACCAGCTTGATGCGGCGCGGCCGGTGCTGGCCATCAGCCATGGTATCACCGCCCGGGTGCTGCGGGGGCTGATGGCGGGCGGGAATGAGTGGCATGGCGTCAGGGTCGCCGATGACGCACCGCAGGGCAGCGTCTTCCAGATTATCGATGGCGCCGAAACGCTGTTGTTGAACGGCAGCGGCGCGCGCGGCGCTCGGGCAGCGTAACCAACATGGCATCGCGGTGGTTGGCAGGGCCGGCTTTGACGGGTAACTGCCGCTGACCTGCTGCGTCAAAAGGACAACCCCGATGCAACAACGCCCGGACCCCATCGTCATCGCCGGCTTTGCCCGTACGCCGATGGGCGGCTTTCAGGGGGCGCTGGCCGGTGTTTCGGCAACCGCACTCGGCGCGGCGGCTGTCGCTGCGGCGGTGGCGCGGGCGGGCGTTGACCCCGCGCTGATCGGCCAGATTTTCATGGGCTGTGTGCTGCCGGCGGGGCTGGGCCAGGCGCCGGCGCGGCAGGCGGCGCTGGGGGCGGGGCTGCCGCTTTCGATCGAGGCGACGACGGTCAACAAAATGTGCGGCTCGGGCATGCAGGCGGCCATCATGGCGCATGATGCACTGACCGCCGGCAGCGCCGATTACATCGTGGCGGGCGGCATGGAGAGCATGTCGAACGCACCCTATCTGTTGACGAAGCATCGCGCCGGCGCGCGCATCGGCCATGATGCCGTCAAGGATTCCATGTATCTGGATGGGCTGGAGGATGCCTATGATCCCGGCCGGTTGATGGGCAGCTTTGCCGAAGACAGCGCCCGCGAATACCAGTTCACCCGGTCGGCGCAGGATGCATATGCGATCGAAAGCCTTGATCGCGCCAATGCCGCGATCCGCGAGGGGGCGTTTGTGGATGAAATCACCCCCGTCACAGTGTCGGGCCGGGGCGGTGACACAATCATTGACGTGGATGAACAGCCGGGCAAGGCGCGGCCCGACAAGATCCCGGGCCTGAAGCCGGCCTTTGCCAAAGACGGCACCATCACCGCGGCCAATGCCTCATCGATTTCGGATGGCGCCGCGGCGTTGCTGCTGACACGGGCCAGCATCGCCAGCCGCGACGGCCTGCCGGTGCGGGCTCGCATCATCGCCCATGCCGGCCATGCCCATGCACCCGGAAAATTCACGACGGCGCCGGTGCCGGCGATCGCAAAGCTGCTGGCAAAAACCGGCTGGACGATTGCCGATGTCGATCTTTTTGAAGTCAACGAAGCCTTTGCGGTTGTGGCGATGATCGCCATGCACGATCTTGGGATTGCGCGGGATCGGCTCAACATCCATGGCGGCGCGACGGCGCTCGGCCATCCGATCGGCGCGTCGGGCGCCCGCATCATGGCAACGCTGGTGGCCGCGTTGGAACGCACCGGCGGCAAGCGCGGCATTGCAGCGCTGTGCATCGGCGGCGGCGAAGCGACGGCGATCGCGGTGGAACGCGACTGATCGCTCTAAACCACCAAACCATATTCATCGGCGACGACGCGGGCGAGATCATGGCCCCTGGTGCGCATCAGCATGCGGATTTCCGCGATCTTTACATCGACGAGGAAGCGGTACCAGAATCCCTGCAGTCCGTGAAAGGCCATGCCCTGCCAGCCGTCGAGAAAGCCGAGCTGCACGAAATAGCGATAGAGAAAATACAGCAGCGGCCGCAGGCCAAGCGGCAGGCGCGCATAAATCCGGTCTTTCATCCAGCGTTTGCGCCGCGCCTGGCGGCCGATTTCTCCACCCAGAGCCTGTTGGGTGTTAAGGGTCAGCTGGTCGATCGCTTCGCGCGTTGCATAGCCATTATGCTTGGCCGTCCACCAGCCGATGGAGTTCAGATTAATGTCGGCAATTTCACCGTCGAGATGCTGGACCCGGCCATCGACGACGACATGTTCGTCCATCCAGCGTTTTTCGACGCGACCACGCCCGTTGCGCCATAGCCGTACGACTTGCGTTGGATACATGCCGCCCCATTTCATCTTGCGGCCAAGAAAATGAATGGCGCGATCGATCGTCAGGCCATTCGTCGGGTTGTCGACGGGCGTGTCGGCAAGAAAGCGCGCAATCAGCGTGCCCAGCTCGGGCGTTACGACTTCGTCGGCATCGAGCCGCATCAGCCAGCCCTGATGTTCACCCAGTTGATCGATGGCCCAGTTGAATTGCTGGGCATAGTTGGTCCAGCCATGATCAAGGATTTTGGCGCCGGCGGCCGCCGCCAGGGCGCGCGTTGCGTCGCCCGAGCCTGAATCAACGACGATGACATGTTTGGCGAGGCCAGCGACCGAGGCGATGCAGCGGCCGATATGGCTGGCTTCGTCCTGGGTGAGGACGATGACGACCAGATCGCGCGGCGTCGTTATCAATGGTGCCAGAACGGCGTTGGCCGGCAGCGGCGCAAACTCAGCCCGATCCGCCCGGCTGGCGGATACGCCGGATTGAGCCATCAAGGGGCCAGCATCACGGATCAAAGACATTGCCACCCGTCAGTCTAGGCGGTTCGAGCGCCAGGGAACAGAGCGGAATTTAGCATCACAGGGTTGGCAGCATGGTAGGGAGCGTCCCGCACAGACGAACGAAAAAGTTGATTTTGCAGCAATTTGGCAACCCTGTTAAGGCAATCGACTGAGGAAGACGCTGTGGTCAGGCCGCTGCCCGACTGGCGCTCGCCTTCGCTTTGGCCGGCATTTGTCGCCAGTGCAACTGTTAGACTGGATACGCTTCAACCGGGCATGACGAGGCTTTGGTCATCTCGCGAAAGCCCGCTGCGCGCCCGCATCGACAAAATCCGGTGGTCGGCCGCCGTGCAGCAGCCAGCCATAATAGCCCAGCATCTGCAATGCGATGCGATCCCAGCCGAACTGCGCCAGCACATGGGCGCGGCCGCGCTGTCCCATGGCGCTGCGCGTCGCCGCCGGTAATTGCATGGCGCTGTGCATCGCGGCGGCAAGGCTTTCGGGAGCGGGGGCGACATGCCAGCCAGCACCAAGGCGCGGCAGATCGGACCAGGGCGTCCCGGTGCTGGCGATGACCGGCAGGCCATGCGCCATGGCTTCGGCAACAACGATACCGAAATTTTCCGAAAAACTCGGCAGGATGAACAGATCGGCGGCGGCAAACATCGCCGCCTTGCCGGCATCATCGACGGCGCCCGGCAGCGACACCCGGTCCGCCAGCCCGAGCCGGGCGATTTCGGCCAGCAGCAGCGCGCGATGGCCAGCTTCATCCGGGCCCTGCAGCAGCAGCCGCCACGCGTCATGCACCGGATCGGCGGCGATGCGCGCAAACGCCATGAGCAATCCCGGCAGGTTTTTCACCGGATGCAGTCGTGACAGGACCAGCGCCGTCCGCAGCTGCCGCGTTTCGCGTTCGGCAGAATCTTGCAGCTTTGCCGGCACATCGACACCATTGCCGATGATCGCGATCGGCGTGCGAGGCAGCAGCGCCCTGATGCTGGCGCGTTCGGGTTCGGCGGTGGCATGAAGGCCCGCCGCCGCGCCAAGCAGGCGCCGTTGGTACAGCAGCCAGGCCAGTTTTTTGCGCCATGGGTGATGGGCCAGCGCCCAGGGCTCCAGCATGCCATGCGGGCTGATGACCGTCGGCATATGGTGCCGCGCCGCGCCGCGATTGGCGGCAATCGCGCCCGGGTTCCAGATTCCATTGTCGTGCAGGATTGCCGGGCCCTGCCGTGCCAGATCGGCCAACGCTGGTTCAAAATCATATAGCGGCAGGCCGAACCGCCGCCGCACGGGCACGAGGCGCGATGTCACCAGTTCTGGATCGGGCAACAGCAATTCCGCTGTTGGCTGGCCATGGTCACCGGCCAGCAGATGCGTGTCGGCGCCGGCCCGGGCCAGCGCTTCGGCCAGCGACCGACAGGCGCGTGCTGCGCCGCCATTGTTGACGCTGATGTCGTGGAGCGTCTGGATAACGCGTAGCGGGGATGCCGACCGTGTCATCTCAGCGCCCGCGCCGGCCGGGATCGACAAAATCGGGCCGCGCACCGCCGTTTGTGACCCATTGGTAGAAACCGGCCATCCGGGCCGCGATGTGTGGCCAGCCGAACTGCGCGGCCACCAGTTGGTGCCCGCGCCGGCCCATGGCGGCGCGTTCGGCGGCCGGCAGCGCCATCGCCTGCGCCATTGCGGCGGCCAGCGATGCAGGTGCCGCAGAAACATGCCAGCCACAGCGCCAATCGTGCAATTGCGCCCAGGGGCTGCCATGGCTGGCGATGACCGGCACGCCGGCGGCCAGCGCCTCGGCCACCACGATCCCGAAATTTTCGGAAAAACTAGGCAGGATGAAAAGGTCGCTTGCAGCGAATAGCCTGGCTTTTTCAGCGTCGCCGACTGGCCCGATAAGGCTGATGCGCTGGCCAAGCCCCAGCCTGTCGATCTGGCCGGCGATCATCGCCTGCTCGCCTTCGCTGTCTGGCCCCGCGATCAGCAGCCGCCAATCGGCAAAGGCCGGATCGGCGGCAATCGCTGCAAAGCCTTGGACCAGCCCGCGCAAATTCTTTTTGGGATGCAGCCGTGACAGAAACAGCAATTGACGCTGGCTGGCGGCATCGCGCTGGCTGCGGTCGGGCGGCGTTGCCGGGCAATCAACGCCATTGGCGATGATCGCGATGGGCCGATCACTGTTCCAAAGCCGGATGCTGCTGCGCTCGGCCTCGGCGCTCGCGACCAACCCGGCCGATCGGCGCACGGCGCGATTTTGGTACAGCCGCCAGGCCAGCCGCTTGCGGCCGGGGTTATGGGCCATGGCCCAGGGTTCCAGCATGCCATGCGGGCTGATGACATAAGGCAGTTGCGCCGCATGTGCCGCGCTGGTCGCAGCATGGCTGGCGGCATTCCACAGGCCATGGCTGTGCATGATCGCCGGCTTGCGGCCAAAGCCAGCCAGCATTCCTGAAAAATCCGGGGCGCTGACCCCGAATCGACGCCGCATCGGCAAATGACGGCAATCGACCAACGCCGGATCGGGCAGGATCTCGGCAGCATCGGCCGCGGCGATCCGGCCGGTCCACAGGCTGACATGGTGCTGCTGACGTGCCAGCGCCTCACTCAACGGCACCACGACCCTTGGCGGCCCACCGCTGCGATCCGCCAGATCGGCAATGGTTTCAACGATCGCCAAGCCGTCCCTTTCAATTTGATCAGGCAAGGGCGGTGCGGCCAGCGGCGGCCGGCATCCGGCGGCTGGCCGATTGCGCGACAATGGCGAGTGCGCTGGCGAGGCAGATAAATTCGGGTCCGGTCTGGCCAGGCCCCAGATAGATGACCAGAAAGGCCGCCGCCGCCGGCACCACCGGCGCCAGATAGTCTTGCCGGCGCGCGACGGCCGCCGCCAGCAGCGTCAGCCGGGTGATCCAGGCCAGCACCAGCGCAAAGCCGATCAGGCCGATTTCGGAGATGAATTTCAGATATTGGGTTTTGGCGTTGAAAACATTGTTCTGGGCATAAAGCGCATATAAGGGATCAAGATACGGCGTGGCGTAAAGATGGATGTTGCCAAGGCCGACACCGGCGATGGCCGCCTCTGGATGCACCTTGTAGAAATCGAGAATGGCGAGGTCGAAATCTTCGACGGCACCATCGCTGGTCAGCCGCTCGATGGTGCGTTCGGACAGGATGGCGATGATCGGAATGCCATTGGCTTCGGCAGCGATCGTTCCGAGCACGATCGGCGACAGGATCGCGGTGACGCCCAAAATGATGGCCCGGGCCGGAATTTTGATCCTGACGCCGAACAGCCAGCAGGCCGGCAGCATGGCGGGCGTGGCAAGGAACCAGAGGCCGATGGCGCTGGTTGAAAATGTCGCCAGCATGGTCACAAACAGGAACAGCCAGAGCAGGCCCAGCCGGGCGACGCGGTGGCCAATGCCGGTCAGGATCTGGGCCTGGATCAGCATCATGCCGAACACCAGCGCCACGCCAAGGCTGCGCGGTTCATAGCCAAAGGAATTCATCCGGAAAATCAGCAGCGCACCGACTTCGAATTTGCCGGCGCGCGCTTCGGCGGTGCCGTCCCCGAACAGGATATTGACGGCGCCGATAGGCAATGGGTCGGTGCCGGTCGTCACGAAGGTTGCGAGCTGGAACCAGCCGATAATGGCCAGAATAGCCACCGAAACGACATAGATGCGGCCAAACAACAGGGCGTCATCACGCGATCTGGCGAAATTCCCGAACAACAGCACCGGGCTGAAGGCAAAGATGAACAGCGCGATCTGGAGAATGGCGCGTGGGGTCGGCCCACGCAGGGCGCCGCCGATGTCGAGCTTGAAGGCCGGTTGGAACCCCAGTTGCACCAGCGACAACAGCGTCGCGTATAAAAGGATCGCCGCCAGCATCGAGCCGGCCATGATCGGCAAAGGGCGAAACCCGGGCTGGGTCAGCCGCAACAGCGACGCCGTAACCAGCCCCGCCAGCACCAGCAGATAGCCCGTCACCTGCACCCCGATGTCGATCATCAACCCTGTCCAGGGCACCAGAAACACGATCAGCAGCATGGCGTTGCGGGGATTGTGAATGGCCAGCGCGACGCTGGCCACAAAACCCAAAAGGACGACAATGAAGCCCATTGCCCGGTCAGTCGCGCGGCGCAGCCGACCAGCGCAAACGCAGGCCTTCCAATGACGCCATGGGGTGCGTCACCCGGCGCAGCAGCCGGCGCGCGCCTGCCTGCCAGCGGTCACCGGTGCCCGGCGCGCGCCCCAGTGCCTTGGCCCGCAGCCGTTTGAGATCGATCGCCAATTGTTCCGAAAGCCGGCCGCCTCCCGAGATCGTGTCGCCATATAGGCGAAACGCCCCCAGCCGTTCGGGCACATTCAGCATGGCGACGCCGGCAAGCCCCATGTCGGCCAGCAGTTCACCATCCCAGCAAGTGCGATTTTCGATATTGAAACCGCCCGCCGCGACGAACGCCCGTCGCCTGAAATAATGGCCATGCTGGACAAAGGTCATGACATCGAGGCCGAGGTCCGTCAGGCTGAACGGCGTTGATTGAAGGTTGCGGGTGAAACCGCCGTCGATATCGATCTGGATGGCATTGCCCAATATGGCGTCGATATCAGGGTCGTCGAAATATCGGGCGATAGTTGACAGGCTGCCGGGCAGCATCAGATCGTCGGCGTTGATATACCCAAAAACTTCGCCGGTTGCCGCGGCAAAGCCCTTGTTGAGGCCATCGGCCGGGCCCTTGTCGGGGTCGAGCAGGACCGTTGTTATCCGGTCGCGATACCGGGCGATAATATCCCGGCTGCCGTCGGTCGAGCCCGGATCGACAATGATATAATCAAGGTTGTCATAGCCCTGCTCAACGATCGACAGGATGGCGCGTTCAAGGAACCGCGCCTGATTGAACGACAAGGTGACGATGCTGATACGCGGCTTCATCAAGGCCGCCGGCGCCGCCGCGGCGGTATCATGAAGGCCAGCAATATGCCCAGTACGCCGCCGAGCACGAACGCCAGCGGCGCCACCAGCAGCGGCCTTGGCCTGGTTGGCAGCGGCGATACGGTGATGTCGCCAAAATGTTCGGCGGCATAGGGGGCGGGGTTTCGCGTCAACATCAGGCGCTGTTTCTGGTCCGACAGCGTTGCGAGCAAGGCCATGCGATGGTCGATGCCAGCGACCTGTTGCAGGCGGGCATCCAGATAGGCGATGTTTTCCACCCCGCGCGCCAGCGCCTTTTCGCGCAGATAGGCATCGACGGTTTCATGCAGCACCGCCAGGAAGCGCACGCCAAAGGCCGGGTCGATGCTGTCGATGGCGATTACCGCCACCGGCGATTTCAAAGTCTGTTCAACGATCACGTCGCGCCCGATCAGGCGTTGCAACGCCTCGCCATCGGGCGGCGACCACGGCCGCACCGGCGCCCCGACAAGCCTGTTGACAGCGTTTGAAAATTGATCGGAAAATCGTTCGGGGTCGTGCCATTGCCGGGTGTTGGCATCCCATTCATCCGGAAACAGGCCTTGCAAAAGCTTTGGATCACGCGCCAGCCGGTCGGCGACTTCGCGCGTTTGAAGCCCTTCGATGAACAGCCGAAACGGCGTTGCCGGCACCGATGGCACCGTGATGCCGGTCAAGGACGCCAGATTGCTCAGCGCGCTGATATTGCTGTTTTCGCGCGCCGCAGCCGCCGATTGCGCCGGGGCAACGCGCATGACGACGGCATAGCTGTAATCGGCGGCGCGCAGATAGACGATCGCCGCCAACAGGAAAATGCCGGCCATCAGCGCCACCAGCCACCACCGCCGGCGCAGCGTCCGACCCGCCGCCCCCAACCAGGGCACAGCCGCCACATCCGCTGTATCAAGCGCCTCTGACGCCGGGCTGCTATTTGAAACGAGCATCGGGTTCCTGATCGGCAATCATGGCGTAACTTGCACTTTTCAGCCTTGGCACTGGCACAAAGTCCGGGTCTGGTCCACCCGCAGGCCCATGGCCGTCGGTAAAATCCCTTCAGCCGCGATCGGCGGCACCTTCGCACAGGGCGCGCACAAGATCGCCGCTATAGGTGCTGGCGGACCAGCCTGTCGCCGCCTTCAGCGCCAGCGCATCGATCGGCGGGCCGGCCGCGCTGTCGCCGGCGTTGATCTGGATATGGTCGTTCGGGTCGAGTTTGAAAAAGCCAAAGGCATGGCGGGCAAATTCGGCCATGCTCAGGCCATGGCCGGTGCCGATAATGCGGTCGATGGGTTCGGCCGCCATGGCGACGCGCGCCACGGCATCGACATATTCGGGTGTCCAGCCCCAATCGACCGGCCCGGTTTCGCTGATCACAAGCTTTTCCGGCCGCAAACCCTGTGCGGCGCCAAACGCTGTCGCGATGATTCTCGCCGGCAGGCTATCACGGCGACCAAGCCGCGAATCATGGGCACCAAGCTGCACATTGACCGCGGCGCGGCCCTGTCGTCGCCAATCCTCGATGCTATCGGACTGGCGGCGAACGCCAGATTCTGCCGCATCGCCAAGGCTCGAAACATGGCAGAGCCGCGTTGCCGGTGCGGCCGAAGCGAACAGCGCTGCAATCGCGTCGCTGCGCGACGCTGTCAGGTCGTTGATGGCATGGATGACAGCAAAGCGACCGCTGCCTGCAGCGGCGGTCAGCGTCGCTGTGTCGTGCAACGCCAGCGATCCGCCGATACCCAGCCGATCGATAACGTGCGTATCGCCCGCCAGCGCCGTGACGCTGACCCCGCGTGCATCGAGCAGCCGCGCCAGATAGCCGCCAACATCGCCATCGATGCCGATGATCAGCGCTGTTGTTGCCTGCATGCCCGGGCGATCAATGCCCGACAAGGATCGTGGCGACGCCAGAGGCGGCCAGTTCGGCGTTCAGATCGCCTTGCAGGCGTGCCAGCGCCGCGGCGTCCTTTGCCTCCACCCGTGCCACCAGCACATCCTGGGTGTTGGAGGCGCGCAGCAGCCACCAGCCATCGGGCGTCGTAACCCGCGCGCCATCGGTTTCATCGACCCTGGCGCCGGCCGCTTTCAGCCGGGCCAGCACTTCGGCAACGACTTCGAACTTGCGCTCTTCCGATGATTGAAAGCGCAATTCCGGCGTGTTGATCATCACCGGCATGGCATCCTTCAGCGCGGTCAACGAACCGCCGAGTTGCGAGACAGCCCTGATCAACCGCACGCCGGCGTAAATGCCATCGTCAAAGCCATAATATTGATGCTTGAAAAATATATGCCCGCTCATTTCGCCGGCCAGAGGCGAGCCGACTTCCTGCATCTTGGCCTTGATCAGGCTATGGCCGGTTTTCCACATCAAAGGCTTGCCGCCCAAGGCCGCCACCCGGTCGAACAGCGCCTGGCTGGCCTTTACATCGGCGATGATAGTGCCGCCGGGCACGGCCTTCAGCACCGGTTCGGCAAGGATGCCGAGCAATTGATCGCCCCAGACGACGCGGCCAAGGCCATCGACAGCCCCCAGCCTGTCGGCATCGCCATCAAAGGCGAGACCGAAATCACAGTCTTTTTCAGCGACGACGCGCTTCAGATCGACAAGGTTTTTTTCATCCGTCGGGTCGGGGTGATGGTTTGGAAAATTGCCATCGACTTCGGCAAACATGACATGATGGGTGCCGGGCAGTTTCTTGACCAGCCGTTCGACGACCGGGCCGGCAACGCCATTGCCGCAATCCCAGGCGATGGTGAAAGCGCCGCCATCGAAATCCTGCAGCAACCGTTCGACATAACGGTCCATGATGTCGATATGGGTGCTGCCGCCGCTGCCCGCCTCCCAATCGCCCGCCGCCGCCAGTTCGCCCAGGTGCCGGATGTCGCGCCCGAAAAACGGCCGGCCGGCGAGCATCATCTTGAAGCCATTATAGGCCGGCGGATTATGGCTGCCGGTGATCATCACACCGCCGTCGCAGCCAAGTTCATGCACGGCATAATAGAGCATCGGCGTTGGCCCGACCCCGATGCGCACGGCATCGACGCCGGCCGCGTTCAAGCCAGCCACGAGTTCCGCCTCGAAGCCGGGCGACGAGGCGCGGCCATCATAGCCAACGGCCACCATCGCACCGCCGCCGCGTCGTATGATGGTGCCAAAGCCGAGGCCGATGGCACGGGCATCGGCGGTTGTCAGCGTGTCGCCGACAAGCCCGCGAATGTCATATTCCCGGAGCGATGTCGGGTGAAAGATATGGGACAAGACAATAACCTTGTAGTTTGAAAGAGCATGGACGGTCGATCGGGCAGAATAGTTCCGACTCCAGATTGATCCAAAACGCTCTAGCCAAGCCCGGCGTCAGCGGCCACGGCTTTTTTGCTGGCGCTTTATTAACAGATCGCGGGCTGCGGTGACGGCGCGGGCGGCTTCGTCGCTACCACCGGCGTCGGGATGGGCGGTGGCAAAGCGCGTCCGCCAGGCCGTCTGGATGGCATTCGCATCGGCACCGGTTTCGAGCCCGAGCAACGCCAGCGCCCGGGCTTCGTCGCGCGGCATTCTCGATTTCTGCCGGGACTGCAGCCGCCACCAGCCATAGCCGAGCGCAGCGATCGAGGCGGCGATGATCGGCCGGCCGGTTTCCAGCATCCGGATGGCGATCAATGCCGCGGCGGCCGCCCCGCCCCAGCGCGCCAGATCGGGCAGCAATTCGCCGCGCTGGTGCAACCACCAGCCCAGCGCCGCCGCCAGCAGTGCCGCCAATAGCATCAGGCGAGCATTTCGGGTTGCCAGCCCGGCAGTTTCAAGCCGGCCAGCAGCGTGCGCAATTCCATCCGGGCGCCGACATGGCTGAGGCTGAAATCTTCGAGCCCGGCCTTGTCCAAAAGCGTTAGCCCGCGCGGGAAAAATTCCCGGAAAATCACGCGTTCCGAAAGCCCGCCGACAATCCGGAAACCGACCCGGCTGGCCAGCGCCGTCAGCGCCGCGCCGACGCGTTTGCGGTTGCGGGCTTCCAGCGTCGACAGGCGATTGCGCAGCACCACCCAATCGACCTGGCCGCCATCGGCCTTGGCCCGCGCCCGCCGCGCATCCCAGATCAGTTCGGCGTAGAAACTTGGTCGCTTGACGGCAAAGCTTTCGGGATCGACCTGGCCGATCAGATCCAGATCGACAAAACTGTCGTTGATCGGGGTGACGATGGTGTCGGCCAGGGCCAGCGCCGCGCGTGCGAGGTCTGAATCGCGCCCCGGCGTATCGATGACGATGAAATCCAGCCCCGCTGCCTGTTGCAGCCTCAGGGTCAATTCGGCCCCGGCATCCGGCCCGTCGGCGATGACGACGACATCGGGGCTGGGCAGTTGCAGCCCGCGTGCGGCGGCAAAGACGCCCCGGTTTTCCAGATAACGCGCCACTGTGCGCTGCCGCGCATCGAGATCGATCATCGCGACACGAAAACCCGCATGGGCCAGCGCGACGCCGATATGGACCGCGGTCGTCGATTTGCCCGACCCGCCCTTTTCATTGGCCAGAACGATCAGATGCGCTGAAGCCGCCCCCCCTGCCGTGCCTGCCGTCATGCTGTCCCCCATTGCCATGGCGCGCGGTTTCGCACACAGGCCCCCCAAGTCAATCGAAAGGCGTGATTTGCCCGCAAACTCCGGCCATGCTGGCTTTCAGATCGCGAGAACCCCGGCAGCGTTCACAGCGGCAATGGAAAGCCTGAAACGCGCCGGACACCGTGTTGCCTTTGTGCCGACCATGGGCGCACTCCATGCCGGGCATCTGGCCCTGGTCACCAAGGGCCTCGAACATGCCGATCGGGTGGCGGCATCGATCTTTGTCAATCCAAAGCAATTCGGGCCAGCCGAGGATCTTGATCGCTATCCGCGTGACGAGGCCGGCGATGCGGCCAAGCTGCAGGCAGCCGGCTGCACGCTTTTGTATGCGCCGGCGGTCGCCACCATGTATCCGCAGGGCTTTGCCAGCTATGTGCGCGTCGCGGCCCTGCCCGACCTGTTGTGCGGCGCCGCCCGGCCCGGGCATTTTGATGGCGTTGCAACGGTTGTTGCCAAATTACTTGCCGCCGCACGCGCCGATGTCGCGGTGTTTGGCGAAAAAGACTGGCAGCAGCTGGCGATCGTGCGGCGCATGGCGCTCGATCTCGATCTGGGCACGCGGATTATCGGTTGCGAGATCGTCCGGGATGACGATGGCCTCGCGCTGTCGTCGCGCAATCTGTATCTGACGCCCGATCAGCGCGCCCGCGCCGTGGCGTTGCCGCAGGCGCTGGCCAGGGCTCGTGATGCGCTGCGCGCTGGTGGCGATGTCACCCCGGCCCTGGCGGCGGGCGAACGGCTGATCGCTGCGGCCGGTTTTGCCCGGATCGATTATTTCGAACTGGTCGATGGTGAACGCCTGACGCCGCTGCGCGCCGTCACGCCGGGGGTGCGGCTGCTGGCCGCTGCCGTGATGGGCACAACGCGGCTGATCGATAATCTGGAAATATAGGCGGGCGTTACCCGTTATTGCAGCTTATCGGCTGCGGTGCGAATTGCCGAGTGACAGGCCAAAACTGAAATTGTCGACTTGTCCAAGGTTGGGTCCATAACCGTCCCCATAGCCTGCACCCAGCCCGCGCCCGTACGACCGGCCATAGCCATAGCCGCGCGGGAATTGCGTTGATTCAAACGCAAAGCTGGCAAAGCTGCTGTCACCAAGCGGCACCCCGAGCGCGCCATAAATGCCGCGCGCCCCGCCACTGCCGACCATGACGCCGACTTCGCCATGCGGGCGATTGTCGCGCTCGAATGCCGGCAACAGGCTGGGATTATCGGTGTCGGTGCGATGGGAGGCCGTCTCCAGCGTCTGTTCGACCGCTTCGGGGGACAGGCGATAGACCTGCGGGTCTGCCGCCGCCGGCAACGCCAAAAGCCGGGCCGGCAGCAGCAGGGCGAGGGCCGCAATGGCAACAGGCAAGCGCATCGAATACATTCCAGGCGATAAGGGCCACACCGCAAATTAGCCTCGCCTGAACGGCGTCGCCATGTCCAGCGCCTCGATATCGGCGGCGACCATTTCACCTTCACGGGCGACAAAATCGGCAATCGCAGTTCGAAACGACGGATTGGGGATATAATGCGCCGACACCGTCGCCACCGGGCGATAGCCGCGCGCCAGTTTGTGCTGGCCTTGCGCCCCGGCCTCGACCCGGGCGAGGCCATGCGTGATCGCCCATTCGATGGCCTGGTAATAACATAGCTCGAAATGCAGAAACGGAATGTCTTCGCTCGATCCCCAATAGCGGCCGTACAGACAGGTTTCGCCGACAAGGTTGAGCGCGCCGGCAACGGGCGTATTGCCGCGCATGGCCAGCATCAGCAGCACGCGATCGCCAAGCGCTGCGCCCAGCAACGAGAAAAAAGACCGTGTCAGATACGGCCGACCCCATTTGCGCATGCCGGTGTCCTGATAGAAATGCCAGAATGCATCCCAATGGGCTTCGGTAATGGCGGCCCCGGTCAGATGCAGGATGCTGATCCCGCTGGCCAGCGCGCCCTCACGTTCCTTGCGGATGGCCTTGCGCTTTCGTGATGACAATGCCGCCAGAAAATCCGCAAAATCGTCATAGCCGTCGTTGGTCCAGTGAAATTGCTCGCCTGCCCGCAGCAACCAGCCTTGGGCCGCAAACATTGCCTGCTGTTCGGGCGTCAGAAACGTTGCATGCACCGATGACAGGTTATTGTCGGTAGCGAGCGTTTCGGCGGCACGCAGCAGGGCGGGGGCAAAGGCGGGATCGCGCAGCAGCAGGCGGGGGCCGGTGGCCGGCGTGAACGGCACCGAACATTGCAATTTGGGATAATATTTGACGCCGGCGCGTTCCCAGGCATCGGCCCAGCCATGATCGAAAACATATTCGCCCTGGCTATGGGATTTCAGATAGGCGGGCAGGATGGCCGCCGGCACGCCGGCCGCATCGTCGATGACGATATGGGTGGGGCGCCAGCCGGTGCGCGCCGTGGCGCTGCCCGAGGCTTCAAGGCTGGTGAAAAAGCCATGCGCGACAAAGGGATTGTCGCTGCCCGCGCAAGCATCCCAATGTGCGGCCGGCATATCGGCAGCAGCAGAAAGGATGCGGGCCCTGATTTCGGTCATCAATCCCTTATGGCGATGATGGCATCGATTTCCACTGCGACACCGCGTGGCAGGGCCGCAACGCCGACAGCGGACCGCGCATGCCGGCCGGCATCGCCAAAAACCGCCACCATCAGATCAGAGGCGCCATTGCCGACCTCGGGCTGCATGGTGAAATCGGGTGCGCTGGCGACGAACACGCCAAGTTTGACGATTTGTGTCACCCGGCCAAGATCACCCAGCGCCGCCTCGATCTGGGCGATCAGGCTGATCGCGCAGCGCCGCGCCGCATCGACGCCTTGCGGCACATCGAGATCATCGCCCAGCCGGCCGGCAAAAAAGCTGCCATCGTCCCGAAACGGGATCTGGCCCGAGATATACAGGACGCCGGCAGCGATCACGGCGGGCACATAATTGGCCGCTGGCGGCGTTGCCCGGGGCAGGGTGATGCCAAGGGCGGCGAGCCGGCTGGCGGGGCTGTCTATCATCATCTTGCTCCAAGCAGTGTTTGAATATGGACCAGCGCGTCGTCCCAATCATCGATCCGGGCATCGGCATCGATGGCGGCGGGGATCAGGCTTCGCAACGGCGGTTCGGCAACCATGTGCAGGCGGTGCACCGTTGGCACATTTTTTTTGGCCGAGCTGTGATGCGGCGGCAGATCGTCGATGAAAATTGCGGCACTGGGCTGAAATTCAGCGATCAGGGCCTTGATCGGCGCGCCTTTGGGGCCGTGATTGCCGATGACTCGAAACGGCATGCCCAGGCGTGCCAGCTCGGTGGTGCGGGTCAGGGCATGATGGTCGGCAATATTGGTCAAAACAACGATATCGCAATCCCGCGCCAGCATCGAAAGGGCCGCAACCGCGCCCGCCACCGGCAGTTGCGTTGTCATATGGGTGGCGAAAAACCCGTCGAGCAGCGCCGGAAATTGGGTCGGCGCGATCGGCTCGCCCGCCGCATCGCGAATATTGCCAGCCAGCGCAAAACTGTCGAGTTTTAATGTCAGCCCATGCTCGCTGGCCAGATAGGCGATGAAGGGCGCGGCAAATTCCAGCAATACACCGTCGCAATCGGAAATGATCAGCGGCCGGGTCATGCGGCGCCATCGGAAAGCCGGGCGCCGGCCGCCACCAGCGCCTGTGGTGGCAGCGCCAGCGCCGCCGCACAGGCGATCAGATCGGCCTCATGCCCGGCGAGAAAATCGATGACGGCGGCCAGCATGGCGGGATCATCGGCAGTAGCCCGGAGGCTGTCTGCATCCAGCCCCGAAAGGGCCAGAAAGCGTGCTGCCAGATCGGCGTCAGCGACCACATGGCCAAGCGCCAGCAAGCCGATAATATGCGCCGGCAGGGCGGCATTAACCAATTTCTCGTTTGTCAGCACTATGAAGATCCTTGATACTGGCGTCTGATAGAATGCAAGCGTCCGTCTTGCAAAGCGCCAGTGCAAGGGTTGTGCTACCGCTAAAAGATTGCATCATGAATGCAACGGTTTGGGCGGAGATTACGTAGTTCACAGGGACCGAATGGCCAAGGGGGAGCCGTTCGATAGCGAGGGGTCAGCGTTTGCGTATGCCTATCCGTATTGGCTTTGTCGGGATCAATCCCGATCCACAATTGGGCGAATCGATTCGCGATCTCGTGCCGCCGGATTGTCGCTATGAAATTTTCAGTATTGCCGAAGCCATGCAGCGGGTCAGCACCGGCGCCCTGACGGTTTTGATCGTGGCACTGGATGGTGCGGCCTGGCCTGAAAGCGTGGCCCTGATGGCGGAATTGCATCGCATCGGCGAAGACCATCCGCTGGCCGTGTTCGGCCTTGTGCCACGCGATGATCCGGCGGCGCTGGTCAAGGCCTTTGACCTGCGGGTTGCCGATGTCGCCTCGCTGCCGATCTGCCCGCATGAAGTGCGTGCCCGGCTGGCGGCGCTGGTCCGCCGCCGCGAAGTCGCCTTTGCCCGGGCCGCTGAAACGCGGGCTGCCTGGCGTCAGGCGGTCATCGATCCGGTGACGGGCCTGTTCAATCGCCAGCATCTGGATTTCGTGCTGCCGGCAGCGATCGACAGTGCTCGCCTCGGCAACCGGCCGCTGGCCGTGTTGATGGTCGATCTTGACGCGCTGAAACCGTTCAATGATCGCTGGGGCCATGCCGCCGGCGATCGTGTGCTGCGTGCCGTTGCCGATGCGCTGAAGGGCAGCATGCGGGCCAGTGACACGATTGCGCGCTTTGGCGGCGATGAAATCGTCATCGTCATGCCCGATACCGATCCTGAAACGGCGCGGTCGATTTCAGCGCGGCTGGTGCAACTGGTGGCGGCAACGCACATTGGTCGCATCGAAGATGGCCCGACGGGCGTTACGGTCAGCATCGGCGTTGCCAATCTGTTACCGCGGGATACCGATGCAAAGGCCATGCTCTTGCGCGCCGATGCCGCCCTGTATGTCGCAAAACGTGGTGGCCGGAACCGGGTGGCAGAGGCAGCGTAGAGGCGCCAGCGCGTCATAAGCCGGCACGGCCCGGGCTGTACAGCCGGGCCGGATAGCCTCGCTTACTTGATCTTGGCTTCCTTGAATTCGACGTGCTTCCTGACCACCGGATCATATTTCTTGAAATTCAGTTTTTCGGTCTGGGTGCGCGGATTTTTCTTGGTGACATAGTAATAGCCGGTATCCGCGGTTGATACGAGCTTGATCTTGATGGTTGTCGGCTTGGCCATGGTAAACCCTTTGCGGGCGCAAGGCCCCGATATAAACTGATTGCTGCGCGCCCGGCACAGCCCAACGAAGCCGCGTCCAATGGCGACTGGCCCTGCAAAAGTCAAGCCTGTGCGAAGGCGGGGCGGTCGGTTCGGGCGACGCGTTTCGGGGGACGCATTTGGGTTGCGGCAAGATTTGGCAAGCGGCGCAACAGCCCCTATCTGATGATCGATGACCCTAGTCCAGCTTGAAGACCGCGCCGTGCTGACCGTTTCAGGCGCCGATGCCCGGCCGTTCCTGCAAGGCCTGCTGACCAATGACATCGCGCTGCTGACGCCGGCAAGCCCGCTATATGCGGGGCTGCTCAGCCCCCAGGGCAAGGCCCTGTTCGACATGATGCTATTTGCCGATGGCGACGATGTGGCGATCGATGTGGCGGCGGACCGCGCCGAAGCGCTTGGTCGGCGCCTGTCGATGTACCGGCTGCGCAAGGCTGTCAGCATCACGGCCAGCCAGCTTTTGGTCTTTGCCGGCTGGGATGACGATGCCGTTGGCCAAACCGCCGATCCGCGCTTTGGCCCATTGGGGGCGCGCTGGCTGGCGCCGGCGACGGGGGCGCCTGATCTGGGTTCCGCCCGCTATCGCGCCCATCGGCTGGCCATCGGCGTCCCCGATTCGGCCGATATCGGCCAGGATGAATTGCTCTGGCTCGAAACGGGCGCCGATCTGTTGCACGGCGTCAGTTTCGACAAGGGCTGTTATGTCGGCCAGGAAAATACCGCCCGCATGCACCATCGTGACAAGGTGCGGCGACGGCTGGTGCCGATCGGTTTTGCTGGCGACGGCGGCGATGGCAGCGTGCGTGACAGTGCGGACCGGGCGGTCGGCAGCCTGCGCAGCCACAGCGATGGCCTCGGCTTTGCACATCTGCGGCTGGAGGCGCTGGCGGGGCCATTGCGATTGGGCGATTCGGTCCTGACCATAGCGCAGCCGGCCTGGTTGAAGCCGGCATTGCTCGCGGCATGACCGACGTCGTCGCCCCGCATGGGCAACCCCTGAATGACCTGCCCGGCTATATCACATCGGTTGGCAACGACACGCTTTCCTGGCTGCGCACCGACAGCAGCCAGGCGCTGTTCGCGATCGCGGTCGCACTGGCGCTTTATGCGCTGTTCTGGTCGCTGCGCTGGGCGGCGGTGCGGCTGTTGGGCGAAGGCCATGCTGTCATCACCTGGCGCGGCTTTGCGCGCCGGATCGTCAATCGCACACGCAGCCCGTTCATGGCCATGCTGGCCGCCGATATGGTCAGCAATGCTATGCTGGCGCCGGGGCCGCTCAATCGCGCCATAGCGGTCGGCTTCACCATCGCCTTTGCCATTCAGGGCGCCATCTGGCTGCGCGAGATCGTGCTGGCGCTGGTGCAGCGCCGCGCCCATGTCGGCGATGATAATGAAGCGCTGGATGATGCGATGAACATCATCACGGTGCTGGTCAATGTCGTCGTCTGGGTGCTGGCGACCATCCTCATTCTCGACAATATCGGCGTCAATGTCACAGCGCTGGTGGCGGGCCTCGGGGTCGGCGGTATCGCCATCGGCCTTGCTGCGCAGGGCATATTCAGTGATTTGTTCGCAGCGCTTTCGATCCTGTTCGATCGGCCGTTTCGCGTCGGCGATACCATCCGCTTTGGCGAAGTCACCGGCAGCGTCGAAGCCATCGGGCTGAAAACCACGCGCATCAGGGCCATCACCGGCGAACAGGTGATCATATCCAATGCACGACTGCTCGATCTGCAGATCCGCAATCTGAAACGCATCGAAGCGCGCACCACCGTGATCATGTTTCACCTGGGGCTCGATTCGCCCACCGACAAGCTCGCCGGCGTGCCCGCCATGATCGGCAAGGTGCTGTCGGGCCTTGATCATGTCGAATTCCGCCGCGCCCATGTCACCGCCGTGACCGCCACGTCGATCGAGGTCGAGGTCGAATTTACCGTCGAGGATGCGTCGTTGCTGGCGCTGCTCGATACGCGGCAAAACGTTTTGCTGGGGGCGCTCGACGGTTTCAGGGCGCTGGGGCTCAGGTTGGCCGATGTGGTGCCCAAGCTTTAGAAACGCGCGTCAGCCCTTTGGGACGGCAGCGCCGCGCAGGGCGACCGGAATCGACAGATAGACGGCCGGCGGCATAAGGCCGAGCCGGGCGCGGACATCCTCCAGCGGCAGCGGCAGCAGCGCCGCCCAATCCTGCGCCGGCAGCCAGCGCGCCGCCCTGCCGCGCCGATAACCCTCGCGGATGGCGGCAATATAGGGTTGTTTGACCGGCGCCTGCCGGCTTTTGATGGCAGCGCCGACAGCGATGAACGCCCAGCCGAGCGATCGCGTCTGCGCGTAGGAAAAGGCCACCAGACTGGCCTCCCCCAGCGAATCAAGGCCATAGCCCGTCACCACATGCCAGAGATCGTGCGCATCGCGGATGCGCCGGCCATACCAGGCGATGGGGTGTTCGATGGCGTTCATGACCTGATTGGACACTGCCACCAGACCTTGGGGGGTAACGCCGCCGGCATCGGTGAAATCGCGATAAACCGCACCAAGGCTGCCCGGCGGCAGGCTTGCGAGCCAGCCGCGATCGCCCAGCTGTGCCGCCAGATCTTCGGCACGGGCGGCAAGCCGCCCGCCCTCCGCCGTCGTCAGCAACCGGAAATAGCCTTTGCGTGTCGAGGCGCCATTCAGCGCCCGCATGATTTCAAAAACCTCGCCGGTATCATCCTTGTCGGCCAGCAGTTTTCGTAAGGCCCGATAGGCGGCGCCCCATTCGCGGCGCGGCACCCGCAGGCGCTTTGGCTCAGGGGCAGGGGCGATTGCGGCATGCACAGACATGCGGAGTTGGTATGCGCAAAATAACGGTTCGTAAAGATCAGCGCCGCGGCGTCAGCGGCCCCGGATTGACCGGCGCCACCGCCTGTTGCTGGATCGGCCCCTGACCGTGATCGCCAAAGCTCGACACACAGCCAGCGAGCCGCAGGCAGGCGGCATTGGTTTCAAGGCTGGTCTGGTAACAGCCCGACAGCAAGAGTGCGGAGCCCAACAGAAGCAGATATTTCACGCCATGACCTCCCGCGATGATCCCGAAACACGGATTAAACAAATAGCTGCGAAGGCTCAAATGCCGTCGATATCCTCGATGCTGAGGAGGGAGGCATTGCCGCCGGCACTCGTCGTGTCGGTGGAAACCGTGCGCTCATGGGCAAAGCGCAGCAGATAATTTGGCCCGCCCGCCTTGAAGCCGGTGCCGGAACGGCCTTCACCGCCAAAGGGTTGCGAGCCGACGACGGCGCCGATCATCGACCGGTTGATATAAAGATTGCCGACATGGGCACTGGCCGTAACCGCTGCTGCAACGGATGCGATGCGGCTGTGCAGCCCCATGGTCAGGCCATAACCAAGCGCGTTGACCGCCGCGATGGTTTCCAGAAGTTCCCCCGATTTCCAGCTGACAAGATGCAGCAATGGCCCGAACCATTCCTCGGAAAGTTCGGCAATATCATCGAGATGGATGACG
Organism: Sphingomonadales bacterium; assembly: GCA_038221665.1. GTDB lineage: Bacteria > Pseudomonadota > Alphaproteobacteria > Sphingomonadales > Sphingomonadaceae > Sandarakinorhabdus. Next base: position 28,922 of record JBBRIC010000006.1, read on the forward strand.
GTCGGCGCGATATAATTTCCGTCCACAGGCACCGCCACGCTGTGCAGCCAGTGGTTTTTCTGGCGCTGGCGATAGGCCTCCAGCCGGTCATGCGCTGCTGCATCGATCACCGGGCCGACATCGGTGGCAGGATCAGCGGGATCGCCGATGACCAGCGTGTCCATGGCGCCTTTCAGCATGGCGAGCGTCGATTCCGCCACGTCCGCCTGCACGAGCAACAGGCGCAGCGCCGAGCACCGTTGCCCGGCCGACCGAAAGGCGCTGGTGACGACATCCTGGACGACCTGTTCGGTCAGGGCGGTTGAATCAACGATCATCGCATTGATGCCGCCGGTTTCGGCGATCAGCGGCACCAGCGGCCGCGTTTCGTCATCGAGCAATCCGCGGGCGATGCGCCGGGCGGTGGCGGTGCTGCCGGTAAAGGCAACGCCCATGATCCGTGGATCGCGCACCAGTGCGTCGCCGATGGCGCCGCCGCCGGTGACAAGCTGCAAAGCGTCCAAGGGAATGCCGGCGTCCAATGCCAGCGCCACGGCCGCCGCTGCGATACGCGGTGTCTGCGGCGCGGGCTTTGCGACAACGCTGTTGCCAGCGACCAGCGCTGCCGCCAATTGGCCGACAAAGATCGCCAGCGGGAAATTCCAGGGCGCGATACAGGCAAAGACGCCACGGCCTTCCAGCCGCAGTTCATTGCGTTCGCCCGTTGGCCCCGGCAGCGTGATGGTGATGAATTTGGCGCGCGCTTGCGCCGCATAATAGCGGCAGAAATCGACCGCTTCGCGGACTTCGGCAAGCGCATCGGGGATGGTCTTGCGGGCCTCGTGGACACAGATCGCCATCAGCCGGATTTGATCGCGCTCCATAAGGTCGGCGAGGCGGTCAAGCGCTGCGGCGCGAGCAATGACGGGCGTTGCCGACCAGGCCGGAAAGGCGGCAGCGGCGCGGTCGATACACGCCTCGACAGCCGCAACCGGCGTATCGGCCGGGTGGTCGGCCACAGCAAACGCTGCAATCGCGCTGGCGGTTGCCGCCAGCACCTGCGCATCGGCCAGATCGAGGCCGGCCGAATTATCGCGGCTTTCCCCATATAGCCGCGCGGGCAACGGGATCGATGGATGGGGGCTGCCGGCAACACTGGCTATCTTGGCGGCGGGATCGGCGAGCAACGCCGTATCCGACACATCGGCATCTGCCAGTTGGTGCACAAAACTTGAATTGGCACCGTTTTCAAGGAGGCGGCGGACCAGATAGGCGAGCAGGTCGCGATGGCCGCCAACGGGCGCATAGGTCCGGCATTTATAGCCATCCTCGCGCACCAGCCGTTCGAACAGCCCGTCGCCCATGCCGTGCAGCCGCTGAAATTCGAAATCCCGTGCTGGCCCCGCCCATTCAAGAATAGTGGCAACGGTCAGGGCATTATGGCTGGCAAAGGCCGGATAGATGTTGGGCGCTGCCAGCATGTCGTGCGCAGAGGCGAGATAGGCGACATCGGTTGCCGCCTTTCGCGTGAACAGCGGATAGCCGGCCAGCCCCGCCTCCTGTGTGCGCTTGATCTCGCTATCCCAATAGGCGCCCTTGACGAGGCGGACGGTCAGCCGCTGCCGGGTTTCGGCAGCAAGGCCTTGCGCCCAGGCGACGACGGCGCGGGCCCGCTTGCCATAGCCTTGTACCGCCATGCCAAAACCATCCCAGCCTTTGAGCTGCGGGTCGCGCGCCACGGCCTCGATGATATCAAGGCTCATCATCAGGCGCTCGGATTCCTCGGCATCGACGGTCAACCCGATGCCGCCTGCCGCTGCGTCATGGGCGAGGTCGCGCAGCATATCGATCAGCGCCGGCACGGCGGTTACCGCATGGGCGGTTTCGTAGCGCGGGTGCAACGCCGACAGCTTTACCGAAATCGAATGACGATCGCTGATCAGATCGGCCTTTGCAGCCTTTGCCGTGTCGCGGATCGCGGCCTTGTAGCTGGCGAAATAACGCGCGCCATCGTCAAACGTCCGGGCGGCTTCACCGAGCATGTCGAAACTTGCCGTAAAGCCGCGATTATCCTTGTCGTTGCTGCGCTCCAGCGCTTCATCGATACTGCGGCCCATGACGAACACCTGGCCCATCAGGCGCATCGCGGCGCCAACGCCGGTCCGAACAAAGGGTTCGCCGGCGCGGGCAATCAGGCGTTTCAAAACACTGGACTTGCCATCATCGCCCATCAGCGCCCGGGTCATGACAAGGCCCCAGGTGGCGGAATTGACCAACGCCGAATCGGAAACGCCGGCATGCGCCGCCCAATCGGCGGTGCCGATCTTGTCGCGGATCAAGGCATCGGCGGTGGCGGCATCGGGCACCCGCAAAAACGCTTCGGCAAGGCTGAGCAAGGCGACGCCTTCGGCGGTGTTCAGCCGATATTGCTGCAGAAAACGATTGACCCAGCCATCATTTTGCGCGGCGCGAAGATCGGCGAGCAACCCCAGCGCGCGGCCGACAACGGCGTCGCGGGTTGCCGGCGTCAGGCTGGCGGCAGGCAGCAACCCGGCCAGCACGTCTGGTTCCGGAGCCCTGTGCAAAAGCCGCATCTGGGCGCGTGCGCTGGAAAGACTGGTCATGGACCTGCCCATATCGAATTGCCCCGCGGCATGAAAGGTGAGGGCCACCAGCAATCGTTTCGATCTTTCAGCAGCGCTGGCGGGATGATTTTTCGCTTGACGATTACGCGTGTAGTCGTCATTGATTACAGACGTAATCAAAGGTTGCCCGATGATCGAGCGAATCAGTGAAGCCGAACTGGCGGTGATGGAGGTGCTTTGGGCCACCGCGCCGCTGACCGCCATGGATGTGGCGGAGCGCATCGATCCCGCCCGCGAATGGAGCGCGTCGACGATCAAGACCATGCTTGGCCGGCTGCTCGCCAAGGGGATTCTCGGCCATGTCGAGGATGGCCGCCGCTATCTGTATCGGCCGATCGTCGCCCGTGCCGATTATGTCGCCCAGGAATCGGGGCGGCTGGTCGACCGGCTGTTCGGTGGCCGCGCGGCGCCACTGGTCGCCCATCTGGCCGAAACGGGGCAATTGTCGGACGCCGATATCGCCGAACTGGAAGCGCTGGTGCGGGCGTTGAAGGCATGAGCCTGTTTTCGTCCTGGGTGGTTGAAACCTTTGCCGCGTCGACCTTGCTGATGCTGTTGGTGCTTTTGCTGCGGCGGCCGGTGGCGCGGCTGTTTGGGCCGCATATCGCCTATGCGCTGTGGCTGTTGCCGGCGCTGCGCACCATTTTGCCGCCGATTCCGGGCTGGTCGACCCTGTTCGTGCCGGTTGCCCATGTCGGTTCCGAACCCGTCACCATCGGCATCGTCGATCCCGTCACGGCGGCGACCTTGTCACACCAGCACGTCGCAACGCTGATGCCCATGGCCGTACTGCCGGCCGATCCAACGCTGATACTGACGGTCATCTGGCTGTCTGGCGCCTTGCTCTGGTTCGGCTGGCAGATGCTGCGCTACCGCCGCTTTGTCGCCCGCGCCGTTGCCGATGGCCGCTTGCTGAGCCGTGCCGGCAACGTCGATGTGCTGGTGACGTCGCTGGTTTCGGGGCCGCTGGCGGCCGGCATTCGCCATCGCCGGGTATTTCTGCCGGCCGATTTCAGCACGCGTTACACCAGCAGCGAACGCCGCCTCGCGCTGCTCCACGAAGGCGCCCATCATGATCGCGGCGATCTTGTCGCCAATCTTGCCGGTCTTGGCGTCGTCGCACTGCACTGGTGGAATCCGCTGGCGCACTGGGCCTGGGCGGCGTTTCGCGCCGATCAGGAACTGGCCTGTGATGCGACCGTGCTGGCCGGCGCCGCCGCCGATGATCGCGAGGCCTATGGCCGTGCGGTGCTGAAGTCTGCTTCGACGCAATCGCCTGCGGCAGCCTGTGCGATGAACCATAAATCACAATTGAAACAAAGGATTATCATGATGAAGGATCGCAAGATGAGCAATTTGCGCCACGGCCTTGGCTTTGGCGTGGCGCTTGCCTTGGTCGCTGGTGGCTTGGCGTTGACCGCAAGTGGCAGCGCCGCCGCTCCGACGCCACCGGTGCCGGCAGCCCCGCCGGCACCGGTGGCTCCCGTGACGCCGCCGACACCACCTGCCGCGCCGCAGGCGCCGGTGATTGTCATGGTGCAAAAGTCCCGGCAAGCCCCGGCGGTTCCTGCTGTCCCCGGCGTTCCCGGCGTGCCCGGCGTCCCTGCTGTCCCGCTGCCACCGCAGGTCAAGACCATCATTGTCCGTGAAGGCATGGTGGTCATGGATGGCAAGGTCATGGCCGATGGTGGCGCAAAGCCGGGCAACGCCGCCACGGTCAAGACCATCGTCATAAATCGCAGCGCAAGCCCGGGTGTCCGAACGGGTGATCCCGCCAGAACCAGGCGTCCGATAATCGTGCGCTGCATCCGCACTGTTTCGGCCGGGGCGGACACAAAGGTCACCACGACGGATTCCGGCAAGGATTGCGGGCCCATCAATCTCGCGGCCCTGGATGGCACGGGTCTGACAGTCATCGGCACAGGCGGTCTGGCCGTCATGGGCGATACTGGCGCGCAAATCTCCGAAATGGGCCCGGCGATCCGGGAATCGCTGCGCTCGGCGCGCAAATCCATCGAAACCAACACCAGCCTGACGCCCGATCAGCGCCAGCAGGCCCTCGCCGGGCTTGATGACGCGATGCGCAAGTTCGATCCGGAAAAGCCCGTCACCAAAGCCAAATAGGCCAAGTCCCGGTTGACGCAAGCGTCAGCCAGCGCCAAGGTCCGCCAAAATAGACTTGGGGACCTTGGCGCATGGCAAAACCGCTACCACTCGCAGAGTATCAGGCGCTCGTTGGCAGCGAAGTCGGCGTTTCTGACTGGATTCTGGTCGATCAGGCCAAGATCGATGCCTTTGCCGAGGTTACCGGCGATCATCAGTTCATCCATGTCAATCCCGAGCTGGCGAAACAGACGCCCTTTGGCACCACCATCGCCCATGGTTATCTGACGCTCAGCCTTTGTTCGGTCTTTGCCTATGGGGCGATGCCGGGCATTGCCGGTGCCCGCATGGGGGTAAATTACGGGCTCAACCGGGTGCGTTTCATGGCGCCGGTCAAATCCGGCAGCCGGGTGCGCGGCCGCTTCACGCTTGCCGATGTCACCCAGCGCCCCGATGGCGCCTGGCAGACCACCAGCAATGTCAGCGTCGAAATTGATGGTGAGGCAAAGCCCGCGCTCGCCGCCGAATGGATTACGCTGACCTATCTTTGATTTTCAATTGCCTGCGCCTTGCCCCAACGGGCCAATCATTCATCAAAAGGACCCTTCCCATGCGTGAAGCCGTTATCGTTTCAACCGCCCGGACCCCCATTGGCAAGGCTTATCGCGGTGCTTTCAACGCAACGCCATCGCCAACGCTGGCTGGCCACGCCATCGCCCATGCCGTCAAACGCGCCGGTATCGATGGCGCCGAGGTCGATGATGTCGTCATGGGTGCGGCGCTGCAACAGGGCGTCCAGGGCGGCAATATCGCTCGCACGGCGCTGCTGCGTGCCGGGCTGCCGGTGACGGTATCGGGCCAGTCGCTGGATCGGCAATGTTCATCGGGCGTCATGGCGATTGCCACCGCTGCCAAACAGATCATCGTCGATGGCATGACGATTGCCATCGGGGCCGGCGTCGATTCGATCTCGATGGTGCAGAACGACAAGATGCGGGTGGAAGGCGACCCGAGCCTGGTTGCCATGCACCCGGCCATCTACATGCCCATGCTACAAACCGCCGAAATCGTTGCCAAACGCTACAACATCAGCCGCGATCGCCAGGACGAATACAGCTATCGTTCGCAGATGCGCACCGCCGCCGCCCAGCAAGCCGGCAAATTCGATGACGAGATCGTGCCGATGACCGCGACGATGGCGATGGTCAACAAGGAAACCAAGGAAGTCACCCGTCACGAAGTCACCCTGTCAAAGGACGAAGGCAATCGTGCCGAAACGACTTTGGATGGCCTGAAAGGCTTGCGGCCTGTCATCGAAGGCGGCGTCATCACGGCGGGCACCGCCAGCCAATTGTCGGACGGTGCCTCGGCCAGCGTGTTGATGGAAGCGGCCGAAGCGGCGCGTCGCGGCCTCACGCCCATGGGGGCCTATCGCGGCATGGCCGTGGCCGGGCTTGAGCCCGATGAAATGGGCATCGGGCCGATTTACGCCATCCCCAAATTGTTGAAGGCCAACGGCCTGACCATGAACGACATCGGGCTTTGGGAATTGAACGAAGCCTTTGCCGTGCAGGTACTGCATTGCGCCGATATTCTGGGCATCGATCACGACATCCTCAACGTCAATGGCGGCGCGATTTCGATTGGCCATCCCTATGGCATGACCGGCGCCCGCGCCACCGGCCATGCCCTGATCGAAGGCAAGCGCCGCGGCGCCAAATATGTCGTCGTCACGATGTGCGTCGGCGGCGGCATGGGCGCTGCGGGGCTGTTCGAGGTTTATTGATCGGGGCGCGCCGGCGGCCGCACCGTCAGCCGCTGGCGAGCCAGTCAGCGATGGCAGCGGCAATGGGCTGCCCCGTATCGCGTTCGATATACAGGAACTGGCCGGCCGGGTTGATTTCCAGAAACACATAGCGTCCTTCGGGCGTCAGGCGCAGGTCGATGGCGCCATAGACGAGACCAAGCCGCGCCATCAAAGCGTGCAGCTTGTCGGCCACCGGCGCCGGCAAAGCGTGCCGTGAATATTTTGCCTCGCTGTTCATCCGGACATCCTGCGGATAGGCAAGATCGCCGAGCATGGTCGCAGCAGCGAATAATTGCCGGCCGACCGCAATGACGCGCAGGTCTGCCACCGCTTCGACATGCTGTTGGAACAGCACCGGCGCATGGGCGATGGCATCGGCATGGCGCGCATCCATATCGGCAATCCGCCGCGTTTCGCGCCAACTGTCGGGCAGGGCAACAAATTGTTTGTGGATGACAGGGGCATGGCTGCGCCAGAATTCGCGCGCAGCCTCGGGATCGTTGGTAATCAGCGTCGGCGGGATTTCGAGCCCGACATCCTGCGCCACGCGCAACTGGTAAGGCTTGTGCCCGGCAACGATATCCAGCGATGGCGGATTCATCCAGCGCGCGTCGAGCGATTGGTAAAGCCCCTGAAACACAGTCTGGGTTTCGGCGAGTGCAAATTGGCGCGCCACTGGATCGGCCATCGCCGGCGGCAGGGCAAAACCCTGCGGCCGGCGCCACCAGACGGCGCTGATGGCGCCGAAATCGAGCGCATTGCCCATAGTGTCGCGCAACCTGAAATCGCGGTCACCGTCACGAAACCGCATCGTCAGACTGAGGCGCGTCGGAAATTGCGAATGATCGAGGATCGTGCAGGCCAACCCGCGGTCATGCAGGTTATCGCGCACTGCCTGGGCATGCACGTCGATCGGCGCCGAGATGATCAGAATACCGATCGTCTGCGCCTCTGCCAGAACACGCGAGATCTATCGTCCGGCGGCCCGATGTTCGGCGCAGGGGCGACCCTAATCAATCATAGCCCGGTATCGATGCCGTTGGCGGGTGTCCCGCCAGTGACGAGTCATAGGAAGGCACCGTGCCGACATCGCCAAGCGTTCCCGAAGGATGGGCAAGCAATGACGAGTCATAGGACGGCACCGTACCGACATCGCCAAGCGTCCCCGACGGATGCGCCATCAGCGATGAATCATAGGAAGGCACCGTACCGACATCGCCGAGCGTCCCCGACGGATGCGCCATCAGCGACGAATCATAGGACGGCACGGTACCGACATCGCCCAGCGTCCCCGACGGATGCGCCATCAGCGATGAATCATAGGAAGGCACCGTGCCGACATCGCCGAGCGTTCCCGACGGATGCGCCATCAGCGCCGTATCCGCGGCGGGGCGAGTGCTGCCGCCGCCGCCTGAAATAGCCGCCTGCATGGTGGCGAGAATATCGGCGGGAACCTGATGCCCGGTCGCCAGCGAGAAAGGCTGCACCGATTCGCCGCCGTCGTCGGGCAGGTCCCCGCGGCGCATTTCAACAGCGACGGAACCATCGCCAAGCTCGCGGTGGCCCTTGACGCCGCTGACCGGCAATGTGAGCGTCGAACCGTTCGACTGGAGCACAAAGCTGTCCGGTGACTTGCTGCGCGCCAGCGAGCCAACCAATATGATGACATCGGGATCGGGCGCCGCCGGTGCCGCAGCAAGGAGATCCTGAAAGCTTTTCTCGCCACTCATATTACACTCCCGACAGACTGCGATACTCGATCTGCACCGGCATTTGATACGCCAGCGCAACGCCTTGGCAATTTACAAATATTAACGACAAAGGCACATGGCTGTCAAATTAGCGCGTTGCCGCTCCCCCTACCGCGACACCGCAGCGCAGCATAATTCGCCAAAGCCGGAATAATCAGGCATAGAGCGCAAATCATGCCTTTTGAAACCCTGCCGTCGCTTCTTGCCGAAGCGCTCACCGCCCGTGGCTACACCGCCCCCACCCCCGTCCAGGCCGCCGTCATCGAACCCGAGGCCGATGGCCGCGACCTGATCGTTTCGGCCCAAACGGGTTCGGGCAAGACTGTGGCTTTCGGGATCGCCATGGCCCCGCAATTGCTCGGCGAGGATGGCCGCAGCGACCGCGCCGGCGCGCCGCTGGCCATCGTCATTGCGCCAACGCGCGAGCTCGCGCTGCAGGTCAGCCGCGAGTTGATCTGGCTTTATGGCAAGACCGGCGCCCGCATTGCCACCTGTGTTGGCGGCATGGATGCATCGAAGGAACGCAAGGCATTGAACCAGGGCGCGCATATTGTTGTCGGCACACCCGGCCGCTTGCGCGATCACCTCGAACGCGGCGCGCTGAACCTTGCCCAGATCAAGGTCGCCGTGCTCGATGAAGCCGATGAAATGCTCGACATGGGCTTTCGTGAGGACCTTGAGCAGATCCTCGATGCGACCCCCGATGCCCGGCGCACCTTCATGTTTTCAGCGACTATGCCAAAGCCGATCCTGGCGTTGGCGAAACGCTATCAAAAGGACGCGCTGCGCATTTCAACAGTCGGCGAAGATCGCGGCCACGGCGATATTGCCTATCAATGCGTCACCGTCGCCCCGGCCGATATCGAAAACGCCGTCGTCAATCTGCTGCGCTATCACGAGGCACCGACGGCGATGCTGTTCTGTGCCACCCGCGACAATGTCCGGCATCTGCATGCCAGCCTCATCGAACGTGGTTTTGATGCGGTCGCGCTGTCGGGCGAACATTCGCAATCGGAACGCAACCAGGCGCTGCAGGCGCTGCGCGACCGCCGCGCCCGCATCTGCGTGGCTACCGATGTGGCCTCGCGCGGCATCGATCTGCCCAATCTGTCGCTGGTCGTCCATGTCGAACTGCCGCGCGATGCCGAAACGCTGCAGCATCGTTCGGGCCGCACCGGCCGGGCGGGGAAAAAGGGCACGGCCATCCTGATCGTGCCCTATCCGGCCCGCCGCCGCGTCGATGCGATGCTACGCGGTGCCCGCATCAATGCCGAATGGGTGAATGTGCCGGGCCCCGCCGATATCCGGCGCAACGATCATGAACGGCTGCTGACGGCGCTGATGGCGGTGCCCGAGGATATCGATGATGAAGATCGGGCGCTCGCCGATCGCCTGCTGCTGGAACGCAGCCCGCAGGATATCGCCGCGTCGCTGGTGCGGATGCACCGGTCAAAAATGCCCGGCGTCGAGGAATTGCTGGATAACAGCGGCCCGCCGCAACGCAGCCAGCCGGCGGCCAGCGATGGCCCGCGCTCGGGCTTTGAAGACACGGTCTGGTTCCGCATGGATGTCGGCCGCCGGCTCAACGCCGATCCGCGCTGGCTGTTGCCGCTGATCTGCCGGCGCGGCCATGTCACCAAAACCGAAATCGGCGCCATCCGCATCGGGCCCGAAGAAACCATGTTCGAAATCCCGCGCGCCATTGCGCACCGCTTTGCGGATGCGCTGCACCGCACCGAAGGCGAGGATAAATCACCCGAGGGCGGCATCCGCATCATTCCCGCCGATGGCCCGCCGGCGCCGCAACGCAGCGGCCCCCGCCCCGGCCCCGGCGGCAAGCCCAATCGCCCGGTGCTGGTGCGCGCAACGACGCCCGGCGGCTTTGTCGACCGCAAGGGGCCACCACGCGGGCCCAGTTCTGGCCCACGCCCTGGCCCCGCCAACCCGCAGCAGCGCGGCAAGTTCCGGCAGGGGTGACTCTCTTGCAGTCGCGCGGCACCGGCCCGCGCCCCCGCCCGGCCACCCAATTCCAGTTTACGCTGTGGGTGGCCGGGCGGGGGCCGGCGCCGGCGCCGACTCCACGCCACTGCACGAAAAATTAGCGGCGTGCGCATCCTCGTCGATGCCGATGCCTGCCCGGTAAAGGATGAGATTTACCGGATCGCCGTCCGCAACGATGTCGCTGTGGTCGTGGTATCGAACAGCGGCATGCGGCTACCTGTCCATCCGCTGATCACCCAGACGATCGTCAGCGATGGCTTTGATGCCGCCGATGACTGGATTGTCGCGGCCGCTGGCCCCGAAACGCTGGTCATCACCACCGACATATTGCTCGCCGACCGGGCGTTGAAGGCTGGCGCTGCGGTGCTGTCGCCGACCGGGCGGGCCTTCACCACCGGCAGCATCGGCGCCGCCATCGCCACCCGCGCCATCATGGCCGACCTGCGCGCCGGCGGCGACATCATCGGCGGCCCGGCGGCGTTTTCAAAGGCCGACCGGTCACGGTTTTTACAGGCGCTGGACGGGGAACTGGTGCGGCTGCGGCGTATGCAGGCCGCTATTGTCGTGGATCCAGGGACCAACAAGTAACGAAACACTAACAAATTTACAAAATTGTCAGTTTACAGCGATTTTCGATGTTTGATGATATATTTTCATGGCCCGCCAAATGGCAAGTGCTTGTCCGAACAGCCATGTCAAAGAGCAAAACTTTCGTTATCATAGCAAAGCTTGGTCCTGTAGGACAGACTTGGTTGCGCTCTGGTCCTGCCAGTCGCCGTCATCATCAACCTCGACTGCGTTCAGCTTGATTGTTATCCCGGGCTCGACCCGGGAGCCAGTTTCGCTTTGGCCCAAAAAAAGAAAAACTGGCTCCCGGGTCAAACGCGAGATGACGGGCCAATCTGGATATCTTCGGGTCTAGGCACGTCGCCAGCGAGTCGATCCGGCATTGTCTTCAAGGACGATACCGTTGGCAGCAAGATCATCGCGGATACGGTCAGATTCGACAAAGTTTCTGGCAAGACGGGCGGCGTTGCGGGCTGCTATTTGTGCCTCGACAACGTCAGTGTCAAACCGTTCCCGCTGATACCAGAGACGCCCGGTCCGCAGCAGCCCCAGAAACTTTGCAGTTGCAGCAACCCCGACGTCGTCGCGAATGTCAGCCAGATAACGCAGCGCCAAAGGCGTGTTGAGGTCATCCGATAGCGCCGTGATAACGCGAGCATCGGGCTCGGGCAGTTCGCTTGCTGCAAAATCCTGCAAGTCCATCATATAACGTTTGACGCGCCCATGCAGCGCATTGAGGGTCGATTTGCTCTGTTCCAGCAACGCTGTCGTCCACTCCAGCGGTTGCCGATAATGCGCGCTCAACAATGCCAGCCGCAGCACTTCCGGGTGCCAACCCAGCGCCAACAATTCATCCACCCCCATGACATTACCCAGCGATTTCGACATCTTGTCGCTGCTGCCCATGTTCAAAAAGCCGTTGTGCATCCAGATTTGCGCCAGTGGTGCGCCGTCATGGGCGCAGGCCGATTGCGCCAGTTCGTTTTCGTGATGCGGGAAAATCAGGTCCTGGCCGCCGCCATGGATATCGATGCTGGTGCCCAGAACCTCGGCGATCATTGCCGAACATTCGATATGCCAGCCCGGGCGGCCACGACCCCATGGCGAATCCCAGCCGGGCTGCGCGTCGCTCGATGGCTTCCACAGCACGAAATCGGCCGGCGATTTCTTGTAGGGTGCCACCTCCACCCGGGCGCCGGCGATCATTTCATCAAGGGGTCGCCGCGACAGCGCGCCATAGCCGGCAAAGCTTGGCACATCGAACAGCACATGGCCCTCGGCCGCATAGGCATGGTGCCTGGCCACCAGCACTTCCATCATGGCGATCATGGCGGGAATGCTGGTCGTCGCATGCGGCGCGAAATCGGGGGGTTCAACGCGCAGCGCGCCCATGTCATCGAGATACCATTGCTCGTTCCGCGCCGTAATCGTTTCGATCGGCACGCCGGTCGCTGCCGCTTCGGCGATGATGCGATCATCGATATCGGTGATGTTGCGGGCGTAAACGACATGATCGGCGCCATATTGGTGGCGCAGCAGGCGCCGCAGCACATCGAACACGACCGCCGGCCGGGCGTTGCCGATATGGGCGCGCGAATAGACGGTCGGGCCGCAGACATACAGCGTCACCCGCTGCGGATCGTGCGGGACCAGCAGATCCTTTTGCCGGGTCAGCGTATTATAGAGGCGAACGGGCATCAGATCGGGGTCAGATCGGCGTCGAAGGCGCGGTTTTTTCCTGCTCATCGAGCATTTTATCAAGCGCGCTGCGGGCTTTTGGGTCATAGCCGTTGTTACCGCCCGGCGCTGCACCCGGCGCTGCACCCGGTGCTGCACCCGGCGCCGGAATGCCAAGCCCGGCGTGCGGATTTTCGGCCGTATCGGGGGCCAGCCGGCGATGCGCCTCGACAAAATCGACAAGGCTTTTTGAAACCATGGCGAGCGTTGGCGCCGATCGCGCCTTGGCCAGCCATTCAGGCGTCGCTTCGCCCGGATCGATGGCTTCAAAGGCCATGCTGGTCAGCAAAAACAGCAATGCCGCGCCCAGCACACCCTTTGCGGCGCCAAAGCCCAGCCCAAGCACACGATCGACGGGACCGATGATCGACGATTTGGTGCCATCCGAAATCTGGCCGCCGATGATGCGCACCGCAAGGAACGCCACCAGAAACACCCCCACAAAGGCCAGGATCGCAGCCCCTGATTCATTGCCGACCAATTTCATCGCAAAGGGTTTTACCGGCGCATAGAAAAACCGCACGGCGACGATCCCGGCAGCCCAGGCGAGCAGCGAGACGATTTCACCGATGAAGCCGCGCGCCAGCCCGGCCAGCGCCGCCAGCACGACGACGATGCCGACAACGACATCAAAGGCAGTCAATCCATCCATGGTCACCGCCTCCAGGGTGTTTTTTTGTGCGAAGGGAGCCGGCACCGGCCCAACCAAAAACGCTCTAGGGCGTCAACGCCGCAATGTCATGCCCCGTCATGCCGCAACCGATCAACGAGCGCGCCAAGCGTGGCCAGTGCCTCCACCCGCAAGCCGCCGCTGGCCGTGCCCCTGGGCGCAAAGGCCGAGGTAAAGCCCAGCTTTGCGGCTTCTTTCAGGCGCAGCGACGCCAGCCCCGCCGGGCGCAGTTCGCCCGATAGCGCCACCTCGCCAAAGGCCACGGTATTGCCCGGCACCGGTCGGTCGGTCAGCGCCGAAATCAGTGCGGCGGCAACAGCGAGATCGGCGGCAGGATCCTGCACCTTCAGCCCGCCAGCGACGTTCAGATAGACTTCGTGCGTGCCAAACCCCAGCCCGCAGCGCGCCTCCAGCACAGCCAGCAGCATCGACAGCCGGCCCTGATCCCAGCCGACAACGGCGCGGCGGGGCGTGGCGCCCGACGCCACCCTGACCACCAGCGCCTGGATTTCGCAAAGCACCGGTCGGGTGCCCTCCATCGCCGGAAAGACGACGGCGCCTGTGACGCTGCCGTCACGATCGGTCAGGAACAGCGACGACGGGTTGCTGACTTCCTCCAGCCCTGCTGCCCCCATCGCAAAGACGCCGATCTCGTCGGTGCCGCCAAAACGATTCTTGACCGGCCGCAGGATGCGATACTGGTGGCTGCGCTCCCCTTCGAAATAAAGCACGGTATCGACCATATGTTCGAGCACGCGGGGGCCCGCCAGCTGGCCATCCTTTGTGACATGGCCGACCAGAATCAGCGCGCAGCCACTGGTTTTGGCATAGCGGATGAGCTCCTGCGCCGAAGCGCGGACCTGCGATACCGTGCCCGGTGCGCCCTCCAGCGTGTCCGAATGCATGGTCTGGATGGAATCGATGATCAGCAGGGCCGGGGGTTTGCCGGCGGCCAAAGTGGTCACAATGTCGCGGACGCTGGTTTCCGACGCGAGCTGCACATCGGCGCGGGCCAGCCCCAGCCGCCGGGCGCGCAGCCGCACCTGATCGGTGGCTTCCTCCCCCGAAACATAGACGATGGCATGGCCATCGCGCGCCATTTTACCGGCCGCCTGCAACAGCAGCGTCGACTTGCCGATGCCGGGATCGCCGCCGATGAGGACGGCGGACCCCGGCACCAGCCCGCCGCTGCCGGCCTTTGGTCCCCCAACAGGGCCGCCCAGCGCCCGATCCAGTTCGGCGATGCCGGTCGACAGGCGATCGGGGAGCTTTACATCATCGGCGAGCGACGCCATTTCAAACTTGCGGCCACCGCTGCCCAGCGAATGTTTCGCCGTGAACGCCGTTACCGCCGGCGCTGCCTCGGCCTGAATGGTGTTCCACGCCTCGCAATCGCCGCACTGGCCCTGCCAGCGGCTGGAAACCGCGCCACAGGCCTGGCAGACATAACGGGTGGCGACACGTGCCATGCAGGGCTTTCCAGACGAACGGATCGGGAACATTAGCCCGCCGCAGCCCGATCGACAAGCGCCGCTTTGCCACGATCCGGCAAAAGCCTGATTGGCTGGTGGTTGCGTCGGAACAGACCCGCTGCCCCCCGGCGCGCCAAGGCTGCGTGACGCGGTCACGCGCGCCTATCATCGCTTTGCGCCGAAATTTTTTGCGGCTAGTCTGACTTTGACAAAGGGGCAGTGCCGATGCGCGAAAAGGAATTGCGGCTCGCGCTCGTCTGTTATGGCGGCGTCAGTCTTGCCGTCTATATGCACGGCATCACCAAGGAAGTCTGGAAACTCTGCCGCGCCTCGATGCGCCGTAAATCACATACGCGGGCAACATTGCCGCCGGCCGATTGCAGCGAAGTCATCTATGGGCAATTGCTCGATGAACTGGCGTCGCAGCTTGATCTGAATGTCATGACCGACATCATCGCCGGGGCGTCGGCGGGTGGCATAAACGGCATTTTGCTCGCCCAGGCGATTTCGCAAGGCTCGGATATGGAGCCGCTGCGCGATCTCTGGCTGGATGGCGCCGACAGCGACAAGCTGCTGGAGCCGATGGGCGCCGGCAAACGCTTTTCGAAATGGTGGGCAACGCCGCTGGTCTGGTATGCGCGCCGGCGCGGGCTGGTGATGGATGACATGTCGGAACCGGCAGCCCGGGCCGAAGTTTCGTTGAAACTGTCGCGGTTGATGCGCTCGCGCTGGTTCAAGCCGCCGTTTTCGGGGCCGGCCTTTACCGGCATGCTGTATGATGCACTGGCGCTGATGGCCGCCGGCAATCGCACACCGCCGCTGTTGCCGCCGGTGCAACCGCTCGACCTGTTCGTGACGGTGACCGATTATCATGGCGCCGCCGAACGCCTGTATCTGCATTCGCCGCCGATGATCATTGAAAACGAACATCGGCTGATCATCGGCTTTTGCGACCCGGGCCTTGATAGCGACGATGCGACGCGGCACCTTGCCGATATCGCCGAACTGAGTTTTGCAGCGCGCGCCACCGCCTCCTTCCCGGGGGCTTTTCCGCCGGCCAGGGTTGGGGAGGTCGATGCTGTTGTCGCCGCGCGCGGCGCCAGCTGGCCGGGCCGGGCGCATTTCCTCGCGCGCTGTTTTCCCAATCGCCAGACCCCTGAAACCGTGTCGCTGATCGATGGCGCCGTCCTGAATAATCGGCCCTTTGGCCCCGCCATCGATGCCCTGTCGCGGCGGCCTTCGCATCGCGAGGTCGATCGCCGCTTTGTCTATGTCGATCCAAAGCCCGGCATGCACGACGATCTGCCGCGCGATTCGATCCTGGTGCCGGGTTTTTTCACCACCGTCTTGCGCAGCCTTGCCGATATCCCGCGCCAGCAGCCGATCAACGACAGCCTTGCTGCCATCGATGCCGTCTCGGAACGCGTGCGGCGGCTGCGCTATGTCATCGACGGCATGGCGCCGCATGTCGATGCCAGTATCGAACGGGCATTGGGAGCGCGGGTTTTCCTGTTCAAGGTCACGCCGGAGCGGCTGGCGGAATGGCGTTCGCGCCTGCAAAGCGAGGCGGCGCGTGGCTCGGGCTTTGTCTATGCAGCCTATGGCCAGTTGAAAATCGCCCAGATCATCGAGGCGCTGGCCGTCCGGCTGGCGAACTGCGGCGGCCAGCCGGTTGCCGTGGTACGCGCGGCGCTGGCCGAAACGGTGCGCAAACGCGGCTTTGATCATCCCTCGCAAGCGCTGGCGCGGGACGGCGCGACGTCGGACTATGTGGCGTTCTTGCGCAGTTTCGATCTTGAATTCCGAATTCGTCGGCTGCGATTCCTGATCCGCCGGGTCAATGCCATGACCTCGCTCGATCTTGACGTTGAATCACGCAGCGCGCTCGATGGCATGAAGGCGGGGATCTACGCCATTATCGGCCCGCATCTGCAGCGCCGGCAGCCGGGTTTCCTTGGCGCGACGGTAAAGGCCGCTGCGCATGACGTGGTCCGCGATCCCGAGGCGGCGCTGGCGGCGCTGGCCGATGCCATGGACCTGCGCGGGCTCGACAGCTTCAGCGATGGAGCGCTGATTCAATTGTTTGCGGTGCCGATGCCAAAGGCCCTGCGCCGGCAATTGCTCAGCGCTTATCTGGGCTTTCCATTCTACGATATCGCGACCTTGCCCTTGATGGAAAGCGATGGCGTCGATGAATTCGATGAAATCAAGGTCGATCGCATGTCACCCGATGATGCGCTGGGCTTGCGATCTGCCGGCGGCGGCAGCCTGAAAGGCGCGCAATTCAGCGCCTTTGGCGCGTTCTTCAGCCGCGCCTATCGCGAACATGATTATCTATGGGGCCGGCTGCACGGTGCCGAACGGCTGATCGACATTGTGGTCTCGGCCTTGCCCGATGATGCGATGCTGCCGACGCCGCGGATTGCCGCCCTTAAAAAGGATGCGTTCAAGGCAATCATAGATAGCGAACGCCAGAAACTGACCGCCATCCCCGAAGTCTTCGAGGCGCTGGACAAGGCGCTGGCCCTGCTCGCAACACGCCTGCGCGCCGACGCGCTGGTGGCGGCCGGCTAGAGTTGCAGGCCAATGGGCGGCGATTCCGCTCGGCGTGACGGCTGTCGTCGACGGCGAGTCCGGCACGGGATGGCGGCTGAATTTCCGCCATCCCGTCCGAGGCATTCAGGCCGTGGCCAAGACCCTGCGCCGACGCATGGCGGCACCCGTCAGACCAAAGCCGGCGATCAACAGCGCCCAGCTCTGCGGCTCGGGCACACCGGGAACCGGCACGCCCAAGGTGCCGCCAAAGCCATAAAGGCCGCCGACATTGGCATTCAGGGCCGCAACGCCGGCGGCATTGAAGCCGACGCTGACCACGCCACCGATCGAGCTTGCATCGACGCTCTGGTTGCCAAAGCTGATCCCTGACGCAAGATCGAGAAACAGCGCGGAGCCGAACGCGCCGGACAGCGATGCGCCGCTTTCATCGGTGTTCCAGAGCGTGTAGGTTTCAAACGGATTTGCGCTCAGATAGCCGTCATGGCCGACAACGCCAAAGGCATCATCGGTCTGCGACAATTGCAGCACCGCCGAGGTCACGGACCGGAAATTGCTCAGATCGAAAACGAACCAGTTGTTGCGGACCAGATCATCGCCGAGGCAAGGTTCGCCACTGCCGCACAGACCGACGATGTAATTGCCGTCAACGCCGCCGAAATTGCTGTTGCCGGTCGACGTAACCCAGCCCCGACGCGTGGCGTTGATCGTCGTTGTGCCGTCGATCAGCAATGATACCTGCGATGCGGCGCCGAACGAATAGGCAAAGCTGGCCCGGCTCGGCAGGGCGAAAGCGGCGGTTGCCGGCAATGCCATGGCAGCAATCGCAATATAAAGTGCAGTAGCGCGTTTCATCAGTTACTCTCCCTCAAGTCTGAAATGGCCGCATTCCTGTGCCCCGGGCGGCCGGATGGACTCGTCATTTGAACGACACGTTCATGATCATGCAAAAACCATGCCAGATGAACAAGTCGTTGGTTTAATGCAGTCTGAGCTATTATGGCATTTATACTGTGTAAATCTAACCGACACTTTTGATGTAATCAGGCGTTGCCGATGTTGGCGATCCTGCCGGCGACAACGCCACCGCAAGGGCTTTCCTTTGTCGCAAATAACCTGTGATCAAGACCATCCCGACAATGGTCGGCAGCGCCCAGACCACCGGGTTAAAGGCGTGTTCGGGGAACAATTCGACAAGACCGACCGACAGAAAGGCAGTGTAGGCGGCAATGCCGGTCGCAACCATCGCCTTCAGATGCTCGGGGATATAATCGCTGCGACCCGGCGCTGGTCTGAAGATATACCAGAGATAGGTCAGGGTGGTTCCAAAACCGATCACAGCGACGCCGATCATCAGCGGCTGGCGCAGCAACACCCCCTGCCAGGCGCAATTTGCAGCGGCGATCAGCACGGCGATCTGCAAGGCCACCATCGTCCAGTGGCGATTGGCGGGATGGTTGCGTTTGTTGACGATCATCTGGAGGCCATAACGGCTCATGCTCATGGTCAGCAGCGCCAGATAGAGCATCATCCAGCCGAACAGCCCGCGATACAGCGCTGTATCGGTCAAGCCGGGATGCATGGCCAGCGGCCAGCGTAGCGACAACAGCCCCATGCCCAGCGCCATGACCCCCGCGGCATAGATGCTGGAGGCAAAGACAAAGCCCCAGCGCCGATGCGCCGGGCCGCCCTTGCGCGTCGCGATCGCGCCCCAGAAACTGGTCAAGGCAACGATGCCGGCGCCGATATGCATGGAAAGGACAAGGGTGAATAGCCAGGGCATGTTTTTCCGCAGCGCAGATCAGGGTGGTGAAATCTTGTGCCGGAAAACATTGTGCGACTCCGGCGCCCGCTGCAAGCCGGCCGCTGCTGGCCCCCCGCTCAATTCACCACGCGGACCGGCGTGCTGAGCGGGACGGCGGCGCCTTTTTTGTTGAGGTTGAATAATTGTTCGATGAGCGTGATAACCTCATAGCTGCGGCCGGCGCCCGTAGTCGGGACATGATAGGCGGCTCCGTTCAGTTCGGCCTCAAGATCATGGCTGCCGCCCCGGCCGCGCCGGATGACCAGCAAGGGCTCATAGCCATCATCCGTGGCGATGGCATAGATCATCGGGTCCTTGTCGATCGTCGCGCGGGCATATTCGCCAAGGAAATAGATCGTGCCGTCGACCGACCGGAAGGTGATGTCGACATCGACAGCCACATCCTCGATCCGGCCGTTGCGGGCGATGTGCAGCACGGCCTTGGTGACATCGGGTGCGATGGTCACGGTCACGCTCGTTTTGCTGCCATCTGCCGGTGCGACCGCGATATTGCCGCAGCGTTGATCGCTGGCGCTGCTGTCATGGCTGTGGTCGCGCACCAGTTTCACCGATTCGCCGCCAGCTGATTTGCGGACGACCCAATCATCGGCGCTGCCACTGCCGGCTTTTTTGCCAAGATCGAAGTTTTTGCCATCTAGTTTCGTCAGATCGGTCAGGCTCGGGGCCGGCAGGTCCTTGAACCGCAGCAGCGCCAGATCGCTGCCCTGGCGCTGCACCGGGCCGAGCCGGTAACAGGCGATAAAGGCCCTGAAACGCCCCGCCGCGTCGGCGCGCGTAGGCGCATTTATGAGGCTGGCCAGCGATTCGCCGGGCGCAATCTCGATATCGGCATTGCCAACGGCAGACGGCATGCTGGTGGCGCTTGTCGCGCGAAAATCGACGCGTTGCACCATCATGATCGTGATCAGATCGGGCCGCCAGCCAGTGCGCAGATAGAAGTTCAGGATCGACGGTGCGACCGGCTGCAGGATGCCATTCTGAAATTCCTGGCTGTCGAACACCGTGATATCAAAACTCGGGTTGGTGGCAATATTGGCGCCAATGAAGGGCGACGTGCTGGTATCCGTGCGGCCCGCCAGCTGGACGCCCAGATCGACACCGGCGTTCACACCCGCCGAAACATTGCCGCTCAACCGCGAAATCGCCGTGAAATGCAGTGGCCGGTCGTCGCGGGCACGCAGGATGTTGAGGAGGGTGACGCTATTGGCCGAATTTGCCACAACCTCATTCTGATCGACAGCGATGCGTTGCAGGCTGGTCGAAAAGGCACAGCCCGATAGCGCCAGCGCCAGCGACAGCGCAATAATCGCCAGATCGTGCCTCGCCCGTTGCTGCATCGACTGCTCCCCGTTGGTCAGTTTAGCGCCTGCGACGCGCCTGTCGAGTTGGGCTGCGCAATCTTGCTGCCTTGCAACATTTGCAGCCTCGTGCTAGCCGCCGCCGCGTCTGCCGGGCACATGCTCCAGATGCTTGTTGCGGGCATTATTGCCATAACCTTTGTCGCTGGACCCTGTTCATTGGAACCAACTTCTGCACTCGCCGGGGCCAATGTGGCGTTGGGCCTGTCCGGGCGCTATGCAACGGCGCTGTTCGATCTTGCGATCGAGGCCAAAAGCCTCGAGACCGTGGCCGCCAGCCTCACGACGCTGAAATCGGCGCTAGGCGAATCGGACGATCTGCAGACGCTGACAACAAGCCCGATGGTCAATCGCAAGGCCGCCGCCGCTGGCATTGCCGGGGTTGCGGCAGCGATCGGGCTCGATGCGCTGACCACCTCGTTTCTGGGCGTCCTCGCAAAAAACCGCCGGTTGTCGGCATTGCCCGCCATCATCCGCGATTTCGCGGCGCTGGCCGCACATCGCCGCGGTGAAATTACAGCGCGGGTGACAGCGGCGCATCCGCTTTCGGCAGCGCAGCAACAGGCACTTGGCGCCAAATTAAAGGCCGGGGTCGGCCGCGACGTCGCCTTGGACATCATCGTCGATCCATCGATCCTTGGCGGGCTGGTCGTCCGCATCGGTTCGCGCATGATCGACACATCATTGAAAACCCGGCTCGATATGCTCGGCCAGGCACTGAAGGGCTAGGGGTGGTGACGGCACGAGGAAGCCCGGCAGGCGTGAGCAAGCGCAGCCAGATAGCAGCGCTATCTGGCAAGGGAGCGAGCGCGCTGCCGGGCTTCCTCGTGCCGCGCTTCGCGTGGGCCGGAGAGGCGAAATGGCAGCGTCGTCCGGCCTTGCCGGGTGGCTCCGCCCCGCCTGCGGCCCTGCTCCTTGCCATTTCGCCTCTCCGGCCCATCCCGACCCCTATCCTCATCTAGTTTGGACCCCCACAATGGACATCAACGCCGCCGAAATCAGCCGCGTCATCAAGGACCAGATCGCCAATTTCGGCAATGACGCCGAAGTCTCCGAAGTCGGCCAGGTGCTCTCGGTGGGCGTGGGCATCGCCCGCGTCCATGGCCTTGATAATGTCCAGGCCGGCGAAATGGTCGAATTTCCGGGTGGCATCAAGGGCATGGCCCTGAACCTTGAAGCCGATAATGTCGGCATCGTGATTTTTGGTTCGGACGCCGGCATCAAGGAAGGCGATACCGTCAAGCGCACCGGCACCATCGTCGATGTGCCTGTGGGGAAGGGTTTGCTGGGCCGGGTCGTCGATGGCCTTGGCAATCCGATCGATGGCAAGGGGCCGCTGGTCGATGTCACCCGCAGCCGCGTCGAAGTGAAGGCGCCGGGCATCATCCCGCGCAAATCCGTCAATGAACCGATGCAGACCGGGCTGAAGGCACTGGATGCGCTGGTGCCCGTCGGCCGTGGCCAGCGCGAATTGATCATCGGCGATCGCCAGACCGGCAAGACCGCTGTCGCCATCGATACCTTCATCAACCAGAAAAACAGCAATGCCGCCGCCGGCGATGATGATTCCAAAAAGCTGTTCTGCATCTATGTCGCGGTCGGGCAAAAGCGTTCGACCGTTGCCCAGATCGTTCGGGCGCTCGAAGAAAATGGCGCCATGGAATATTCGATCGTCGTTGCAGCAACCGCCTCGGAGCCGGCGCCGTTGCAGTTTCTCGCACCCTATACCGGCTGCACCATGGGCGAATATTTCCGCGACAATGGCATGCACGCCGTCATCGTCTATGACGACCTGACCAAACAGGCGGTCGCCTATCGCCAGATGTCGCTGCTGCTGCGCCGCCCGCCGGGCCGTGAAGCCTATCCGGGCGATGTATTCTACCTGCATTCGCGCCTGCTGGAACGTGCGGCAAAGATGAATGATGCGAACGGTAACGGCTCGCTGACGGCGCTGCCGATCATCGAAACCCAGGCCGGCGATGTGTCGGCGTACATCCCGACAAATGTGATTTCGATCACCGATGGCCAGATTTTCCTTGAAACCGAGCTGTTTTTCCAGGGCATCCGCCCGGCGATCAACGTCGGTCTGTCGGTCAGCCGCGTTGGCTCGGCGGCGCAGACCAAGGCGATGAAAAAGGTTGCCGGCACGATCAAGCTGGAGCTGGCGCAATATCGTGAAATGGCGGCGTTTGCACAGTTCGGCAGCGATCTCGACGCCTCGACCCAGCGCCTGCTCAATCGCGGCGCCCGGCTGACGGAATTGTTGAAGCAGGGCCAGTACAAGCCGATGCCGTTCGAAGAACAGGTCGTCAGCATCTTTGCCGGCGTCAACGGCTTTCTCGATACCGTGCCGGCGAAAGCTGTGACGCGTTTCGAGGCATCGCTGCTGGCCCATGTGCGGGCCGACCATGCGGCCCTGCTCGACGATATTCGGGCCAGGAAGGATTTGTCGCCCGACACGACGGCCAGCCTGAAAACGCTGATCGGCGGGTTTGCAAAGACGTTTGCGTAACATCGCGCCGTCACCCCGGGCTGGCCCCGTGGCCCAGCTTTGTTGGGGAGACGGCGTGAAGAAACTGGAACCCGGGTCAAGCCGGGGATGACGGCAAGGATAGAATGGCAAGCCTCAAAGCCCTGAAAATGCGCATCACTTCGGTGAAATCGACGCAAAAGATCACCAAGGCGATGAAAATGGTCGCTGCTGCGAAACTGCGCCGGGCGCAGGAAGCCGCCGAGGCCGCGCGCCCCTATTCCGAACGCATGGCGGCGGTGATGGCGTCGCTGGGCAGCCGCGTCACCGTCGGGCCGGAATCGCCCAAACTCCTCGCCGGCACCGGCAAGGATCAGGTGCATATGCTGGTCATCGCCTCATCGGAACGCGGGCTGGCGGGCGGCTTCAACACCAATATCGCCCGGCTGGCGCGCAAGGCCATGGAATCGCTGCTGGCGGATGGGAAGACCGTCAAGCTGTTGTTTGTCGGTAAAAAGGCCCGCGCCCCGTTCATGCGGACACACAAGGCCTTGATAGCCGGCACCATCGATCAGACCCATATCAAGAATGTCGCGTTCAGCGACGCAAAGGCGATTGCCGATGACCTGACAGCACGCTTCGACGCCGGCGAATTCGATGTGGCGCATCTGTTCTTTGCGCGTTTCCGGTCCGCACTCGTGCAGGAACCGACCCAGATCCAGATCATCCCGGCGGCACTGCCCGCCGCCGCCGATGTGACGGCAAAGCCGACCGACGCTGTACCCGCCGCGATCGAATATGAACCCGATGAGGAAGCCATTCTGGCCGAACTTCTGCCGCGCAACATGGCCGTACAATTGTTCCGCGCGCTCCTTGAAAACGCTGCATCCGAACAGGGCAGCCGCATGACCGCGATGGACAATGCGACGCGCAACGCCGGCGAAATGATCAAGAAACTGACGATCACTTACAACCGCACGCGCCAGGCCGCGATCACCAAGGAATTGATCGAGATCATCTCCGGGGCGGAGGCGCTCTAGTGGATGCCGACCCTCGCCATCATCGACGGCATCCAGATTCTGATGTATCTGAACGACCAAAACCCGCCGCACTTCCACGCCAGGAAGGCAGGGCAGACGGCGGCGATCGGGATTGTGTCGGGTCAGTTGATGTCGGGTCGGCTGGATCGCGGGGCGATGAGGTAAGTTCAATCATGGCGGCGTTCAAATCAATCCGCTTTGTTGCAGGCGTGGACACTCTGCCAGAGCCGGACGACGACGAAATAATCGATTCCGGTATTCCGATCCGGGACGTCGTCTCGGTCGAAGTTGCCGGCCCGCTGACGCTGTTTGTTCGTTTCGAAGATGGCGTCGCGGGCAAGGTGCGTTTCGAACCATCGGCGCTGACTCATTTTTTCGCAGTGTTGAAAGACCCCGCATATTTTGCGCCGGTCGGCATCGCCAATGGCGCGGTCAGGTGGCCGAACGAAATGCCCGACCTCGCGCCCGATGCCATGCACGATGCGATCGCCGCCCATGGTGAATGGGTGCTGCAATGATCGCGATGGACAATGCAGCCCGCCCTGTTGGCTACATGATCGAGATTCGTTTCGGGGCGGCGGCGCTGTGATCCTCGTCGCACTCCTTCTCGCCGGGGCCAGCCCGGCACCCGGTCCGACCGCCAAACAGTTCGGGGCGCTGCGGACCGAAAAGCGGGAAAGTTGCCCACCGCTGCGCGCGCTGAAATGCAGCGCGCTCGGCGACCCGTCAGAATATAAGTGCAGCTACCAGGAGCACTTTCCGGGCAAGCCCTGGACCAGCAGCGAAGCGCTTGTCGCCAAGGATGGCGCAAAATGGACCTGGCTCGACGGCGGCCCCCGCTGCTCGTCGCTGCCGCAGCATTGATCAAGGAAGCACAAATGGCCACGACCCCCTCCACCAACAATATCGGCCGCGTTTCGCAGGTCATCGGCGCTGTCGTCGATGTGCATTTCGATACCGACCTGCCGGCGATTCTGTCGGCGCTCGAAACGCGCAATGGCGATATTCGCCTCGTCCTCGAAGTCGCGCAGCATCTTGGCGAAAATACCGTCCGCACCATCGCCATGGATGCGACCGATGGTCTGGTGCGGGGGCAGGAAGTCGTCGACACCGGCGCCCAGATCCGTGTGCCCGTCGGCCCGATGACGCTGGGCCGCATTTTGAACGTCATCGGCGAACCGATCGATGAAATGGGGCCGGTCAACGCCGAAACCACGATGCCGATCCACGCCGAGGCGCCGCTGTTCATCGACCAGTCGACCGAAAGCTCGATTCTTGTGACCGGCATCAAGGTCATCGACCTGATCGCCCCCTATGCCAAGGGCGGCAAGATCGGGCTGTTCGGCGGCGCCGGCGTCGGCAAGACCGTGCTGATTCAGGAATTGATCAACAATATCGCCAAGGGCCATGGCGGCACCTCGGTGTTCGCGGGCGTTGGCGAACGCACCCGCGAAGGCAATGATCTTTATCATGAATTCCTTGAAGCCGGCGTCATCGCATCGGATGCCGATGGCAAGCCGACGCCGGTCGGTTCCAAGGTCGCGCTGGTCTTTGGCCAGATGAACGAGCCGCCGGGCGCCCGAGCTCGCGTCGCCTTGTCGGGCCTCACCAACGCTGAATATTTCCGCGATGTCGAAGGCCAGGACGTGCTGTTCTTTGTCGATAACATCTTTCGCTTCACGCAGGCCGGCTCCGAAGTCTCGGCGTTGCTCGGGCGTATTCCATCGGCAGTGGGCTATCAGCCGACGCTGGCGACCGACATGGGCCAGTTGCAGGAACGCATCACCTCGACCAACAGGGGTTCGATCACATCGGTGCAGGCGATTTACGTGCCCGCCGATGATTTGACCGATCCGGCGCCAGCGACGAGCTTTGCGCATCTGGATGCAACGACAACGCTTAGCCGCTCGATTGCCGAACTCGGCATCTATCCGGCCGTCGATCCGCTCGATTCGACCAGCCGGGTGCTCGAACCGCGTACCGTCGGCCAGGAACATTATGATGTGGCGCGCTCGGTTCAGGAAGTGCTGCAGAAGTACAAGTCGCTGCAGGACATCATCGCCATTCTGGGCATGGACGAACTGAGCGAGGAGGACAAGCTGACCGTCAGCCGGGCGCGCAAGATCCAGCGTTTCCTGTCGCAACCCTTCCATGTCGCTGAAATCTTCACCGGCACGCCGGGCGTGTTCGTCAAGGTCGAAGACACGATCAAGGGTTTCAAGGCGATTGTCGCGGGTGAATATGATCATCTGCCCGAAGCGGCGTTTTACCTTGTCGGCACCATCGAAGACGCGGTCGCCAAGGCCCAGCGTCTGGCCGCGGAAGCCGCCTGATGGCCGACCCGCTGTTCAGCTTTGATCTTGTTTCCCCCGAACGGCGGCTGTCATCGGGCAAGGTCGCCATGGTGGTGGTGCCGGGCAGCGAGGGCGATTTCGGCGTCCTCCCCGGCCATGCGCCGGTGATGAGCACGCTGCGCCCCGGCGCCATCGCCATTTATGAAAGCGATTTCAACACGTTGAGCCGGCGCATTTTCGTCGATGGCGGCTTTGCCGAAGTCAATGTCGAGGGCCTGACCATATTGGCCGAAAGCGCCATGCCGGTCAGTGACATCGACCCCGCAGAGGTCGCAATCGAGCTTGCCGCCGCTCGCAGCGCCGGCGACGAACGCGCCATTGCCAGACTGGATGCCATGCTGGCAGCGGTCGTCAATTAGAGCCGAAAACGGCGAATGGTTAGATTCAACCGTTTGCTGGTCAGTCCTTCGGGGCGGTGAAGCATCAAGTCCTGAATTGCTTGCGAATTGATGTTTGCGATCTAAAGTCGCGCCATGCGGATCGCGACCTTCAACATCAACGGCACCAATGCCCGTTTACCGCGCCTGCTGGAATGGCTGGCTGAAACACAGCCCGACGTTGCCTGCCTGCAGGAAATCAAGACGGTCAGCGAAAATTTCCCGGTCGAAACCTTGCGCGACGCTGGCTATCATTGCC
This sequence comes from Sphingomonadales bacterium, assembly GCA_038221665.1. Classification (GTDB taxonomy): domain Bacteria; phylum Pseudomonadota; class Alphaproteobacteria; order Sphingomonadales; family Sphingomonadaceae; genus Sandarakinorhabdus. The sequence goes on from JBBRIC010000006.1 coordinate 55,890, forward strand.
TCGTCCATGGCCAAAAGGGCTTTAACGGCGTCGCCATCCTCAGCCGCGAAGCAGCCATCGAAATGCAACGCGGGCTGCCCGGCGACGCTGCCGATGATCAGGCGCGCTATCTGGAGGCCGATATCGCCGGGGTGCGCGTCGCATCGATTTACCTGCCCAATGGCAATCCGCAACCGGGGCCGAAATTCGATTATAAACTCGGCTGGATGGCGCGGCTGAACGCCCATGCCGCGACATTGCGGGCCGGCGGTGGCCCGGTGGTGCTGGCCGGCGATTACAACGTCATTCCCAATGACGATGATATCTGGTCGGCAGCGGCAATGCGCGACGACGCGCTGATGCAAGCCGAAAGCCGTGGCGCCTATCGAAGCCTGATGTGGCAAGGCTGGACCGACGCGCTACGCGCCCGCTACCCGCGCGGCGGTATCTGGACCTATTGGGATTATCAGGCCGGTGCCTGGCCGCAAGATCATGGCTTTCGGATCGATCATCTGTTGCTGTCGGCAGCGGCTGCCGATCGGATGGTCGATGCCGGCGTCGACAAGGCCGTGCGTGGCTCCGAAAGGGCCAGTGACCATGCGCCGACCTGGGTGGTTTTACGCTGAGGTGACAGCAGCTATCAGCGCCTCCGGCGGGGGGGGGCGCAGGGCCCGGCACCCCCGCAGGGATTAAAAACCCCCCAAAAACGAAGACCCCAAAACACACAACAACAAGCGGACAGG
>JBBRIC010000007.1:0-51048 GCA_038221665.1 Sphingomonadales bacterium
ATCGGGGCTGTCGATATTGCGTTTGAACAGGATATAGCCGGCGGGGTTGGAGGCGGTGAACAGCGCGCGTTCATCGGCGCTGATCTCGAGGCCGGCAAGGCCGAGGAACACCGGCTGCATGGTCATTCGGTCACCGCACAGGCATCGCCGCCGGCCTTTATCGTGGCGCAGGTTGCAACGGCATCGCTGCTGCCGGCGCGTAGCCGGTAAAGCGTCTTGCCGCCGCTTTCGACGGCGATGACGCGTTTGCCCGACAGGCCATATTTGCCCGACAGGCCTGCCCAGGCGGCATCGGCGAGTTCGGGGCTGGAAAATGCGCCCAATTGCACACCGCCGGTTTTTGCCGGCAGTTTTACTGGCGCGGGTGCTGGCGGCGCTGGCGGCAGGACCACCAACGGCGGTTTCGGGACCGGCGCAGCGGTTGCCGGCGCGGCAATCACCGGCGCTGCAGGCGCTACCGGCGCAGCGATTGCCGGCACCGGCTTTTGCGTCTCGGACAGCAGATCGCGGGGAGGGCCGGCGGCCATGCTGCCGGGGCGGGGCAGTGGCTGTTCCGGCAGGCTGTCGGGGTCGATCGTGCTCGGCACGTCACTGCCGGCATCGTAAATAAGCTGGTCCTGGCCTTCGACGGCCAGCCCGCGTGGATCGCTCGGCTTGACCTTATAGGGGCTGCGGTCGGCCTCGATCAGCGGCGCCTGTTCGGCATTCATATAGCCTTCGGTCGATCCGCCGGCTTTTTTGCTGAACAACAGCACCCCGCCGATCGCGGCGACCGCCAACAGCGTTGCGATGATCACAAAGGTCCAGAACACAGACCGCCGGCTGACCTCGGTCCGCGCGCGCGGGTCGGCCTCGGCCAGCCAGGGAGCATCCTCGTCACCGTCGCGGCCAAAATCCCGGCGATTGTCGCGCGGTGCCATCAATGCAGCTCGTCAGCGGCATCGACGCCCATCACGCCAAGGCCGTTGCGGATGACCTGCGCCACCGCCCCGGCCAGCGCCAGCCGCGCCGCTGTCAACGCCGGCGCATCGGCGCGCACGAAACGCCGGGCCGGATCATCATTGCCGGCATTCCATTGCGTGTGAAACGCAGCGGCGAGGTCGTTCAGGTAAAAGGCGATGCGGTGTGGCTCCCGCGTCTGGGCGGCCTGTTCGACGATACGCGGCCATTGCGCAGCGATCTTGACCAGCGCCAGATCATCGGCATCGAGCAGCTGGAGATCGGGCGCCGGCAGCAGGATGCCGGCTTCGGCGGCCTTGCGCCCCAGCGATGCGATCCGGGCATGGCCGTATTGGACGTAGAAAACCGGATTATCACGGCTTTGTTCGACGACCTTGGCAAAATCGAAATCGAGCTGCGAATCGCTGCGTTTGGTCAGCATGATGAAGCGCACGACGTCCTTGCCGACTTCATCGATGACATCGGCAAGCGTCACGAAATTGCCCGAACGCTTCGACATTTTGACAGGTTCGCCGGCGCGCAGCAGCTTCACCATCTGGACGATCTTGATATCCAGCGGCACCAGATCATCGCTCAACGCCCGGACCGCCGCGGTCATGCGTTTGACATAGCCGCCATGATCGGCCCCGAACAGATCGACCAGCGCCGAATAGCCCCTCGTCAGCTTGTCCCAATGATAGGCGACGTCGCCTGCAAAATAGGTCCAGCTGCCATCGGATTTGCGCATGGCGCGATCGCTGTCATCGCCAAATTGGGTGGCGCGGAACAGCGTCTGCGGTCGGGGTTCCCAATCCTCGCCAGCCTCGCCAGCGTTTCCCTTGGGGGCTTCCAGAACGCCTTCGTAGATAAGGCCCTTGGCAGCGAGCGTGTCGAGCGCTTCGTCGACCCTTGGCCCAAGCGAGCTTTCGGCAAAAAACACGTCCTGATGGATACCGAGCAGCGCCAGGTCTTCCCGGATGCGCGCCATCATCAGGGCGACGGTGCGGGTGCGGAACAACAGCAGCCACTCGTCCTCGGGCCGGCCAACATAGCGGTCGCCAAATTCCGCCGCCAATGCGACGCCAACCGGCACCAGATAGTCGCCCGGGTAAAAGCCTTCGGGGATCTCGATGCTTTGCCCAAGTGCTTCGCGGTAGCGCAGATGCGCCGAGCGAGCGAGCGTTGCGACCTGACCACCGGCATCATTGATATAATATTCGCGCGTCACTTCAAAACCCGCAAAGCCCAGCAGCGTCGCCAGGGCATCGCCGACGACCGCGCCCCGGCAATGCCCCATATGCATCGGGCCGGTCGGATTGGCCGAAACATATTCGACATTGACGCGCTGGCCGGTGCCCATTTCCGAACGGCCATAATCGCTGCCGGCAGCGATGATGGCGGCGAGTTCATCGCGCCAGACGGCATCCGTCAGCCGTAGATTGAGAAAGCCCGGGCCAGCGACTTCGGCTTCGGCAACTTCGGGCAGGCGCGACAGCTGCTGCGCCAGCATGACGGCAATATCACGGGGTTTCAGCCCGGCGGGTTTGGCCAGCACCATGGCGACGTTGGTGGCCAGGTCGCCGTGCGTCGCATCGCGCGGCGGTTCAACGCTGACATTGGCCAGCGACAGGCCGGCGGGCAGGTCGCCGCCGGCGACCAGGCCCTGCAGCGCAGTCGTCACATGATCGGTAAAACGCGGGTAAAGGTTCAAGGCGGCAACTTTTCAACGGCGGCAAAAACCTGTCTTAACCGACATGCCAGCGGCGTGCGACGGGAAATTCAGGGTTCCGGCGGTGATCGATCCGCGAGTGGGTGACGGGCATTGACCAGCGCCACCAGCGCTGCCGAAGCGACATGGGTATAAATTTGGGTCGTTGCGATATCGGCATGGCCAAGCAGCGTCTGGAGGCTGCGCAGATCGGCACCACCTTCGAGCAGATGGGTGGCAAAGGCATGGCGCAGCACATGCGGGCTGACGCGTTCGGGCGGAATCCCGGCGGCGGCGGCAAGCTCTTTTAGCAATTGATACAGGCGCAGCCGGGTCAGATGGCTGTGCCGCGACGGGAACAGCCAGCGCGCGTCCGTGGCGACATTTTCGGCGTGGCGGGCGACCGCCGCTTCGGCACGACTGCCGATGGGAACCAGGCGTTCCTTGCCGCCCTTCCCGGCCAGGATGATGAAACCCCGCCCCGGTCGCATCGCATGACGCGGCAGCGAGACGAGTTCGGTAGCGCGCAACCCCGAACCATAAAGCAGTTCCACCAGCGCCGACAGCCGCAGGCTGCGCGGATCGGAGCCGGCCGCGACTTGTTTGTCGAGCGCTGCAAAAAGCCGCTCGACATCATGGGGATCGAGCGTTTTTGGCAGCGGCCGGGCCAGGCTTGGGAGGGCAAGATCATGCCCCGGATTGTCGCTGCGGATGGCTTCGGCGGCGAGAAAGCCCAGAAATTGCCGCACGGCCGAGCCTTTGCGGGCAGCACTCGCCCGCGCCAGCGCCGCCCAATGCGTTGACAGCCGGGCGAGGTCGGCGGCATCGGCAGCACCCAACCGGCCGCCGAGCCAGCCGCTCGCCTGCGCCAGATCGCGGCCATAGGCCAGCAATGTGTTGCGGGCCGCGCCGCGTTCCGCCGACAACATGTCGAGAAACAGCGCGATGAGTTTTGGATCGGAATGATCGTCGCTGGCGATGATCGCCACATCAGCCCCGCGTTACAGCTTCGGCGGCGAGCAGTCGCGCCTCCACCGGCCGGCCGCTGCGGACCAGCGCGGCAATGATATGGTTCAGATGCTGTGGCGGGACATCGCCCCAGCGGCCTTGCAAGCCGGTCGCGGCCAAAATTGCCACTTCGCCGCCGCGGCCGGCGCGGGCGGCGGCATCGATGGCCCGGCTCCATGACGTGGCAGCGCGGGGCAGATATTGACCGCGCAAGCCATCCCAGCCGCCATCGTTGCTGGCGCCAAGCCCGGCCAGCGCCGCCAGCAACAGCCCGGCGCGGCGATCATCGGCGCTGGTCGCCGCTTGCCAGGCCTTGAATTCAGCCGGCGTCACCGTCACCCCGCCGCTGCCGGTGGCGAGCAAGGCCCAGGCATTGGCGCGGACCTTGCCGCCCGCCTTGTCGGCGATTGGCCACCAGCGCAACGCGGCGCGGGCCTCGCCTGCTGCCAGCAGGGCCGCGATGATATCGGCGCTGGCGTCGGCGGCGGCGCTGCTGACCGGCAGCAAAGCCGCAGCCGGCGCCGATTCGAGCAGCCCGCCATAATGATCGCCGGCAGTATTCTGGATCGATTTCATCGCCGCCAGCCGCGCGGCGCTGCTGCCGCCGGCAAAGGCGAGGCGCAACAAGCCGGCACGGCTGTCATCATCGGGATTGCCGGGTGACAAAGCGGTGACGGCGCTGACCAGTTCGATTGTCGACATGCTGCCCAATATTGCTGCATCGCGCAGCGACGCCAGCCGCGCCTCGGGCGAAACGCCCGGGATGCGCACCAGCCAGCCGTGCCGCGCCGGCCCCAGCGCCGCCAGCCGATCGATCGGCACCGCAACGCCGGCCGAGGTGGCGATGCCAAAGCGATACAGCGTCAGCGGCGGCGCTTCGTTCCAGTCGATACTGCTGGCGCGGCCGGCCCCGCCGGCAATTGTGGCGATGCGTTCACCCAGCCGCACGTCAAAGCCATCGATGCCGCTGTCATTGCCGTTCATGGCGTCGAAAACCGTCGCGGCGGTGATGTCATCGCCTTCGATCGCAGCGCACATGCCGACCGCCAACTTCCACATCGAATCGCGGGACAGCACCCGGCCGGTCCGCGCGATCGGGCAGAGGCCGGCGATATCGGCGCCGGCCAGCGCCACTTGCCCGGCGATCCGGTAAAGTGCCGGGGTATAGCGATCGACGGGCATCGCATCGACCAGCAGTTTTGCACCATCCAGTTCGCCGCTGCGCAACAACACCCAGGCGCGGGACGCCACCCAATCGCCGTCGTTGATTCCGAACGGAGTCGCCGCCTGGCTGAGCAGCGCGCGGCGCAATATGATCAGGGCCCAGCGCGATGCCAGCGGCCGGTCGATACGATTGAGCAGGCCAGCAAGGAAAATGCCATTGGAGCGATTGAATGTCTGCGCCCCAAAACCGCCGCTGGCGACCGACAGCGGCCCTGTCACCAATATGCCCTGATTGGCCTGTGCCGCGAAAGGATCGACCACCACCGGTGCATCTGGCGACTGCAATGATCTGGACAGCGACGCCGGCGGCAATAAATTAGGGCCAGAGGGTTCGGGGGCTGCGTTGGGCAAGACTATGGCTGTGCTGGTCGGTGCAGGGGCCGGCGCTTCAAAACCTTCCGGCAAAATCGATTTGGGTATTGCCGGCGGCAAAGACAAAGGCTGGGGTGCGGGATTTGCGGGTGCTGTTGCGGCAGGGTCGCCGGGCTTTGGCGCCGGGCCTGTCTGGCCAATGACAGGCAGGGCCCGGGCGATGGCCAGTGCCGCAATCCCGGCCAGCAAAAGGCCGCGGGTGCGCGGCTCAACCATTGTTGCCGTCCAGTGCCATCATCGCTGTCATCACGGCCATGTTCATGCTGCCACTTGTTCCTGTCGGGCCGGGCGTCGGTGCAATCGCCGGCTTTACCCGTTCTGCGGCCAGTGTATAGCGAGGGGTGTGATGGAGCGCGATGCCAAAATCCCCCGGCCTGTGCTGCTGCCCGATGTCGGGTTTGAAGCAGCGCCAACGCCTGTTGCCGAAACCTTGCTGCGGGCGGCGGCGGCACGCCCCATTGCGCTTGTCGGCTTGATGGGGTCGGGCAAGACCACCATCGGCCGGCGCCTCGCGCTGCGGCTGGGGTTGCAATTTGTCGATGCCGATGCCGAGATCGAGGTTGCGGCCGGGCTGACGGTCAGCGAAATATTTGCCAAATTCGGAGAAGCGCATTTCCGCGATGGGGAACGCCGGGTGATCGCGCGGCTGGCGGATGGCGGGCCCAAGGTCATCGCGACGGGCGGCGGCGCCTTTGTGCAGCCCGATACCCGCGCCTTGCTGCTGGAACGCGCGCTGGTCGTCTGGCTCGATGCCGATGTGCCAACCTTGGTCGAACGCGTGCGCCGCCGCAACAACCGGCCGTTGCTGGTGGGGAAGGACCCTGGCACCGTGCTGATGGCGATGGCGGCGGAACGCAATCCACTTTACGCGACAGCGCCGGTGCATATCGCCAGCAAGGCCCGCCCGCACGGCGAAACCATCGATGCCATTGTCACGGCGCTGGCGGCTGCCAATGGCCATGCGCCATGATCGTCAGTGTCGCGCTTGGATCGCGATCCTATCCCATTCATATCGCCCCGGGTTTGCTCGGGAATGTCGCGCCATTGCTGGGGCCCTTGGCGCCGCGCGGCCGGATCGCTGTCGTCACTGACACGCATGTCGCTGCGCTGCATTTACCGGCGTTTGTCGCAGGGCTTGCGGCGGCAGGGCTGGCCGTTGACGAAATCATCCTGCCGGGCGGTGAGGCGACCAAGAACTGGGCGATGCTGGAACAGGTCACCGAACGCCTGTTGCAATTGGGGGTTGAGCGCGGCGACGCCATTGTAGCGCTGGGCGGCGGTGTCATCGGCGATCTGACGGGTTTTGCCGCAGCGATCCTCAGGCGCGGCTGCAAGTTCGTGCAGATTCCGACGACATTGCTGGCGCAGGTTGATTCATCGGTCGGCGGCAAAACCGCGATCAATGCCGCGGCCGGTAAAAACCTGATCGGCGCCTTTCACCAGCCGGCGCTGGTGCTGATCGATCCGCAGCTGCTGCAAACCCTGCCCTTGCGCGAACGACGCGCCGGCTATGCCGAAATCGTCAAATATGGCCTCATCGGCGACGCCGGCTTTTTTGACTGGTGTGAGGCCAATGTCGCGGCGCTGCTGGCTGGCGACCCGGCCATATTATCCCATGCCATCGCCACATCCTGCCGGGCCAAGGCCCAGATCGTTGCCGCCGATGAACGCGAGACCGGCGATATCCGGGCGCTGCTCAACCTTGGTCACACCTTTGGCCATGCCTATGAGGCCGAAGCCGGATTTTCCGATCGCCTGCTGCACGGCGAGGCGGTGGCGATGGGCATGGCGCTGGCCTTTGATCTGTCGGCAGCGCGCGGCCTTTGCCCGCCCGGGGATGCAGCGCGGGTCAGGGCGCATCTGACGGCGGCCGGCTTTGGCCTTGATCCACCGTCGCTGGGGCTGACGGCGTCGGCGGCGACCCTGATCCACCATATGCGCCAGGACAAGAAAATGCAGGCCGGCACATTGGCCTTCATCCTCGCGCGGCGGATCGGCGAAGCCTTTGTGGCCCGCGATATCCCGCTCGAAGATGTCGAGGCGTTTTTGTCGAAAACCGCCTGATCGAGGCTATTTGCTTTCAACCCGGTCGCCAGCCAGCAGTTCGGCGCGCAGGCCATCGGGCGCCGCCAGCCAATTTGCATCGGCCCGGCTCCCCATCAGGCTGGCGCGCCAGAACGCCAGACTGGCGCGGATCGATACGTCACGAATATGCGCATCGACCGCTGTGTCGGCCCGGCGGCCATTGCCGCTGAACGCCATATGGTCACCGTCGCCAAATTCCAGCAGAATTTTTTGGCCCGCCGGCATCGCATGAAATGGCGTTGTGCGTTCCGCCCGGGCCAGGCTGCGCTGTTGCGGATTGGCGCCCAGGGGCACGCCATCCAGACTGCCGGTGATCGACAGGAAGGGGATGCCGATCCGGCCAAAACTATCGGCCGGGTTGGCCACAAATGGCGCCGATGGGCTGAAGGCGATGGCGGCGCGCACCCGGCGATCGGCCAGGATGCCCAGCGGCCAGCGTTGCCCGGCCAGCGCCTGCACGGTCCAAGCCCCCATGCTGTGTCCGGCAACGCCGATATGGTCAGGGTCGATGCGTTGCAGATTACAGGCGCCTTCGTGGCGACGACGGCTGGCTTCATCGATGACGAAACGCATATCGGCGACCCGGGCGCGCAATTGCGCAAAGCCGGTTGCCGCCGCAAATCGTGCGGTCTTTTCGGCCGGTGTAGGCGTGCCTGCATAAACGGCACTGTCACTGCCCGGATGCTGGACATGGATGACCATGAAACCGCCGGATGCCCAGGCCTCACCCCAGACACGCCCGGCACCCGTATCGCCGCCAAGCCCCGGGCTGAACAACAGCAATGCCGCCCGACCGGTACCGGGCGGCATCCGCAGCCTGACCGGCACATCGCGGTCGCGCGTGCCATCATGCCAAATGGCATCGCAAACGATCGCCGGCGGTAGGGCGGCAACGGGCAAGGACGGGCCTTTCGCAAACTGACGGCCACACGGCTGTTACGGCCATTGCCGGGTTTGTGCAAAGCCTCGCCGACGAGCGCCCGAATGGACTCCGGCCTCAGACCAACGTCATGACGCGTTTGCCGCGTTTGACGGTAGCGGCCTGGCCGGCGCTGATGGCCGTGCCGGCTTCGCGGATACTGGTCATGAACACCCAATCCGATCGCGCCGCCTCGGGCGTGAAATTCACGGTCAGATAGCCACGCCGGCTGGTATCGCACCAGGTCATTTCGGGGTTGCCGGCAACCAGGCTGGCGCGGACCAGCGCCGGGTCTGCCGCCAGCTGGTTTTCATAGCCCGGCGATGTCACCGATTGGCCGGCAAATTCGACACCGGCAGGCTTGCCACCTTCGGCAAGGTCAAAGGCCCAGGCGTTATGGCTGTCACCCGATATGACGACCATGTCGGCATTGGCGGCCTGCGCTGCCTTCAACAGCCGCCGCCGGGCCTGGGGATAACCGCCCCAACTGTCCATATTGCCCGGGATGCCGGCCATGGTCGCGGCAATACCGCCCTTTACATAGGCTTGCGCGCGCGGGCTGGCGTCGGCGCCAAGGAATTGCAGCGCGTCCTTTGGCGTGAACAGATTGCCCATGACGATCTGCTGGGCCACCAGCTGCCATTTCTGGCCCGCCTTCACCGATGATTTCAAGGCATCGGCAGCCCAGCTTTCCTGTGCGGTGCCAAGCAGCGTGCGCGCCGGATCGTTCCAGGGGCCGTCACGGAATTTTGCCAGCCCCGCCGCGCCGCCGCGAAGGGCCGGCGTCAGGTCAAGCTGCAGCTCACGCCCTTCGACACGGGTATCGAGGGTGATGAGGCTGACCAGATCGCCGATATCGTAGCGATTGTACGACCGTTCCGGGCCGGGCAGCCATTCGGCATGGACTTGTTTGGCGGCCGCCTTGCGTGCAAACCAGTCGCCTTCGCTGGCCGGATCATGGTTTTGGGCGCCGCCTGTCCAGGCATCATTGGCAAATTCATGGTCGTCCCAGATGCTGATCATCGGGAAATTGCGGTGCAGCGCCTGCAACGCCGGATCGACCCGATAGCTGGCATAGCGCTGGCGATAATCATCGAGGCGGATCATCTCCCCGGCCGGCTCGATCTCGCGGCCAACAAGCCGTTCGGCAGCGCTTGGATAGTCACCGCGCGGATATTCATACAGATAATCGCCAAGATGGACGACCAGATCGATATCGTCTCGCGTTGCCGCATGGGCATAGGCGTTGAACCAGCCAAAGGGTTTGTTGCTGCAACTGAACACCGCGATGTTGAAGCGGCTGAGCGGCCCGGCCGGCAAGGTGCGGGTGCGGCCGATGTGGGACATGCTGCCATCGGGTGCTGTAAAACGGTAGAACAGCCAGCCGCCCGTCGGCAACCCTGTCACCCGCGCCTGCGCCGTGCCCCAGCTTGCCGGGCCTGCGGTTGTTTCGGCACGCTTGATGATATTGGTCATGCCGGCATCGGTGGCAACATCGACGTTCAACACCGCATCGCGGCCATCGGCGCTGGCGTAGCGCGTCCAGAGCAGGATCGAATCATGGCCGGGATCGCCAGACGCCACGCTGTGGGTAAAGCCCTTGTCGGCCCAAAGGCCGGCAAATGCCGGGCGCGCCGGCAGCAGCAGCCCGGAGGCGCTGGCCATCAGAAAGGCGCGACGATCAAGGGCAAGACGCATGGTGGATTTCCCCGTTAAGATGAAGTTTCCCGGATAGACACTTATTGTGACAAGGACGCGTAGGCCATGGCAAAGATGCGCAGCAAGGGCGATCTGCCGCAGAAAATCTGCCCGTGCTGCAACCGCCCGTTCAGCTGGCGAAAAAAATGGGCGCGGGATTGGGATAATCTGGTCTATTGTTCGGACGCCTGCCGCAGCGGCGCCTATTCACGCGCAAGGCAAAATGCGCCAGACTGATCGGGCAGCACGGGAGGATAGCCATGGCGACGCAATTGAAGACCGCTCCGTCCATCAGGGAACAGGTGTCGCCCGAGGAATGGGCGATCCGAGTCGATCTTGCCGCCGCCTATCGGCTGGTCGCGCTATATGGCTGGGATGATATAATCTTCACGCATCTGTCGGCGCGAGTGCCGGGGCCGGAGCATCATTTCCTCATAAACCCCTATCATCTGATGTTCGAGGAAATGACCGCATCGGCGCTGGTCAAGATCGATACCGAGGGCAAGCCGGTGATGGCCACCGATTCGATCGTCAATGCGGCGGGCTTCACCATCCATTCGGCGATCCATATGGCGCGCGACGATGCCCAGGCGGTGATGCACGTCCATACCAAGGCCGGCCAGGCGGTCAGCGCCCAGGCCGAAGGGCTTATGCCATTGACGCAGACAGCCATGCTGATCCGCGAGGAAGTGACCTATCATGAGTATGAAGGCGTTGCGACCGACCTTGATGAACGCGAACGGCTGGTTGCCGATCTTGGCCCGGTGAAAAGGGCGATGATCCTGCGCAACCATGGCACGCTCGCCATCGGCAACACGGTTGCTGAATGTTTCCTCAATCTCTATTTTCTCGAACGCGCCTGTGAGGCACAGGTCATGGCCCTGTCGGCCGGCCGCGACGGCCTTTACAACCCGCCGCAAGGCACGCCCGAAAAAGCCGCCGGCCAGGGCAAGATGGGCCTCGGCATGGTCGCCAACCGCCTCGCCTGGCCGGCCTTGTTGCGCAAGCTCGACCGGATTGATCCCGGCTTTCGGGATTGAAGCAACCACCGCCACCCGCATCTGCGCCGGGGGAGGGAGTGACAGGTTCAGTTCGGCGATCAGGGTGCGCGCGACAGAGGCCTGCCTTGTCGCTTCGGCGTCGGTGAAACGCAGCACGGATAGCCCTGAGCAATCAGCCAGGCCGTGCGCGCCTGTTCGGCGACGGATTCGAGTTCATGGGTATTGCCGTCAATCTCGATGATGATCTGCGCCCGGTGCGAGGTAAAATCGGCGATGTAGCGGTTGGCAAAGGGCATTTGGCGGCGGAAATGCGGCGCATCGAACGGGGCGGCACGCAGGATGCGCCAGACAGCACGCCCGGCCGGCGTCGGCGCGAGGCGCATGATGCGGGCACGGGTTTGCAGCGGACGATCAGGCATGGCGGGAGCTTACCGTCTCCCTCCCCTTACGCGAAGCGTAGAGTGGGGTTTCTTTTGTTGGAGGGCGGACCCGAGCGGCGAGACCCCCACCCCGACCCTCCCCACTCTCGGTTCGCTGCGCTCACCGGGGAGGAGGGGGAAGTAAGAAGCAACGCCCCTCTTCCGCCTGCGGGAGAGGGCGACTCGGCGGCTTCGCCGAGCGAGTGAGAGTGGTGCTTTTTGACCCTCCAGTACGCAACCCCGGCAGCCAGCCACACCCTCATCCGGCGCGCTGGCGCGCGTATCGTCTTTCACGCAGGAAGGAGAGGGGGGGGGTAGGGGTGATGTTTCCGGATCGAAGACATTGACGTCAGGAGAATGAGTGCACTGTCGCCAATATTTGCGTCACCGTAATTTGGGACGCCTAAAAAAGTTTTTTCGATTTAGCGAGCCACAAATAAAAGAGCCCCCCGATTGCTATATTAAAGTTTAGCACGCCGATGAAGGACCAATATGGGCTTTTATGAACACTGAGTGCATAAAAAGATACTAGGAACATTCCGACGAATTTTATAATTAATATGACAAAGAAAAAAATAATTATTTCTTTGTCGTCTTTGCCGGACTGATCGATATTAAGAGTTGACAGTGTTTTCGAAAATATGGTTGCAAAAAATAGTAAAAATGTGGCTACAATTTGAGAGGCGATACGCGACCATTTTTGTGTAAAATAAGGTCTTGATAATCTAGCAGATGAGTACGCGCTGAGCGCAAACACAAAGAAAGGGATCAACAAGTCCAGTATATCCACTCCACTACCCCCGATAGTTTTCGAACGACGGGTCGACTATCACTCCGCCGCCGGCAAATAAATCTCCCCGCCCTTCGCCCGGAACTCCGCGCTCTTCTCCGCCATACCCGCCTCCAGCATCGCGTCCGTATTCTGCTTTGCCGCATAATCCCGCACATCCTGCGTGATCTTCATCGAGCAGAATTTCGGCCCGCACATCGAACAGAAATGGGCCACTTTCGCGCCCTCCGCCGGCAACGTCTCATCGTGGAATTTCAGCGCGGTTTCGGGGTCTAGCGACAGGTTGAACTGGTCGCGCCAGCGGAAATCGAACCTTGCGCGGCTGAGCGCGTCGTCGCGGAGTTGCGCAGCCGGGTGGCCCTTGGCCAGGTCGGCGGCGTGGGCGGCGAGTTTGTAGGTGATGACGCCGACCTTGACATCGTCGCGGTCGGGAAGGCCGAGATGTTCCTTTGGTGTGACATAGCAGAGCATGGCGCAGCCGAACCAGCCGATCATCGCGGCGCCGATGCCGCTGGTGATATGATCATAGCCGGGCGCGATGTCGGTCGTCAGCGGCCCCAATGTGTAGAATGGCGCCTCGCCGCATTCGGCCAGCTGTTTTTCCATGTTCACCTTGATCTTGTGCATCGGCACATGGCCGGGGCCTTCGATCATCACCTGGCAATCATTGGCCCAGGCGATTTGTGTCAGTTCTCCAAGGGTTTCCAGCTCGGCAAATTGCGCCCGGTCATTGGCGTCGGCGATGCTGCCGGGGCGCAGGCCATCGCCCAGGCTGAACGACACATCATAGGCGCGCATGATCTCGCAGATTTCGGCGAAATGCGTGTAGAGGAAATTTTCCTTGTGGTGCGACAGGCACCATTTGGCGAGGATGGAGCCGCCGCGGGAAACGATGCCCGTCACCCGGTTCGCGGTCATCGGCACATAGGCCAGCCGCACGCCGGCATGGATGGTGAAATAATCGACGCCCTGTTCGGCCTGTTCGATCAGCGTGTCGCGATAGACCTCCCAGTTCAGATCCTCGGCGATGCCGCCGACCTTTTCCAGCGCCTGATAAATGGGGACGGTGCCGATGGGGACGGGGCTGTTGCGCAATATCCATTCGCGGGTGTTGTGGATATTCTTGCCGGTGCTCAGGTCCATGACATTGTCGGCGCCCCAGCGGGTGGCCCAGACCATCTTGTCGACTTCCTCGGCGATGCTTGATGCGACCGCAGAATTGCCGATATTGGCGTTGATCTTCACGAGGAAATTCCGCCCGATGATCATCGGTTCGGCTTCGGGATGGTTGATGTTCGATGGGATGATGGCGCGGCCCCGGGCGATTTCATCGCGGACGAATTCGGGCGTCACATAGTCGGGGAGGCTGGCGCCAAAGCCTTCGCCGTCGCGGACCTGCCCGGCCAATTGCGCCCGGCCGATGTTTTCGCGGATCGCCACATATTCCATTTCAGCGGTGATGATGCCGCACCGGGCATAGGCGATCTGGGTGACGGCAGCGCCGCCTTTGGCCCGCGATGGCAGCGCGTTTACATTCGGAAACACAACGGTTTCGGGCTGTTGGCTGCGCTCCAAAAAGCCCCCCAGAATGCCATTGTCCTCGGGCCTGACGCTGCGGCCGGGGTAGCGTTCGCAATCACCACGCGCTGCGATCCAGGGCGTGCGCAGGGCGGGCAAGCCGGCGGCGATATCGATAACGGCGGTGTTGTCCGTATAGGGCCCGCTCGTGTCGTAAATGCGCACCGGCGGTTCCTTGGCGCTCGGGTCGAGCGCAACCTCGCGCATGGCGACGCGGATGTCGGGAAACAGATTGCCGGCGATATGCAGCTTGGCAGAACCGGGCAGGGCGCCGGTGGTGACGGGCATTTCGATACGGGCGTTGATGTCGGCCATGCGCCTTGCTCCTCAAATCACAGGGCGTGCGGGCGCGAACGCTGCACCCTCCCTCCGCCGGTTCTAACCGGATCAGGTTCTGCGGGTCGTGGCGAACAGCCACCTCTCAGCCGGTCAAATCCGGCCCCCCGGGGTCTTGCCGCCATTCTAGGCCGATGTGCCGGCAGGTCAACTCCGCGTCAGCACCGGGTCGAGCACCGTATCTTTTGCCACCGCCAGCAATTTTGGATAGTCGGTAGTGAAATGCAGCCCGCGGCTTTCCTTGCGCGCCCGCGCCGAACGGACGATCAGATCGGCGACGGTGACCAGGTTGCGCAGTTCGATCAGGTCGGGCGTCACCCGGAAATTGCCGTAATAATCGGCGACTTCCTTGCGGAGCAGCTTTACCCGATGCGCGGCGCGTTCCAGGCGCTTGTCGGTGCGCACGATGCCGACATAATCCCACATGAAACGCCGCAGTTCGTCCCAATTATGGGCAACGACGATTTCTTCGTCGGAATCGGTGACGCGGCTTTCATCCCAGGGACGGATGGCGGGGATCGGTGCATCGTCCCAGCCCGTGGTGATATCATCGGCGACGGCCTGCCCGAACACCAGGCATTCAAGGATCGAATTCGATGCCAGCCGGTTGGCGCCATGGAGGCCGGATTGGGTGACTTCGCCCGCCGCCCAAAGCCCGGCCAGATCGGTGCGGCCGGCAAGATCGACCATTACCCCGCCGCAGGAATAATGCGCCGCCGGCACCACCGGGATCGGTTGAACCGTGCAATCGATGCCAAGTTCCAGCAGCCTCGCGTGGATGGTCGGGAAATGCTGGCGGACGAAATCCGCCCCCAGATGCGCGATATCGAGCAGCACATGCGAGAGACCCAGCCGCTTCATTTCGGCATCGATGGCGCGCGCCACGACATCGCGGGGCGCGAGTTCCAGCCGATCATCATAGCGCTGCATGAAACGCGTACCATCGGGCAATTGCAATTGCCCGCCTTCGCCGCGCGCTGCCTCGGTAATCAGAAAATTCTTGACCGTTGGATGGTAGAGGCAGGTCGGGTGGAACTGGTTGAATTCCATGTTGGACACGCGGCAGCCGGCGCGCCAGGCCATGGCGATGCCATCGCCGGTCGAACCATCGGGATTGGTTGAATATTGATAGACGCGGCTGGCCCCGCCGGTTGCCAGCACCACGGCCTTGCCCAAAAATCGCTGCACATGGCGCGTCTGCGCATCATGGGCATAAACGCCATGACAGCGGCGCGCAGCAAAGCGTTCGCCATCGACATTGCGTTCGGTGATCAGATCGATGGCGACCATGCCCGGCACCAGCGTGATATTGGGGTGGGCGGCGGCGGCCTGTTGCAGCGCCTGCTGCACGGCCCAGCCGGTCGCATCATCGACATGGACGATGCGGCGATGGCTATGGCCGCCTTCGCGCGTCAGGTGCCAGCGTTCCGACACGGTTTCACCAGGGTTGAACGGCACGCCCAGCGCCGCCAGCCGGTCGATGGCGGCCGATGCGTGTTCGACGACATATTCAACGGTTTCGCGATGGTTGAGCCCGGCGCCCGCGACCATCGTATCCTCGATATGGCTTTCATAGGTGTCGCCGGGTTCGAGCACGGCGGCGATGCCGCCCTGCGCCCAGGCGGTGGACCCAGCATCGAGCAATCCCTTGGCCAGCACCGCGACCTTGAATCGTGGCGCGAGGTTGAGCGCGGCGGTGAGCCCCGCGGCGCCCGAGCCGATGACAATCACGTCAAAGCTGCGCGCTTCGGGGGGTGGGCGGCGGGTCATCGGCGAGATCTTGCAGATATTCGCAGGGCGGGTTCAGGCACGCGTCAATTCCAGAAACACATCTTCAAGATCGGCTTCCTGTGTCGAAACATCGATGACGCCAAGCCCCGCCGCCGCCACCGCCGCCAGAACCTGGCCTGCATTGCGGCTGCGTTTGTCATAGGTCAGCGACAGGGTGCGGGCGCCTTTCAATTCGGTGCGGGCTTCAAGGCCGGCGGGCACTTCGGCCAGATCGCGGTCGATGGTGACGATGAGTTTTTTATCGCCTGCGGTGGATAACAGCACGCTGGTCAGGTCATTTGCAACGATGCTGCCATTGTTGACGATGGCGATACGGTCGCACAGCGCCTCGGCTTCCTCCAGATAATGGGTTGTCAGCACGATCGTGGTGCCATTGGCATGCAATTGGCGCACATAGTCCCATAATTGGGCACGCAATTCGATATCGACGCCCGCAGTCGGTTCATCCAGTACCAGCACCGGCGGATTATGGACCAGCGCCTTGGCCACCAACAGACGCCGTTTCATGCCGCCCGACAGCGTGCGCGAATAGACATGCGCCTTGTCGGCGAGGCGCACCGCGTCGAGCAATTCCATCGTCCGGCGCTGCGATTTTGGCACGCCGAAAAGCCCGGCCTGCAATTCCAGCGTTTCGAAAGGCGTGAAAAACGCATCGAACACCAATTCCTGCGGCACGATGCCGATGCTGCGCTTGGCATTGCGCGGATGCTCGTCGATATCGAACCCCCAGATCGTCGCGTTGCCGGCGGATTTGTTGACCAGCCCGGCCAGGATATTGATCAGCGTCGATTTGCCCGCACCATTGGGGCCCAGCAAGCCGAACATGCTGCCGCGCGGAATTTCAAGATCGATGCCGTTCAGCGCCTGTTTGCCCCCCGCATAGGTTTTTTGAAGGCCGCGGATCGAGATGGCGGATTGGGTCATAGCATGCCGGGATAGCTGCGGCGGCGGTGCCCGGCAAGCATTGACGGCCCGGCCCGGCAATTTGCCGCTTTGTCGACGCGGGCAGGCGATGGCGCCTGCGGCTGTAGCGGAACGTGACTTCGGATGCCGCCATTGCTAGGAACGCGGTCATGGACACCATTGCACCCGCTGCGTTTCCCGCGCCCGAAACCTTTGTCAGCGATGCGGCGCGGGTGTTCTGCGATGGCGATGAAGTCATGGGCAGCGCGAGGTCAGGTGACGGCCATCCGCGCGTCTGGTTGCAGATCGGCGCGTCGGGCTTTGCCGAATGCGGCTATTGTGACCGGCGCTTTGTGCTTGCAGGCAGCGTGGCCGACCGGCGATGAGGCGTGGATTGCTGCTGCTGGCATTGCCGATGCTGCTCGCGGCGCGAACCGCCACACCGGTCATGCCCTTCATCGTCCGCGTGGTCCCCGATGGCCAGCCGCGCTTGCCGGTTCGAGTCAAGACCTATGAATTTGATGTACGCCTCGCGCTGAGCTTTGATTCGGCGTTGATTTTGAACCAGTCGCCGGCGGAAAGGGCGGCGTTGAAACCATTTCCGCTGATCGGCAAGCGCACGTTTCAAAATGCCATGATTCCGGGCGGCGAGGCGACCTTTCGCTTCAACCTTTATAGCATCACGCCGTTGGGCCTGCCAAAAGCGACGACTCCGATCGTCTGGGTCAGCCGGCCGGTTGCAGCCGATGGCGATGGCGTGCTGGGGCTGACAGCGTTGAAGGCCGATACGATTATTGTCGATCTCGGCCCGCAGCCGGCGGGTGCGCGTCTGCACAGCCTGACCCGGCCCGACAAGGGATCGGTGATGATGAAGGTCAGGATCGGCGACGAAAACATCCGTGTCGCATTGGAACTGAATTCACCCGACACGGTGATGAACGCCCGTGCTGCGGCTGCCTTGACCACTGCCGGGCTGGTCAAACGCGCCGGCTCGGTCGGGTTCTGGCGGCCGTTCCCTGGCGTTGCGCTGCCGTTCGAACGCCTGACGCCGGTTGCAGGTGCGCGGCTGCTTGATCTGCCCCTCGTCCACCCGGCGGTGCGCATCACCGAGGCCCAGGCCCAGGCCCTCGATGCCCGCGCCAAGGCCGGGACCAGCGATGTTTCGGATGATGAAGACGCCATCACGGTCACCGCCAGCCGCAAA
Source organism: Sphingomonadales bacterium (assembly GCA_038221665.1). GTDB lineage: Bacteria > Pseudomonadota > Alphaproteobacteria > Sphingomonadales > Sphingomonadaceae > Sandarakinorhabdus. The sequence continues at coordinate 17,976 of JBBRIC010000007.1, forward strand.
AAAGGCCGTGACCCCTGGATATTGATCGGGCGCGACGTGCTCGGCCAATGTTCGCGCATCGAATTCGATCGGCCGGGAAAGGCCTGGCGGCTGACTTGCGCGTTCTGATTACCAGTAATCGGCCATGATTTCGCGAGCCCAATCGGGTTCGCGCACCATATCCTTTGGCAAAAACCCCGACAGCACCGGCTTTACGTCCAGCACGGGCGTGCCATCGATGGCATCCAGCCCTTCGACATCCAGCCGGTTGCCGGCAACGCCGATCACCCGGCAAACCGATACGCCGATGCGGTTCGTACGGTTGCGACCACGCTGCGCAAGGATGCCGACCAGCGGCCAGTCGGGGTTTCCACGCGGCCGTCGCGCACCCGTCGTGATCTCGCTTTCGGGCAGTTGGTCAAAGACAAAAATGACTTCACAATGGCTGAAGGCATCAAGGCCGAGCAGCGCTTCGGCCGGCAGGCCATCAACGATGATCGTCGCGCGGCTGTTGCCCCAGGCGTCATCTTCGGCGGCGCTGCGACCGCCGCTGACATGGCCGATAGGTCGCATCACGAATTCCGTCATCACTGGTTCCTTTGGCCGCAACGCATCCCTATAATAGAGATTATGACCAGCCTAGACCCAGCGACGATTTTTTATGCCGATACCGAGCTTGATCCCGGCCGTACCGAGCGGCTGGTGGCCGAAGCCTTGAATGGCTGCGACGATGGCGAACTTTATCTGCAATATGCGGTCAGCGAAAGTTTTGCCTTTGACGATGGGCGGCTGAAGGCAGCGACCTTTGATACGCAGCAAGGCTTTGGCCTGCGCGGCGTCGCTGGTGAAATGACGGCCTTTGCCCATGCCAATGAATTGTCGGACGCCGCCATTCGTCGCGCCGCCGATACGATCCGCGTCGTCCGCGATGGTCATGGCGGCAGCATGGCGCTGGCCCCGCAACGCACCAACGCCCGGCGTTATATCGATGCCAATCCGCTGGAGGGTGTGGATTTTGCCAAAAAGGTCGCGCTGATGCAGACGATCGACGCCGCCGCCCGGGCGCGTGACCCGCGCGTCGTCCAGGTATCGGCGAGCCTGCTTGGCAGCTGGTCGGTGATCGAGATTATTCGCGCCGATGGCCATCGGGTGCGCGATGTGCGGCCGCTTGTGCGGCTGAATGTTCAGATCGTGGCCGAAAAAGATGGTCGCCGCGAAACCGGTTTCCACGGCCTTGGCGGCCGCTATCTGTATGATGGCCTGTTCGATCCCGAACAATGGAACGGCGCCATCGACATTGCGCTGGCCAATGCGCTGGTCAACCTGGATGCGGTTGCTGCCCCCGCCGGCGAAATGACCGTTGTGCTCGGGCCGGGCTGGCCGGGTATTCTGCTGCATGAAGCCATTGGCCATGGGCTGGAAGGCGATTTCAACAGGAAAGGCACATCGGCATTTTCGGGCCGGATCGGCGAACGCGTCGCTGCCAGGGGCGTCACCGTCGTCGACGATGGCAGCCTCGACAATCGGCGCGGCTCGCTGACCGTCGATGATGAAGGTACGCCGACCGAACGCACCGTGTTGATCGAAGACGGGATCCTGAAAGGCTATATGCAGGATCGACTCAATGCCCGGCTGATGGGCGTTGCGCCAACCGGCAATGGCCGGCGTGAATCCTATGCCCATGCACCGATGCCGCGGATGACCAATACGTTCATGGAAAATGGCAGCGAAGACCCCGGCGAAATTCTGCGCAGTGCCAAATCGGGGATCTATGCCAAAAGCTTTGGTGGCGGCCAGGTCGATATCACCAGCGGCAAGTTCGTGTTCAGCTGCACCGAAGCCTATCGCATCGAAAACGGCCGGCTGGGTGCCCCCATCAAGGGCGCGACGCTGATCGGCAATGGCCCCGATGTGCTGACCAGGGTGCGCGCCATCGGCAATGATTTCGCGCTGGACGAAGGTGTGGGCATCTGCGGCAAGGGCGGCCAGAGTGTGCCGGCCGGGGTCGGCCAGCCGACATTGCTGATCGAGGGTTTGACGGTAGGCGGTACGGCTGCCTGAAACGGGATTGCGGTTCAGGGGGAGAGGCTGATGTCGGAATTTTTCGACCATATCGACACCAGGGCCGCCGGCTTCATCGCGCGCCAGCCGGTATTTTTCGTCGCCACCGCCGCGCCCGACGCCCGGATCAACCTGTCACCCAAGGGCATGGATACGTTTCGTGTGCTGTCGCCCAACCGCGTTGCCTGGCTGGATTATGGCGGCTCGGGCAATGAAACCAACGCGCATCTGCTCGCCGATGGCCGGATCACGGTGATGTTCTGCGCCTTTGACCGGCCGGCTTGGATTCTGCGACTCTATGGCCGGGCCGCGCCGGTGCTGCCGCAGGATGCCGGCTGGGACGATCTGGCGGCCGAATTCACGATCGAACGCGGCGTGCGGCAGATTTTCGAGATGGCGGTTGCGTCCGTACAAGGCTCCTGTGGCTGGGCCGTCCCCGAAATGACGCTGCAGGCCGAACGCCAGACCCTGCGCAAATTCCATGCGCAGGACGTGCCCGCCGACCGATTGGCCAAATATGCCGAGCGCGATCGCAGCATCGATGGCCTTGCCGTGCGCGCACCCAGCCTGCTGCCCTACAACTGATGCCGCTGGTCACGCTCGATACCGTCTTTGATCCGGTCGAAGCCCAGATCATGCGGATGCGCTTGGAAGCCGGCGGAATCGAGGCCGTGCTGTTTGACGCCGGCATTGCGTCGTTGATCGGTTCTGGCCTGTCGGGCGTCCGCCTGATGGTGCTGGATGATGATGCGGCAGCGGCGCGGGCGCTGCTCGCGGCCCCGGGCTGAACCGGGAAAAGCCGGGCCGACTGCTCAAATTTTACGCGACGGGAAATTTGTTGCCGCTAAATCGGGCAGACGACGCATCGGTTTTGGTAATCTCCCGGCTGTTTTGCTGCACCGCAACACTTGGCATGATTCATGCATGACAATCTGATGACGCCATTGTCGGCGTTTCGGAGGGGCCATGAAACTGATCATCGCTGTCATCAAGCCGTTCAAGCTTGACGAAGTGCGTGAGGCGCTGTCGTCGGCTGGCGTGCAGGGCATGACGGTTACCGAGGTCAAGGGCTTTGGGCGTCAAAAGGGCCAGACCGAAATCTATCGCGGGGCCGAATACACCACCAACATGGTGCCCAAGATCAAGATCGAAGTGGTTGTCGAGGATGGCCAGGCGCCGCTTATCGTTGAAACCATTCAACAGGCCGCCCACACCGGATCGATCGGCGATGGCAAGATTTTTGTGACCGAGGTCGGCCAGGCCGTGCGCATCCGGACCGGTGAAACCAATGAAACGGCGCTTTGAAATGGCTGGAGGGGGAAGCATGAGATTTGATCTGGGAACGATCGCCAGGGCATTGCCATGGGCGATATTGTCGGCCGGCCTGTTTGTTGCAGGGCCGGCACTCGCACAGGATGCCGCGACCGTCGCCGCCGCCGCAGCGGCCGCCGCACCCGTTGCCGACAAGGGGGACACGGCCTGGATGCTGACCGCCACGGCGCTGGTCTTCCTGATGACCGTGCCCGGCCTCGCGCTGTTTTACGGTGGCCTGGTCCGGTCAAAGAATATGCTGTCGGTATTGACCCAGGTCTTCATGATCTGCGCCATCGTCTGCCTGATCTGGGTGACCTATGGCTATTCGATGGCCTTTACCGGCGGCAATGAATTTGTCGGCGGTTTTTCCAAGGTATTTCTGAACGGTGTCACCACCAGTTCGATGGCGGCGACATTTTCCAACGGCGTTTATATTCCTGAATTCGTCTTCATCGCCTTTCAGATGACCTTTGCGATGATCACGCCCGGGCTGATCGTCGGGGCTTTTGCCGAACGCGTCAAATTTTCATCGCTGATGATTTTTGTCGTGGCCTGGTCGACCATCGTCTATTTTCCGATCGCCCATATGGTCTGGTATTGGGCCGGCCCGGATTTCCTGAAGGCGGCGCCGACCGATTATGGCTATCTCTGGGGCAAGGGTGCGCTCGATTTCGCCGGCGGCACCGTCGTTCATATCAACGCAGGCATCGCAGGGCTTGTCGGCGCGCTGATCATCGGCAAGCGCACCGGCCATGGCAAGGAACCGATGCCGCCCCATAATCTGGTGATGACGATGATCGGCGCGTCGCTGCTCTGGGTGGGCTGGTTCGGCTTCAACGCCGGCTCAAACCTCGAATCCAATGGCTTGACCGCCTTGGCGATGATGAACACCTTCACTGCCACGGCTGGCGCCGCCGTCGCCTGGATGCTGATCGAACAAGTGGCGCATGGCAAGCCATCGATGCTGGGCGGCGTTACCGGCGCCGTGGCGGGGCTGGTCGCGGTCACCCCGGCGTCCGGTTTTGCGACGCCGATGACGTCGATCATCCTCGGCGCCCTGGCCTCGATCGTCTGCTACATCTTCTGCACGACGGTCAAGAACAAGCTCAAATATGATGATTCACTGGACGTTTTCGGGGTTCATTGCGTCGGCGGCATCATTGGCGCGCTCGGCACCGCCGTGGTCGCCGATCCTGCTCTGGGCGGTCAGGGCTTCCTCGATTACACCGTGATACCTGCCGTTGCCGGCAGCTATGACATGGGCGCCCAGATGCTGGTGCAACTGCGTGCCGTGCTGGTCACGCTGGTCTGGTCCGGCGGCATCTCGGCCCTATTATTCTTCGTTCTCGACAAGACAATCGGCCTGCGCCCGACAATCGATGTCGAACGCGAAGGCCTTGATATCTCGGAATTCGGTGAACGCGCCTACACCAGCTGAGGTCAAATAATCGGTGCCGGGCAGCAAAAAAAACCCGCACCCCAACAGGTTCCTCCCCAAGGAAACCAACTGGCCCGGACGGCAACGTCCGGGCCATTTTTTTGGTTCAGATTTCTTGCAGAATTGCCGATGGCCCTTCGGGGCTGTTTCAGCGCGACCCCAAGGCCAGTTTCAGCCGGTCATTGACCGTCGCGGGGCTGGCCTTGCCGGCCATGGCTTTCATGGTCTGGCCGACGAAAAAGCCGAACAAGGCTTCCTTCCCGGCCTTGAACTCAGCAATCTTGTCGGCGTTGGCGTCGATCACCGTCGCAATTGCAGCGTCGATGGCATCGGTATCGGTGACCTGCGTCAATCCACGCGCGGCGACGATCGTGCCGGGTTCTTCGCCAGTTTCCAGCATGATTTCAAAGACCTGCTTGGCCAGCGGCCCCGATAATATGCCATCAGCCTGCAGTGCTAGCAAAGCCGCACCTGCCTTTGGCGACACCGGGGATTCGGTAATCTCAAGGCCCAGCCGCTTCAGCGCGCCGAACAGGTCGGACGTCACCCAATTCGCCGCCCGGCCAGCAATTTCGGCCGCTGTTTTGCCGGTTTCGGCAATCAGTGTCTCGAACCAGGCGGCGGTATCCTTTTCCGCCGTCAGCACTGCGGCGAGATAGGGGGTCAGTCCCAGATCCTTTGCGTAACGCTGGCGCTTTGCGGCGGGCAACTCCGGCAGGCTGTCGCGGCAGGCAGTAACAAAGGCATCGTCGAATTCGACCGGCAACAGGTCGGGATCGGGGAAATAGCGATAGTCATGCGCATCTTCCTTCGATCGCATCGACCGGGTCGTGCCGGTGGCGGGATCGAACAGCCGGGTTTCCTGCACCACAGTGCCGCCGGCTTCGATGAGGTCGACCTGACGCCGGGCCTCGACTTCGACGGTCTGCATGATGAAGCGTACGGAGTTGACGTTTTTGGTTTCGGTCCGGGTGCCAAATTCCGCCCCCGATTTCCTGACCGAGACGTTGACGTCGGCGCGCATCGAACCTTCATCCATATTGCCGTCGCAACTGCCGACATAGCGTAGCAACTGGCGTAGCGCCGCGACATAGGCACCAGCCTCGGCCGGCGATCGAATATCGGGTTTTGAAACAATCTCCATCAAGGCGCAGCCTGAACGATTGAGATCGACAAAGGACATGGTCGGGTGGAGATCGTGCACCGATTTGCCGGCATCCTGTTCAAGATGGATGCGTTCGATGCCGATTGTCGCGGTCTGGCTGGTATCGGTTTCAATGGCCAACCGGCCTTCGCCGACGATCGGATGATAAAGCTGGCTGATCTGATAGCCCTGCGGCAGATCGGCGTAGAAATAATTCTTCCGATCGAAACGCGACCATTTGTTGATCGTCGCGCCCAGCGCCAGCCCGGTGCGCACGGCCTGGCGGACGCATTCGCCATTCAACACCGGCAACATGCCCGGCATTGCCGCGTCAACGAGGCTGACCTGCGAATTGGGCTCGGCCCCGAAACGCGTCGCTGCGCCTGAAAATAATTTTGAATTGGCCGTGACCTGTGCGTGTACTTCAAGACCGACGACGATTTCCCAATCGCCGCTGGCGCCTTTTACGGTATATTTTGGTGCATCGTGCAATGCGGTTTCGGCTGTGCTCATGGCAAAAGGTAATGCTGGCTTGCCGGACGCTTGGCAAGCCTTGGCGGAAGCCTGGCGAGGCTTCGCAATAAATGCCGCATTGCACAATTAGCCGTTGCTGCAATCTGGCACTGACGATAGACCATCGCCGACAGCTGTCGTCAAACGGCCGTCAACAGGGTCGTTCTTTCGTCCTTGCGGCGGCAAGGGATTTCAAGGGCAGGCAGCGCAGCAAGGCGTCTGCCAGGAAAGGATGTGTTTTGCGGGCATGACGGCAGTGAACGCCAAAGCGGCCACTGTGTCGGTTGTATCGCCGCAACGCCAATGGTTGACGATCCTGGCGCTGTTTGTCGCGGCAGCCCTGCCGTTGTTGACGACGGACGTGCTGCCGCTGATCGATTTCTACAATCACATGGCGCGTTATTTCGTGCTCGCCAATATCGATCATGTGCCGGTGCTCGCGGAAAATTATCAGGCAAACTGGATAATCCTGCCCAATATCGGGCTCGATGTGCTGGTCACGGCGGCGCTGGCGTTTGTGCCGCAAACCATGGCCGATAATCTCACAATCCTGTTTGTCTTTGCCGTCCAATATGGCGGCATCCTGTATTTCAATCGCGCCGCGACCGGCCGGACATCGGCGCTGGTGGCCTTGCTGGCGCTGCCCTTGCTATACAGTTTCATCCTGAATTGGGGCTTTGCGAATTTCCTGCTGGGCATCGGCATGCTGTTCTGGGGCGCCGGTTGGTGGCTGCAACAACGCCTGCGCCAACCAAACCGGCTGGTCGTTGCGCTGCCCGTCGCCTGTATCATCGCGGTGCTGATATTCTTCATCCATGGCGTTGCCTTTGCCATTTACGGGCTGCTGCTCGGCGCGATCGAAATCGGCCTGTTCTGGCAAAAACGCCCGCGCCGGCTGCTCGATCTGCTGGCCGCCATGGTGCCGCTGGCGGTGCAAGCCATAGTGCCGGTCATGCTGTTCCTGTCATCGCGGATCAGTGGTGCTTCGGGCGGTATCAGCAACGCAGAGGACAGCGCCCGGCGGCTGGCGCATGATGGGCAGCTTGCCGACCGCGTCTGGGAATTGCTGCTTTATCGATTGACGACGATCGTCCGGGTTGCCGAAGGGCCGACCCTCATGTTCGATATCATCAGCATGGCCCTGATGCTGGGGTTGATTTTGCTGCTGGTGCGCTGGCGTCGGCTGCGGCTCGTGTCGTTTATCTGGCCGGGGCTCCTGCTGGCGGCTTTGCTGATCGTGGCGGTGCCGCCGGCCATGTTCGGTATCGGCTATATTTCCGATCGGATGCCTTTGTTTGCGGCGTTTCTGCTGGTTGCCGGCCTCCGACCGCAACTAACGGGTGATGCACGGGAACGCCGCGTCATTGCGGCCATGGCGGCGCTGGTGGCGCTGCGGCTGCTGGTCATCGGCGTCACCTGGCACGGCTATGCTGCCGACAATCGCGATTTTGCGACCGTCGCCTCGGCCTTGCCGCCGGGGCAATTGGTTGAAACGCTGGCGGTTGGCGGCGGCAGGCTCGATACCCAGCATCGCCGCTGCCAGATGTACGGGCCGATGCTGGTTTCAAATCATGGCGCGGTGTCGCGATTATTTGCAGGCGCTGCATCGCAGCCGATCATTGTGCGCGGGCCGTTGCTTGCCGCCATCGCCTCGACGCCCCGGCCAAAACTCAGCCAGATGAAGGTCGATCCTGCGGCGTTCGACACAGCGATCGCCAATGTCAGCAAATCGAAATTTCCATGGCTGTTCCTCTGCGATGCCGGCCGGCTGACCCGGCCATTGCCGCCCGGGCTGGAGATGGTGGCGGCGAGGGGCCGTTTCAGCTTGCTGCGGGTCAACAATGCCGACGCGCTTGCTGCCGCTGGCGGTACCGGCCCCGGTTGATGGTGCACAGGGCCGATTGCCTCGTCATTGGCGCCGGCGTGGTCGGCCTTGCCGTGGCCAGCGCCTTGGCCGTTGCGGGCCGCGACGTCGTCATCATCGAACGCGATACGGCCATCGGTACCGGCGTCAGCTCGCGTAACAGCGAGGTCATCCATGCCGGCATCTATTACCCCGCAGGTTCCGACAAGGCCCGCCTGTGTGTGGAGGGGCGGCAGGCGCTGTATGATTTTTGCGCTCGCCATGGGGTCGCCCATCGCCGCTGCGGCAAATTGATCGTCGGCAGCCATTCGGGTCAGATCGCGGACCTTGAACGCCTGCTCGAACGCGGGCTGGGCAATGGCGTCGATGATCTGCACCTGATCGATGGCGCTGCGGCGTCGGTACTGGAACCGGCGATCCACTGCGTTGCGGCGCTGCATTCGCCATCGACCGGGATCATCGATTCGCACGGCCTCATGCTGGCGCTGTTGGGGGTTGCCGAGGATCATGGGGCGATGCTGGCGCTGGGCAGCCGGGTCATCGATCTGACGCCCGAAAATGACCGCATTGTGGTGACAACCGCCGATGGTACGCGGCTTGATGCAGCTCTTGTCGTCAATGCTGCGGGCCTGTCCGCTGCGGCCCTGGCGGCGACGCTGGTGGCACTGCCGCTGCACTGGCGGCCGGCGCCGCTGTTTGCCAAGGGCAGCTATTTCTCGCTGATCGGGCGGTCGCCGTTTTCGCGACTGATCTACCCGATCCCGGAACCCGGCGGACTTGGCGTGCACCTGACGCTCGATCTTGCAGGGGCAGCGCGTTTCGGCCCCGATGTCGAATGGCTGACCATGACCGATCCCGATCTGATCGATTATGATGTCGATCCGGGCCGGGCTGCGGCGTTTCTTGGCGCCATCAGGCATTGGTGGCCCGATCTTGCCGCCGATCGGATCGCGCCATCCTATGCCGGCGTGCGGCCAAAACTGACGAACGCTGGCGTCATCGCCGATGATTTCCAGATCGCCGGACCAGCCGATCACGGCGTGCCGGGTTACATCGGGTTGTCCGGTATCGAATCGCCGGGCTTGACCGCGTCATTGGCCATTGCCGCGCGTGTGGCGACAATGGCCATGCAGACCCGATGATGAAGCGCTGCTGTCGACACGCCAGTTTGCAGTTGGCGGTGCAACCGTGATTGCCTAAGGACAGGGCCAACACGATCTGGTTGTTGGTGAAATCTGTTTCGGTTCATTTTGTAATTTTGGGAATTTCGACAATGGATCCTGCCCAATATGCGAGCATGGCCGATCTTGATGACAAGCATTGGTGGAGCCGGGCGCGTCGCGATATCCTCGCCGATGTCCTAGAACGCGAATTGAAACCACAGGCTGACCGGCGCATTCTGGAAATCGGGTGTGGAACCGGCTTCAACCTCGCCATGCTGGCACGATTCGGCACTGTCGATGGCGTTGAACTTTATGGGCCGTCGCGTGAGATTGCCAGCCGTCGGCTCGGCCGGCCGGTCATCGATTCGCGCCTGCCCGAATTGAGCGACCTGCCGCATGAAAGCTATGACCTGATCGCGCTGCTAGATGTGCTGGAACATATCGAGGACGATCGCGGCGCGCTGGCAGCGATTGCCGGGCGGCTGAACCCGGGCGGCAGGATCCTGCTGACCATTCCGCAACACCCCTGGATGTGGACCGACCATGACGAAGTCTGCCACCATGTTCGCCGCTATACAAAATCGACATTGCGCGCCGCAGCCGCAGGGCTTGGGCTGAAATTCGACATGTTGCAGAATTTCAACAGCCTGTTGTTTCCGCTGGCCGCCGCCGATCGGCTGGCGGCGCGGATGACCGACCGCAAACAGGGCGCCGATACCATGCCTTCGCCGTTCGTCAACAGCCTGTTCGAATCGATCTTTGGCTTTGAACGCCATCTGGTCGGGCGCCTGCCGATGCCGCCGGGGGTATCGTTGATCGCCTTGCTGTCGCGCGCCTGATCGCTGCTGGTTTTTACGCCGTCGGCCGGGCAACGCCGCTGCCATAGCGATCGCGCCCCAGCAGCCAGATCAGGCCGCCGGGCAGCGCCGAGACCAGCAACAGGATGCCGAGCAGAAACGACATGGCGAGCGCTGTCGCCGGCGCTACCCCGGCGATGCCGAGCCCTGCGACCATCGCGACTTCGCGCGTGCCCCAGCCACCAAAGGACAATGGCAACATGGTGGCGGCCATGATCGGCGGAAACAGCACAAAGGCCTGAAACAACGTCAGCGGCGCCGCCATGAAGGCTGCAAGGCCAGCAACAATCGTGACGGATGAAAAGGCGACAGCCAGCGCCAGCGCAAAGATCAGCAGCGCCGATGGCGCGCCAAAGGCGATCCGCCTCGCATAGGCGCTAGCCTCGCTGGCGATCCTCGTAGCCGTGAAGCGTTTCAAAAACGGCAGGCGCGCCAGAATATGATCGCCAAGGAAATAGGCCAGCAAGCCAGCCACGAAAATCGCCGTGACAAGGCAGGCGCCGATCAGGAACGGCGATTGCGGGGCCCAGGCAAAGAGCCAAGGCAGCCCCGCCAGTAACAGGACGACGATCGCGGCAACGCCAGACAGGCGATCGACAAGCACGGCGTTGGTGGCATTTTTCAGCGAAATATCGGCCTGGCGCAGTGCCAGCACGCGCACCGCATCACCGCCCAGCGAGGTTGGCAGGCACTGGTTGAAGAACGTGCCGACAAAGACAATCCGACAGGCGGCGCGAAAGCCGATATCGATGCCCGACGCAACCAGGATCATGTGCCAGCGCCAGCCAAGCACGACAAATTGCAGCAGATTGACCGAAATGACGAACAGGCAGGCGATCAGACCGGCCCGCCGGACCTGGTCGGCAGCCAGCGACACATCGACCTTGCTGACGATCAAGGCGATCAGCACGGCGGCGACAAGAAGCTTTAGAAACGTCGACATGGTCATTTACCGCATTGGTTTTGCACAGGGTGGTGAACGATCGGCGCGCTGCGAGGCCGGGACTCGCTTGAATCAAGGGCAGGTCAATCCTTGGTGCTGGCCAGCAATTCCGTTTCCATCGCCAGCATGGCGCGCGATCGGTCGCGCAGCCGCCGGGCTGGCGTGCCGAAATAAACGCCCCATTCGGCCAGCGATTTGTTGACGAGCGACAACGCCCCGACCGATGATCCCTCACCGATACTGAGATCGGGCAGAACGACACTGCCGCTGCCGATGATGACATGCCGGCCGATCCGGACGGGGCCACCGGAAACATTCAGGAACCGGGCCGGGACCGTCGGGTTGGTCAGCGCCTGGCCGCTGTAATCATCGGTTTTGGTATAGATTCGAACGCCCTGCGACAGGCCAGAAAAATCGTCCATCCAAAGGCCGGCGCCGGCCGATAAAAAGCAGAATCCGCCAATATGGATATAAGAACCAAGGGCAAGCGCACCGCCGGCCGCGCTGATTGTCGTATAGCCATCGATGCGGACGTTGCTGCCGATGCTGATATTTTCCAGCCCGATGATCGTCGTGTTTTTGGCGATCTGAACGTTTTTTCCAAGCGCCTTGAAACCGATGCCGGCCAGTTCAGCGTCATTATAATAGCCGGGCAAAAACGGATTTTCAGGCATGATCGATCCTGTTTTGCTCAGGCGCGGGCGTTGCGCGCCAGCCCCAGTTCGGCGCGCAGCAAGGGCGCATCGTCGCGCACCGGAATGCCATCGCTGCCCGCTTCCCAGACGCCGGCGATCAGATAGGGCGGCTGTCCGAGGGCATCGCGCCGCAACACCATTATTTCACGCCAGATTACGGTCAGGATGATGACGAGGAATGAGGTGAAGCTGATTGTCATCGGCGCCGAAATCGCCCGTGAGCCCTCCCCAAAGCCGAACAGCGTCAGCATGTACAACGCCAAACCCGTGATCATCCCGAGGATGCCGATATTCAACAAGAACTGCACCAGCTTTTTGGAATGGGCGAGGAAATCGATGTTGAACATGATGAAGGCCATGATGCCCCATTTGCTGCTGCCAAAGGGCCGCGCCGCCTGGGTGATCGGCAGCTCGACATAGGACCGGGCGTTTCCATAAAGGCCCGGCGTATTATAATGCACATAGCCGGCGGAATCGGTGAACATGTCCATGATCCGCGATGAAAACAGCCGGAACGAACTGCCGAAATCCATGATCGGCAGGCCGACAAGGAAGCGGTTGACGCGATTACCGACAAAGCTGATCGCCTTTCGGCGCAGGGATTCATCGCGTCTGGCGCGATAGGTGGCGACCAGGTCATGACCTTTGGCGATTTCGGCGACGAAGCGCGGAATATCCTTTGGGTCGTGCTGCAGATCGCCATCCATGGTGACAATCCATTTACCGCGCGCCACGCTCAGCCCGGCACTGGCCGCATTGACCTGGCCATAGTTGCGATACATTTCAACGACGCGCAGTTTTGGGATGCTGCGAATACGATCCCGCGCGATCGCCAGCGACTGATCCTTTGATCCATCGTCGACGGCGACGATTTCATAGTCGAGATCGATCGTATCCAGCACTTCGTGCAACTGGTCGAGCAGCAGCGGCACCGCATCCTGTTCATTATAAACCGCAAAAACAACGCTCAACAGGTCACGCGCCGGCAAATCGATGGCCGGGGCAGCGACCGGCTTGTCAGCCAGGATGGTGCCCGTGCGGGCGCGTGATGGCATGTGTCAAAGCATCCGGCCGTGGAGCGACATATCGGAAATGCGCTTTTCCCAATCGATCAACGACCGATACCATTGCAATGTATAGCAAGTCGGATCGTCGCCATTGGTGGTACTCGATTCTAGCGCCTTTTTGATTTCGACAATGCCTTCATGGACGCGATAGACCGGTTGATAGCCCAACCGCTGGTGAATTTTGGCAAATGACAGGCTGTAGGTGCGTTTATCGGCTTCATCGGGAATGCGATGGACGGTCACATTGGGGATGATGTCGACAACGAACTGGGCGAGCTGCTGGATCTGGTAGTTCATGTCGCTGCTGCCGACGTTGAAGACTTCGCCCGCGACCAGTTCCGAAGATTCCTCGACGCCATGAATCATGGCGCGGCCAACGTCGGAAACATGCACGAACGGCCGCCATTGGGCGCCGCCACCCATGATGTAGATGTTGCGTTCTTTCCAGGCGCGCAATGTCATGATGTTGATCGCCAGATCGAAACGCATGCGCGGCGCAAGGCCGAATACGGTGGCGTTGCGGAACATGACGATTTCGAAATCCGGCGATGACAGGGTGTGCAGGAATTCTTCCATCCGCACCTTGCATTCGGCGTAGATGGTTTGCGGCCGGCAATCATCGGTTTCGACCAATTCTTCCTTGACGCCATGGCCATAGACCGATGCGGAACTGGCATAGACGTAACGTTTGACGCCGGCTTCCTTTGCCGTGCGGGCCAGGTGGCAGCCGCCGTCATAGTTGATCGATCGGGTCAGTTCGGGATCGATTTCGGCCGACGCGTCATTGCTCAGCCCGGCAAGATCGATGACGGCATCGATGCCTTTCAACTGGTCATGGGTGACGTGGCGAATATCTTCCACAAGCGTCCGGAAATTGGGGTTGCCGGTCAGGAAATCGAGCCGCTGCAACCCAAAGAAAAACCGGTCGAGCGCAACGACATTATGGCCACGCTCAAGCAACGCCGCGCACAAGGGAATACCGATATAGCCGCCGGCCCCGGCAACCAGAATATTGGCCATGTTGGATGATCCTTTTTCAAAAACGATGTGATCAGGCGACGCTGGCGGCGATTCTCGCAACATCGGCATGGATACGGGTGAAGGCAGCGACGACACCATCGGCTTCACGCTCGGTCATGTCATTATAGACCGGCAGGGCGATGACATTATAGGCGGCGTGTTCGGTGACAGGCAGCGACACATCGCGCGACCGCGCATAGACGCCCATATGGTGGCAGGGCGGCGAATAATATTTCCGCACGAACAATTGTTCTTTTTCCAGCGCTGCCGACAAAAGCTCACGATCGATGCCGAACTCGGCCTTGTCGACGACGACGGGGAGATACAGCCAGATCGGATCCTGCCCCGCCGGCGCCCGCGATACGCTGAGGCCGGGCAGGCGTTCCAGCCCGTCGATCATCCGGGCAACGGCATTGCGACGGATGCGGGCGGCGTCTTCAAAAACTTTCAACTGTTCAAGGCCGATCAGCGCGCAGATTTCCAGCATCTTGCCGTTGAGCCCAGCCATCGAACATTCGGCGCCATTGTCCTGACCAAAATTGCGCAGCGCCTTGATCCGCGCCAGCAATTCGGCATTGTTGGACGAAATACAGCCGCCTTCCATGGTCGCAAAGGCCTTGGTCGCATGAAAGCTGAACATCTGGCCATCGCCATGGCCGCCGACCAATTTGCCATCGACGCGTGATCCAAAGGATGGCGCGCTGTCGTAGAACACCTTGATGCCATGACGCCGGCCGATATCGTCAAGTGCTGCATAATCGCAGCAGAGGCCATAGGCATCGACGCCCAGGATGGCGCGGGTATTGGGCGTGATGCGGCGTTCGACATCTTCGGGATCGATGCAATAGGAACCATCATCCAGAATATCGGCAAATACCGGCAGGCCACCGGCCCAGACAACCGCATGCGGCGTTGCTGAAAAGGTGAAAGATGGCACGATCACTTCGCCGCAAACAATATCCGCTGCGTGGAGCATGGCCATCAAACCAGTCTGGCCGCTTGAAAATACCGCCGTTGGGGCGCCGAGATAGGCTGTCAGCTGGCGTTCGAATTCCTGCACCCAGGGACCATTGTTGGTGACCATGCCCGACGCGATGGCGGTCTGGAATTTATCGAGATAGATGATTGGATCGGGCATCCGCGGCCGCACGATGTGCATCGGTTTGTCGAACACCGGCTGGCCGCCGAAAAAGGCGATTTCATTGTCCATGTCAGCCATCTTTGCCTCTCCATGCCTTTCCATGCCTGCGGGTCGGCCAATGCATTCCGATTGCCGACCAGCGGGATGCGTTTTCGCCGGGTCGGGGCAGGGCGTCCGCACATCCCGTCTGGCGATTAAGGTTCCGTTATCTGCCTATGATTGCCGGCTTATTGAAGAAAACTCCTAAGCCAAGCCTCATAACGGCACAAGTCGATGTCTGTTACCATTTCCTGTTTGCGCCGATATTATCTGATGTCAGGGCCGCGCCGAAAAACCGGCCGCGCGTTCGATAGCAGCGCCGGCGTTGAGCACGCCGGCTTCATCCAGGGGCCTGCCGATGATCTGCAGCCCAAGCGGCAGGCCATCCACCGAAAGCCCGGCCGGGATCGACATTGCCGGCAAGCCGGCAAGCGATGATGGCACCGTGAAAACATCGTTCAGATACATCGCCAGCGGATCGGCCTTGTCGCCAAAGGCAAAGGCGGCGCTGGGCGCGGTCGGGGTCAGCAGCAGGTCGCAATGCGCCCAGGCGTGTTCAAAATCCCGGGCGATCAAGGCACGCACCCGCTGCGCCTGGGTATAATAGGCATCGTAAAACCCGGCCGACAGCACATAGGTGCCGATGAGGATGCGCCGCTTTACCTCAGGCCCAAAGCCCATGGCGCGGGTCGCACTGTACATATCGGCAAGATTGCCGCCGGGCGGCGTCACACGCAGGCCAAAGCGCACCCCGTCATAACGGGCAAGGTTAGATGAGGCTTCGGCTGGCGCGATGATATAATAGGCCGGCAGGGCATAGCGGGTGTGCGGCAAGGACACATCGACGATCGTCGCGCCGGCGTCCTTCAGCCACGAAAGACCCTGATCCCAGAGGGCGGCAATCGTCGCATCCATGCCATCGAGGCGATATTCCTTTGGCACGCCTATGCGTTTGCCGCGCAGATCGCCCGAAAGCCCGGCGGTAAAATCCGGCACGGCGACATTTAGCGAAGTCGAATCCTTTGCATCATAACCGCACATCGACGTCAGCAGCAGCGCGCAATCCTCGACTGTCCGCGCCATTGGTCCTGCCTGATCAAGCGACGAGGCAAAGGCCACGACCCCCCAGCGCGAACAACGGCCATAGGTCGGCTTGATGCCGGCGATCCCGACAAAACTTGCCGGCTGGCGGATCGACCCGCCGGTGTCGGTGCCGGTTGCGCCGGCCGCGATCCGCGCCGAAACCGCTGCTGCCGAGCCTCCCGATGAGCCGCCGGGCACCAGCTGGCGGTTGGCGCCTTTTGAAGTCCAGGGCGAGATGACCTTCCCAAAGGCACTGGTTTCGTTCGATGACCCCATGGCGAATTCGTCCATGTTGAGCTTGCCCAGCATCACCGCGCCGTCGGCCAGCAGCTTTCCCGACACCGTCGATTCATATTGGGGAATAAAGCCTTGCAGAATCTTCGATCCCGCCGTCGTCTGGACGCCTTTGGTGCAGAACAGATCCTTGATGCCGAGGGGGATGCCGGCCAGCGGCCCCGCATCGCCGCGCGCCAGCGCCGCATCGGCCGCCGCCGCCTGGGTCGTTGCAATGTCGGGGGTTTCGACAATGAAGGCGTTCAGGTGGCGCGCCGCGGCCATCGCCGCCAGATGCGCCGCGGTCAGTTCGGCGGCGGAAAAGTCACGCGCGGCAAGGCCGGCCTTCATGCCAGCGATGGACAGGTCGGTCAGCGCGGTCATTCGATCACCTTGGGCACTGCAAAAAATCCGCTGACGGCATCGGGCGCATTGGCCAGCACGGCCGCCTGCACATTGCCATCGGTGACGACATCGCGGCGCCAGTCAAGGTGCGTCGGGATCACCGCCGTCATTGGCGCTATGCCGGTCGTATCGACCTCGCGCAGTTGTTCGATCCAGCCAAGAATATTGTTCAAATCGCCCGCCAGCGCCGGCACTTGCGCTTCATCGACCGCAATCCGGGCCAGCCGGGCAATCTTTCTGACCATGGCATCATCGACGGACATTCAGGACTTTCATGTTGCGCTGCAATGCCGCTAGCACGCCGGGCCGGTCTGGCTCAACACCATATCCGGGAATGCCACAGGCATTGCTGCCATCGCCCCGACCAGCCGACTTGACCCCGACGAAGGGCGCGCTAGCAATAACCATGATAAAATTTTACCTGGGATTATTGCTCGCGATCATGGCCGGCGCCGCGGCAGCAGCAGCGCCTGTCTCCGAAGGCGATTACAGCATCCGCGATTTCCGCTTCGGCTCGGGGGAAACGCTGCCGCTGCTCAATCAGCATTTCCGCACGCTCGGGGTGCCACAGCGTGACAAGGCCGGCCGCATCACCAACGCCGTGATGGTCCTCCACGGCACCGGCGGCACCGGCGCGCAGTTTTTGCAACCGCAATTTGCCGATGAACTCTATGGCCCCGGTCAGCCCCTCGACACGGCGAAATACTTCATCATCCTGCCCGATGCGATTGGCCATGGCGGCTCGTCAAAACCGTCGGACGGCCTCAAAATGGCGTTTCCGCACTATGATTATCAGGATATGGTAGTGGCGCAACAGCGCCTGCTGACCGAGTATTTCAAGATCGCCCGCTTGCGCCTGTTGATGGGCACATCGATGGGCTGCATGATGGATTTTGTCTGGGCGACGACCTATCCGCAGATGATCCGGGCCATGCTGCCAACCGCCTGTCAGGCGGTCGAACTCGCCGGTCGCAACCGCATGTGGCGGCAGATGAGCATCGATGCCATCAAGGCCGATCCGGCCTGGAAGTCAGGCAATTACACGTCGCCGCCGGTTCTGGGTCTGCGCACCGTCGCTGCCTTGTCCTTTGTCGCCGGCAGCGCGCCTCTGCGGATGCAGGCCGAAGCGCCGACCCGGGCGCTTGCCGACAAGTTCATTGCCGGCCGCCTTGAAAAGGCCATTGCCGACACCGATGCCAATGACATGATTTACAGGCTTGAGGCATCGCGCAACTATGACCCGTCGCCCTTGCTCGCCCGCGTCACCATGCCGGTGACCTGGATCAACAGCGCCGATGATTTCATCAATCCGCCGGGGCTGGGCCTTGCCGAACGCGAGGCAGCAAAACTTTCCGACGGTCACTTCGTGCTGATCCCGGAAAGCCCCGAGACGCGCGGACATTCGACCCACACATGGGCAAAATTCTGGAAAAATCAGCTTGTCGCGCTGTTGAAGCGCAGCGAACAACCGTGAGCGGCCTTGATATCGACGCCGTGCGCGCTGCCTTTCCGGCGCTGGCGCTGACCGATGATGGCGTCCCGCGCGGTTATTTCGACGCGCCGGCGGGGACCCAGGTCGCCGGCCGCGTCATCACCGCAATAAACGATGTCATGATCAATCATTGCGCCAATGATGGCGGCGCGTTTCGCACATCGGTCGCCACCGGCGCGATCGTCGATAATGCGCTGGCCAGCGCCGCCGCCTTGTTCAACTGCGCCGTCGATGAAGTGCTTTTCGGCCTTAACACCACCTCGTTGTTCTTTCAATTTGCGTCGTACCTGTCGCGGGACTGGGTGGCCGGCGACAATATCGTTCTGACCCGCATGGACCATGATGCCAATGTCGCGCCCTGGCTGCAGGCCGCTACGGATCGTGGTGTCACTGTGCGCTGGCTGGAATGGGACGCCGAAAGTTTTGAATTCCACTATGACAGCCTCGACAGGCTTATCGACCCGCGCACCCGGCTGGTCGCCATCGGCCAGGCCAGCAATTATCTTGGCACCATCAATGACGTGGCGCTGGTCTGTGCCGCGGCGCGCGCCGTCGGGGCGGTCAGCGTCGTTGATGCCGTCCAGTCTACGCCGCATATCGCCATCGATGTGCGCGCCATCGGCTGCGATATCCTGTGCGCCTCGGCCTATAAATTCTTTGGGCCGCACGCTGCGATCATGTTCCTGTCGCGCGGCCTGCAAGCGCGGCTGCGGCCGTGGAAGGTGCGGCCGTCCAGAGATGCGATGCCGACACGCTTTGCCCCCGGCACGCCGAGTTTCGAGGCACAGGCCGGCACCGCTGCCGCCATCGACCATTTCGCCTGGATCGGCAGCGAATTTGGTAATGCCGGGCAAAATGCGTCTTTAAGGGATCGATTGACGGCCGGTTTTGCAGCGATTGCGCGCCATGAAGCCGATTTGATGCGGCAATTTCTCGCCGGCCTTGCGACCATATCCGGCACTACGCTCCATGGCATCGGCAACCCTAACCGTCTCGCCGCCCGCGTCCCTACTTTCACTTTTTCGATGGCCGGCAGGTCGGCGCCCGACATCGCAGACGGGCTCGCCAGCCGCAATCTGTTCGCCTGGGCGGGGTATTTTTACGCCTGGGAACCTGCCGGAGTGCTGGGCCTGCGCGATGGCCCCGGCGCGGTTCGTATCGGCCTGTCGCATTATAACAGCGCCGCCGAGGTCGAAACGCTTCTCGATGCGCTCGCCGACATCGGCCATCGCTAGCATGACCAACTTCGATCGCCAGCCAACGCTTGTCGGTGAGACGCTGCTGCTCCGGCCATTGGTTGCCGATGATTGGGATGCGCTGTTCGCTGTCGCGTCCGACCCTTTGCTCTGGGCGCTGCACCCGGCGCATGATCGCTGGCAGGAAGCGGTTTTTCGCGCCTTCTTCAACGAAGGTCTCGCCAGCGGCGGCGCGCTCGTCGTCATCGATCGCAGCAGCAATGCCATCATCGGCTCCTCCCGCTATGATTTCGGCCGTGCCGACCCGGGCGAGGTCGAAATCGGCTGGACGTTTCTGGCTCCCAGCCATTGGGGCGGTGCCGCCAATGGCGAAATGAAGCGGCTGATGCTGGCGCACGCCTTTGCCGCCGTGCCAGTGGTCATCTTCCTGATCGGCGAGACCAATTTGCGGTCGCGCCGTGCTTTGGAAAAACTCGGTGGTCGCGATACCGGCCGGCGTCATCATGCCGTGCAGGCTGGCCAGCCGATGACGCACATGATCCATGCCATTACCCGGCAGGATTTTGCCGGCTGATAGCTTGCCGCCGGGCGATTCGCGGCTAATCTGGCGGCATCACATCCGGGGGACCTGCGCCATGAAATCGATCGCCTTCGTTGCCGCCATGCTCGCCATGCCGGCGCTGGCACAGACCGCGGCGCCAGCCGATGAGCCGCGCATCACCGCACTGAAGGCCGAGGTGGTGGCGGGCGTCACGTCCCGCGCCAAACAGGCGCAGGTCATCAATGACCAGGTCTTCAGCTTTGGGGAGCTTGGCTTTCAGGAGTTCGAAACCTCGAAATATCTGACCGGCGTCCTTGAAAAGGCCGGCTTCAAGGTGACGCGCGGCGTCGCCGGCCTGCCTACCGGCTGGACCGCGACCTGGAGCAATGGCAGCGGCGGGCCGACCATCGCGCTGGGCAGCGATATCGATTGCATCCCCAAGGCCTCGCAAAAGCCCGGCATCCCGACGCGCGATCCGATCGTGCCCGGCGCCCCCGGCCATGGCGAGGGCCATAACAGCGGCCAGGCACTCAACATCGTCGCCGCGCTGGCGTTGCAGGATTTGATGGTCAAGCACGGGATTGCCGGCACGCTGATGCTATGGCCAGGCGTTGCCGAGGAACTGGTTGCCGGAAAGGCCTTCATGGTGCGCGACGGCGTCTTCAAAGGGGTCGATGCGACCATCTTTACCCATGTCGGCGACAATCTGACGGTTGGCTATGGCCAGCCCGATGGTACCGGCAATGTCTCTGTCAAATATCATTTTCACGGTGAATCCGCCCATGCCGCAGCGCGCCCCTGGCTGGGCCGCAGCGCGCTCGATGCGGTCGAGCTGATGGATATCGGCTGGAATTTTCGGCGGGAACATCTGCGCCCGGAACAACGGTCGCACTATGTCATCACCGACGGCGGCGATCAGCCCAATGTCGTGCCATCCGAAGCCACTGTCTGGTATTTCTTTCGCGAACAGACGTTTGACCGCATCGCCGCCAATTTCGCGCTGGGCAACAAGATTGCCGATGGCGCCGCGATGATGACAGATACTATAGTCGATCGTGATATTGTTGGTACGGCGGCGCCGCGCTATTTCAACCGGCCACTGGCGGAGGCGGCCGCCGCCAATATGGTGCGGGTTGGCCTGCCGGCATGGGATGCCAATGATCAGGCGCTGGCGCATGCCGTCCAGAAAGGCATCGGGTCTGAAAAACAGGAAGGGCTGGCGACAAAGCTGGTTGGCCTTGATCCACCCAAGGACAAGCCGGAAAGCGGCGGCAGTGACGATATCGGCGATATCAGCTGGATCATGCCGACGATCACCATCGGTTATCCGGCCAATATTCCGGGGCTGCCGGGCCATAACTGGGCCAATGCCATCGCCATGGCGACACCGATTGCGCACAAGGGCGTTGTCGCCGGCGCCAAGGTAATGGCGATGACTTTGGTCGATCTGTTCACCAAACCGGCACTGCTGCCCGCAGCCCAGGCCTGGTTCAAGGATGTCCAGAACAAGGACCAGCATTACCAGCCGGTGCTGCGCGCCAGCGACAAGCCGCATATCGAGATCAATGCCGAAACCATGGCGCGTTTCCGGCCGCAAATGGCGAAATTCTACTACAGGCCCGACAAATACCCGACTTACCTTGACCAGCTCGGCATCAAATGGCCTTCGGTGCCGGTAGCGAAATAACGCTAACTGCACTACCGCCCCGCGACACCCGGGTCTAAGCAAAGCAGCAAAACAGTCGCATAGGGAAATATCATGGCCGATACCACCGCCTGGGACGCGCGCGATGCCGCCGCGATGCGCGACATTCTGGACCGTCAGCGCGCTGCCTTTACCGCCGAACTGCCGGTGACGGCGGCGGCGCGCAAATCACGGCTGCAAAAGGCGCTGGCGGTGCTGCTGGATGGCAAGGACCGGATCGTCGCGGCGTTATCCGAAGATTTTGGGCATCGCAGCACCGAAATGTCGCTGGTAACCGACATCATGTCATCGGTGAAGCCATTGAAGCACGCCATCAAGCATCTCGATGCCTGGATGAAACCGCAATCCCGGCCGCTTGATTTCCCGATGAAACTGCTCGGTGCCCGGGCGCGGGTGGAATTTCAGCCAAAGGGTGTCATCGGCATCATCAGCCCCTGGAATTTTCCGGTGAACCTGACCTTTGGACCACTCGCTGGCGTGCTGGCGGCGGGTAATCGGGCCATGATCAAGCCATCGGAATTCACCCCCGTCACCTCGGCCTTGATGCAGGAATTGCTGTCGGCCGCGTTCGATGAAACCGAAATCGCCGTCATCACCGGTGGCGCTGAAGCCGGCAAGGCGTTTTCGGAACTGCCATTCGACCATCTGGTCTTTACCGGCGGCACCGGCATTGCCCGGCATGTTATGATGGCGGCGGCCAAAAATCTGGTGCCGCTGACGCTCGAACTCGGCGGCAAATCGCCGACGATTATCAGCCGCAGCGCCGATATCGGTGTTGCCACCGAACGGATCGTCATGGGCAAGATGATGAATGCCGGGCAAATCTGCCTTGCGCCCGACTATTTGATCGTGCCGGCGGAAAGCGAAAATGCCGTCATCGAAGGCCTGAAGACGGCGACGGCGAAAATGTACCCGACGCTGCTTGCCAACCCCGATTATACCTCGGTGCTGGGCGCCCGCCACCGCGAGCGGTTGGAAGCCCATGTCGAGGATGCCCGCGCCAAGGGGGCGACCATCGAAGTGGTCAACCCGGCCAATGAGGATTTTTCAAAGCAGAACACCAACAAGATGCCGCTGCACATCATCCGCAACCCGACCGATGAGATGACGGTGATGCAGGAGGAAATCTTTGGGCCACTGCTGCCGGTGCGCACCTATGCGACCGTCGATGGCGCCATCGATGAAGTCAACCGCCGCGACCGGCCGCTGGGCCTGTACTGGTTCGGCCAGGACGCCGCCGAACAGCGCCGGGTGCTCGATCGGACCATCTCGGGTGGCGTTACCGTCAACGATGTGGTGTTCCATGTTTCGGCCGAGGAATTGCCCTTTGGCGGCATCGGCAATGCCGGCATGGGCAGCTATCATGGCGGCGATGGCTTCAAGGAATTCAGCCATGCCAAGGCGATCTACACCCAGCCCAAGCTCGATCTGGCCGGGCTGGCCGGCTTCAAACCGCCTTATGGCGACAAGACGAGGAAGGCGCTGGCGCGAGAACTTAAGGCCTGACCAATGCGGGCAGCTACCTGG
Organism: Sphingomonadales bacterium; assembly: GCA_038221665.1. GTDB lineage: Bacteria > Pseudomonadota > Alphaproteobacteria > Sphingomonadales > Sphingomonadaceae > Sandarakinorhabdus. The sequence goes on from JBBRIC010000007.1 coordinate 41,436, forward strand.
AACGCGATGGTGCCGGAACTGCTGGTCAGCAATCTGGCAGCCAGCCTGTCGTTCTGGGTCAGTCTTGTCGGTTTTTCGGTGCGTTTCGATCGGCCGGACGGAGGTTTCGCCTATCTCGAAGGCAATGGCGCCGCGGTGATGCTGGAGGAATTTGCAGCCTGTCGGCGGCAATGGCTGACGGGCCCGATGGAGCCACCCTATGGTCGAGGCATCAATTTTCAGATCGATGTCGATGATGTCGAGGCGATAATCGGCCGCCTCGCTGCGGCGGCCTGGCCGCTGTATCGGCCAGTTGCGGACGCCTGGTACCGGGCCGGTGATCTTGAACACGGCCAGCGCCAGTTTCTGGTGCAGGACCCCGATGGCTATCTGTTGCGGCTGGCGCAGCATATCGGTGATCGCCCGGCAGCGTCGCAATCGGGGCCGGTATGCGGTTGACGCGCAGCCGGCTGGCTTTGACGCTGCTGGCGCTGTTTGGCGCCAGCGCGCCGTCGGGCGCGACTCCTGCCGATGAAGCTGCCATTCGCGCCCATGGCCGCGAATGGGTGCGCGCTTTCAAGGCCGGCGATATCGAGGCGCTGATGGCATTGTACACGCCCGATGCCGAGGTGGCGCTGCACGGCCAGCGCAAGCTGAAGGGTCTTGCCGCCATCCGGGCCTATTTTACCCCGATCCTTGAAACCCCGCCGGCTGCCGATTTCCACCTTGCCGAGGAAAGCCTGGTTGTTGCCGGCAAACAGGCATTTTTCCTCAGTAAATACTGGTTCACCCTGCACGCCGCCAAAGGCGATATCAGGGACGCTGGCCGGTCACTGATCGTCTATCAACAGGGCGATGACGGCATCTGGCGGCTGCGCATCGATATCGATCAGGCTGCGCCCGATGTAACCTATCCCGTGCCAGTGGAAGCGAAATGAGCCCTGACCAACCCGTAACGTCCTTGGCGCATTGCCATTGCGGCGCGGTGACGATCAGTGTTTCCGCGCCGCTGTTCCTTATCAACATGTGCCATTGCAAGGCCTGCCAGCGCCGGACCGGCGCACAGTTCGGCTCGATCGTCTGGGTTCCCGAAGCCGCGGTGACGCGCGATGGCGAGACCCGGGGCTATGCCCGGCCAACCGATGAGGGCCGCTTTTTCACCAGTCATTTCTGCGTCGCGTGCGGCAGCAATATTGTTTTTAAAGCGCAGAAGAACCGGGGCTGATCGGCATCGCTGCGGGCTGTTTTGCCGATCCGTCGCTTGGCGCGCCGCGCGCCTCGGTCTGGGAGGAACATCGGCATCCGTGGGTTACGCCGCCCGATGGGATCGCCCGTCACCCGCGCGGCCGGTAACAAGAACGCCCGGCGTTCTCGCCATCAGACCGGCGGGCGCGTTGCCTTTAGCGAGGGTCGTTCCGCCAGCCTTTCGTGCAAGGCTTTCAGCTTGGGCTGGGCGCTGCGCCAGTCGATCGCCGGCCAGCGCAGGTCGAGATATTCGATGGCCACCATGGCGCATAATTCGACAAAGCCGCAGCCATCGCCGATGCGGCTGGCCAGTGCCGACAGGGCGCGGTCGATGGCGGCATATTGGCGATCGGGCCACATGCCGCTGGTAATGCCCTGCATGGCATTGAAGCGCAGGATGATCGCGGCGTCGAGGATGCCATCGGCAATCGCCTCGCTGGTCAGGCCTTGCCAATGCGCAGCGCCATCGGCCGGCAACAGCATCTGGTCAGGCACCAGCCTTAGCAGAAATGCGGCGATCACCGGCGAATCGACGATGGCGGTGCCATCATCGAGCACCAACGCCGGCACCTTGCCGAGCGGGTTGACGGCAAGCAGATCGGCCGGATCATCCAGCACCGATGTTTCGACAATGCTGAGCGCGATGCCGAGTTCCAGCGCCAGCACCCGCAGTTTGCGGGCATAGGGCGAGGTCATTGAGCAGAAAAGTTTCACCTGGTGGCGCCTCCGGACGACTGTATTTCGTGCAACGTGTCGGTCTCGTCAGCCGATCGCGGCGCGGGCGGCATCGATCCGCACCGACAACCTGTCGATAGCGGCTGCGGTGCGGCCGGCATAGACATTGGCATCGCCAAAGCGGCGTTCCTCCACCGCCTCGCGGACGCCGGGCAGGGTCTTGGCATCATAGCCGGTGAAGCGTCCGGGGGCATAAAGCGCGTGGCGGTACCATCTACGCCCCGGCAGGCCTTCGGGAATCAGCAGCGCCTGATCGATGCCGAGCAATGCCGCATTCAATCGCACGCGCGCGGCGGGATCAAGGCTGGCGCCTTTTGCGGCATAGGCGCTGTCATAGGCCTTGGCGCTGGCCTCCAGCCGGGCGACGGCATTTTCCAGCGCCGCCAGTTCGATGACCGGCGTCGGCGCATCGGCAACCGGATCGGCGACCGGCGCCTTCGGGTCGCTGGCGAGGCCAAACGCGCCCGAGGCGATCAACGCGCTGCGCTTGTCATCCTGCTTGCGGCGCGTCTCGACCAGCTCTCTCACTTCGGTCAGATAGGCGCGGACGGTGACGGCAAGATCCCCAAAGCGCACCGGTGGCGTATCGCTGTCGGCAACGCGCAGCACCAGCCGGCCAACGGTTTTCGACAGCGCCGCACCATAGGCGAGGCCGGGATCATCAAAGCGCGTGAAATGATCATAGCTGTCATAGATGGAATGGTAGGAACCGTCGCTTTGGCCTTCACCGCCATAACCAATGTTGAGCGACGGCACGCCAACATGCTGAAGAAACGACGAATAATCGGAGCCTGAACCCAATGGCCCCAGCGGCAGGTCGGCACCGGCTTCGGCGGCTTTCAGTCCGTTCGCATCAACGCGGCGGCCATCATAGGCATCGGCCTTGAGCTTGGCCTGAGCGCGGGCCAGGACGCTGGCCCCAGTTTGCGGGTCGGTCACATCGGCCGCCACCTGATTGACCAGATGCTGATATTGATGGCTGCCCTCCGCGCCAAGAAAGCCGCGGCCATTGCCATCGGTATTGATGTAGATGATGGCTTTTTTCCGCAGTTCCGCCTCATGGGTTTCGGCCCATTCGGTGCTGCCCAGCAGCATCGGTTCCTCGGCGTCCCAACTGGTATAGATAATCGTCCGCGACGGGCGCCAGCCGGATTTATAGAGGGCGCCCAATGCCTTGGCTTCGGACAGCATGGCGACATTGCCTGACAATGGGTCGGCGGCGCCAAATACCCAGCCGTCATGATGGTTGCCGCGCACCACCCATTCATCGGGCCGATCCTTGCCCGGCAATTTGGCGATGACGTCATAGACGGGTTTCAGCGACCAATCGGATTTGACCGCCAGCCGCAGCTTGACCTTGCCATCGCCGCCGCTGTGATAGGCCAGCGGCAGCGCGCCGCGAAAACCGTCAGGCGATGGCGGCCCGCCCAATTGTTCGAGAATCTTCGTCGCATCGGCATAGGAAATCGGCAGCGTCGGGATCTTCATGATCGTCACTGCGTCCTTCCGGTCGATGCGCTTTGCCCCCGGAACGGAGCCATAGCCCGGTGTGCCGGGATCGCCCGGATAGGTCGTCATGTCGGCGACGCTGCCGCGCTGCACGCCGGCAGGTGGCCTGCCACCGCCATTTGGGTAGACATCGGTTGTGGCATAGCCATCATTGGCCGGGTCGGAATAGATCAACGCGCCGACAGCGCCCTGTTCCTGCGCCAATTTGGGTTTGAGGCCGCGCCAACCGCCGCCATAACGGGCCAGCGCAATCTTGCCCTTGACGTTGATACCGCGCCGCGCCAGCGCTGCATAATCCTGTGGCAGGCCGTAATTGACGTAAATGACTTCAGCGGTAACGTCGCCATCGCCCTGAAACGCCACATAGGGTGGCAACGCATCCTTTAGATTGGCGCTGGTTGAATCCTCTGGGATGGCGGGTTCCTGGCCCCCAAGTGTCACCGCCACTGGCGCGATCAGTTCGAGGTTGGTCGAAATCGGCGTCGGGTAAAGCACTTCAAACTGCTCAAGCCGGGCATCCCAGCCCCATTCCCGGAATTTGCCGAGAATGAAGTCGGCATTGGCCTTGTCATGCGCCGATCCGACATGATTGGGAGCGGAAGACATCTGCTTCAGCCAGGCCATCTGGTCGGCGGCGGAAACGCTGGCATCCAGCATTTTTTCATGCGCCGCCTGTTGCGAGCTGACTTGCGCCACGGCCGTGGAACCCAGCAAAGCCGCCAATATGAACGTGCGAACAACCATCGATCTTATCCCCAAAGCGTCAATCGACACCGTGGCACAGAAACCCGGCATACCGAAAGGGCCGGTGACGATTTTTGGGGGGCTGTCGCGTTTGAATGGATCGACGCCAATTGCCGGCGCTGCGATCTGATGGGGCCTGAGACCGTCAAAAGTTTTGCGGATAAAAAAATGGCACCGTTTCCGGTGCCATTTTCCTTGCTGTCAGGGGCGTCGCCGAGCCACGCCCCAAATTTGTTCAGGCAGCGACGGCGGTGCGACGACGACGCATGGCCACACCGGTCAGGCCGAAACCACCGATGAGCAAGGCCCAGGTAGCTGGTTCAGGCACGTTGGCCGGTGGTGATGAGAAGGTGAAGCTGCCCGAGATCGCAGGCTGAGGCCGGCCGACAACCAATGCACCGGTCTGGGTAAATGATGCCGTCAGCGAAGCCGGGCCCGCGGCGAAGCCGCCGAACAAAGGCGTGAACACGCCCAAAGCATCAAATGTAACGTCTGCGTTCGGTGCCGCTGAAGTCTGCAGGTTCAGCAACGTGCCGACAAAGCTGCCGAACGCGCCGCTAAAGCTGACAGCCGAGCCATTGGTGGCAGTCAGCGTGTTGAATGTGAATGGCGTGCCCAGACCCAAGGCGGTGAAATCGCCAGTCCGACCGGTGACGAGTGCACCGGCATTCGTAAATGTTGTTCCGGATTGAATGCCGAACGTGGATCCTGCAACGCTTACCAGCGCCGCTGCAAAGCTACCATTGGTCTGCACCGCGAAAGCCGGCGCGGCCGTAATTATGGTCGCAACTGCTGCGACAGCAACCCCGAACTTGATCATTGAATTATCCCTCTGTTTTGCAACGAGTATTTCCCGCGAATTTGCGGTTAACATTTTTTCAGAAAAACCACAATTCGCTTAAAGTGAATTTTCTGTCATGGTCGTTAAAATCAGAAATATCGTTTCATTTGAATATGATAAGTCAGCATAGCACGTAACAAATCTCTTATTTTGGCATTTTATAAGCTAATTTATTTAGGATTTTATCAATTTCTCATTAAAACATAGCATTTTTTGCTGATTATTCGAAAATCCGTCGACAATCTGGATCGAGCGAATCGATCTCGTGGAGCATTGGCCCATCGATGCCAGCGCACAGAGGCGCTGACTTTTCCGATGGCATGTTCAAGGAAAGAAAACCCTGCCCCAGCTTGCACCGGACCATATCGGCAGCTAGTGGCAGGGCATGGCGGGTGCCCTCGATAATCTGTTCATTGTTGATCTGTCGCGGGTGCTGGCAGGGCCTTATGCTACGATGGTGCTGGCAGACCTTGGCGCCCGCATCATCAAGGTCGAACGGCCTGGCCTTGGTGACGACAGCCGGCAAATCGGGCCTTTCCTCGGTGACCAGAGCGCCTATTTCGCCAGCATCAACCGGGGCAAGCAATCGATCGCGCTCGATCTGAAAGCGCCTGCGGACCGCCGGATATTTGACGCGCTGATCGCCCGGGCCGATGTACTGGTCGAAAATTATCGCCCCGGCGTCATGCAGAAATTGGGGCTGGGCTGGGATGTGCTGCACGCCCGCCACCCCCGGCTGATCTATGCCGCGGCCTCGGGCTTTGGCCAGACCGGGCCCGATGCGCACAAGGCGGCCTATGACATGGTCGTGCAAGCCATGGGCGGCATCATGAGCGTCACCGGCTGGCCGGGCGGCAAGCCGACGCGGGTCGGCACATCGGTCGGCGATATCACCGCCGGGCTGTTTACCGTCATCGGCATATTGTCGGCACTGCACGATCGCGCCCGGACGGGATTGGGCCAGTTTGTCGATGTCGCCATGCTCGATGGCCAGATCGCCATCCTTGAAAACGCCGTGGCGCGTTTCGCCGTATCGGGGGTCGCGCCCGGGCCGCTCGGGGCCCGCCACCCCAGTATCACGCCCTTTGCCGCCTATGCCTGTGAGGCTGGCTATATCGTCATCGCGGCTGGTAATGATGCGTTGTTCGCAGCGTTGTCGGCGGCGCTGGAAATGCCGGCGCTGGCCAGCGATCCGCGTTTCGCCAGCAATGCCGCGCGCACCGATCATGCCGACGCGCTGGCCGATCTTATCGAAGCAAGGCTGGCCACGGCACCGCCAGCGCATTGGCTGGCCCTGTTGGACGCTGCCGGCGTGCCCTGCGGCCCCTTGCATGATGTTGCGGAGGCGCTGGCCTATCCGCAGGTGCGGGCGCGCAACATGGTCATTGCAACTGCCTTTCCCGATGGCACCCCGCTGTTGGCCGCCGGCAATCCGGTCAAGCTGTCGGGCCATGCCGATCCAGCGGTCAGGAAAGGCGCGCCGGCGCTGGATGGCGACAGGGCGGCGATTTTGGCCGAATTGGGCCTGACGGAATTGCAACCATGACGGATGATGACTTTGCATTGGCCAGCGTTCTTGCCGATGCCGCGGCGGCCGCCATACGGCCCTGGTTCCGGCGGGCATTTCTGGTCGAGACCAAAGCCGATTTTTCGCCGGTAACCATCGCCGATCGTGAGGCAGAGGCTGCCATTCGCAGGCTTTTGGCCGTACATCGCCCCGATGATGGGGTAATTGGCGAGGAATATGGCGATGACCGGCCCGATGCAGCGCGGGTCTGGGTGCTCGATCCGATCGATGGGACGCGCGCCTTCATCGCTGGCCGGCCGCTGTTCGGCACCTTGATCGCGCTGATGGAAAATGGCGTGCCGGTGCTCGGGGTCATCGATCAGTGCATCATCGGCGATCGCTGGCTGGGCGCGATTGGCCAGCCGACGACGTTGAATGGCCAGCCGGCGCATGTCCGCGCCTGCGCTGGGCTGGCAAACGCACGGCTGGCGATGACCGGGCCATTTCTGTTCGATGCCGATGAACTGCCACGCATCGATGCTTTGCGCCATGGCGTTGCCGACAGCCTGTTTGGCGGCGATTGCCATAATTACGGCCTTGTCGCTTCGGGGCATATCGACCTGGTCGTTGAATCCGGGCTCAAAATCCATGATTGGGCGGCGCTTGTGCCCATCGTTACCGGTGCTGGCGGGGTGATGACCGATTGGAACGGTGCGGCGCTGCGAACCGGGGCCAGCGGGCAAGTAATCGCGGCGGGTGATGCCCTGGTAGCAGCGGCCGCTGTCGCGGTATTGACCGGACCCTGAGCTTGTCAGCGTTCCAGACTGCTGAATATTCTGGCGACAAAGCTATCGCGTTCCGCCGCCAGCCGGGTTTGTGCTTCAGGCGACAACGCCACATCCTCGATCGAGCCGAATTTTTCCTCCAGTGCCGCCAGCCGGGCGCGCGTCACCCAGGTTTCGCTGGCGAGTTCCAATAGCATCTTGACCAGCGCATCGATGGCCGGATCATCGAATAATTGCGGCCTTGTGCCACGCGCCTCGGTCATGCCCAATTGCCATAGACGAACCATTGGACGCCATCGGCGAGGCGACCGGTGTTGCCGCCAATCTGCGCGGGCCCCGCCAGCGCAGCCGCCACCGCAGCCTCACCATACCAGGCGAGCGACGGCACCACGGTCTGAAAAAAGCCTGGCGCTGCAAAGCCTGCATTGGCGCACAAGGCGGCCGGGTCCTGATCGCGATAACCCTTGTAATAGGGTTCATTATTATACCAGCAATCCCAGTCGAGATAGAATCCATCAAAGGCCGACAATTGGTTGTTGGGCGGCAGTTCATAGTGCAGCATCAGCCCGCCGGGTTTCAACAAGCGCCGGCATTCGGCAAATACCGCCGCAATATCCTGTAGCGGCAGTTCGTGGAGGAACATCGAGGAATAGATCAGATCAAAGCTGGCGTCGGGCCAGGGCAGGGCCGTCGCATCGGCCTGCACAAAATGTGCCTCCACCCCCTGTGACTGGGCCCGGCCATGGGCATAGCGCAGGCATGGCGCCGCCACATCGATGCCGGTCACCATCGCCTCTGGATAGGCCGATTTCCACGGCAGCGTCTGGTGGCCGATCGAACAGCCGAGATCGAGGATTGCCAGGGGTGCAAAATCAGGGTGGCGTTGCCGCAGCCAAAAGGCGCTGCTTTGGCCGATGTCATCAAGGTTATCGCCCATCAGCCCGAACGAAAACACCGACAGGCCATTGTCATAGGTAGCGCCGGCGGAAAGGTCTTCGCTGTCGCTTTCGGCCGCATAGCTGCCGGGCATATGGTGCACGTCGATGGCGCTGACGTTGCGCGGCACTGCAAGCGTTGGATCGAGCGTCAGGGCTCCGGTGCCGGTCGTGGACAGCGCCTTTGCGGTTGCCACCAGCCGCGCGGCATCGCGCGTAACGGCATTATTGACGCTGGCCCAGACCATTTCCTGCGCACCGATGCGAAGCGCCGAATAAAAGCGGAAATACGTGTCACCCTTGATGGCGGCATGGACGGCGCGGCTATCGGCCGGCGGCGTTGGCTGGCGCGGCGCAATCCGGGTCTCGTACCGCGCCTTCAGCGTCGCCGCCATGTGATTGAGGACATGGCCGCGCAGCGACGAGGTGAAATCCTGCGCCGCAAGTTCGTCGCGCGTCGGCCGAATGGCCAGATCATGGGTTACCAAGCGAGTCATGACGTTTCCTCCTGCCACCGCATAGTGGCAAAGCCCCGGCGTTAAGTCATCCCAGAAGCGACAGGTTCGCCGCGCGCGCCGGCCATGCTAGGTTTCAATGGAAATCGGCGTGATAGGGTGAGCAATGATCGAGGCAGCAATTGATGGGCGCGAAGTCGATGTCCTTATCATCGGGGCGGGTTTTTCGGGCATGTATATGTTGCATCGGGTGCGGGCGCTCGGGCTGACCGCGCGTGTCGTGGAGGCCGGCAGCGATGTTGGCGGCACCTGGTTCTGGAACCGATACCCTGGCGCCCGCGTCGATATCCAGAGCCTTGAATATAGTTTTTCATTCTCGCCCGAGCTGGAAAATGACTGGCACTGGTCGGAACGCTATGCCCCCCAGGCCGAATTGCTGCGCTATGCCGATCATGTTGCCGACCGTTTCGATCTGCGCCGCGACATGCAGTTCGACACCCGGGTGACAGCGGCGCATTTCGACGCAGCGACCAATCGCTGGCAAATAATGACCGATGCTGGCGACCGCTTTGTCGCGAAATTCTGCGTGCTGGCGACCGGCTGCCTGTCGGTACCGACCGAGGTCGATTTCCCCGGCATCGATGATTTCACGGGCGCGCTCTATCGCACTTCGCGCTGGCCGCATGCGGGTGTCGATTTTACCGGCAAACATGTCGGGATCATCGGCACGGGGTCGTCAGCCATCCAGTCGATCCCGGTGATCGCGGCGCAAGCCGCATCGCTGACCGTGTTTCAGCGCACCGCCAATTATTCGATGCCGGCGCATAATGGCCCCATCCCGGCCGAAGCCGTGGCGGCGTGGCAGGCCGATCGCGAAG
>JBBRIC010000008.1:0-50886 GCA_038221665.1 Sphingomonadales bacterium
GCCAGCGGGTGGAGGCCCTGCTCGATCCCGGCACGGCGTTTCTCGAAATAGGCCAGTTTGCAGCGCATGAGGTCTATGGCGAGGACGTGCCGGCTGCCGGCCTTATCGCCGGTGTGGGGCAGGTCGCCGGGCAAATATGCCTCATCATCGCCAATGACGCGACGGTGAAAGGCGGCAGCTATTATCCCTTGACGGTCAAAAAACACCTCCGCGCCCAGGAAATTGCTGCGCAAAATGCCCTGCCCTGCGTTTATCTTGTCGATTCAGGTGGCGCCAATTTGCCACGCCAGGACGAAGTTTTCCCCGACCGCGAACATTTCGGCCGGATTTTCTTCAACCAGGCCAATATGTCGGCCGTCGGCATCACCCAGATCGCCGTCGTCATGGGCAGTTGCACGGCGGGCGGCGCCTATGTGCCGGCGATGGCCGATGAATCGATCATCGTCCGCGATCAGGGGACGATTTTTCTGGGCGGGCCGCCGCTGGTCAAGGCGGCAACCGGCGAGGAAGTGACGGCCGAAGAACTTGGCGGCGGTGATGTCCATACGCGGCTTTCGGGCGTTGCCGATCATCTGGCCGATGATGACAGTGACGCGCTGCGCATCGCCCGGAACATCATCGCCACCTTGCCGGCGCGCGATGCGGTGGCGCCGCAGCCGGCCCGGCCACCGCGTTACCCGGCCAGCGATCTCCACGCGCTCGCGCCGCTCGACACCCGCCATCCGGTCGATGTTCATGAAGTCATCGCTCGGATCGTCGATGATTCAGAATTCCACGCTTTCAAGGCCAGGTTCGGGGAGACGCTGGTTACCGGCTTTGCCCGGATCGAGGGCTATCCGGTCGCAATTCTGGCCAACAATGGCATCTTATTCTCTGAAAGCGCCCAGAAAGGCGCGCATTTCATCGAACTCGCTTGTCAGCGCCGCATCCCCTTGTTGTTCCTCCAGAATATTTCTGGCTTCATGGTCGGCAAGCGGTTCGAAAACGAGGGCATCGCCAAACATGGCGCCAAGCTGGTCACGGCGGTGGCCTGTGCCGCGGTCCCAAAGATCACGGTCGTCACCGGCGGCAGCTTTGGCGCCGGCAATTATGGCATGTGCGGCCGCGCCTATTCGCCACGGTTCCTCTGGATGTGGCCCAATGCCCGGATCAGCGTGATGGGCGGCGACCAGGCGGCAAGCGTGCTGGCGACGGTCAAGACCGGCGGTTTCAAATCGGCGAAAGAGGAAGAAGCCTTCAAGGCCCCGATTCGCGCCCAATATGAACGCGAAGGCCATCCCTATCACGCCAGCGCGCGGCTGTGGGACGATGGCATCATCGACCCTGCCGACACCCGCGCCGTCGTGGCGCTAAGCCTTGCCGCCAGCCTGCAACAGCCGGTGCCGGAAACGCGTTTTGGCACGTTTCGGATGTGATGGTGGAAAAACCCGCCTATGGCTTTGACGCGCCCGGGGTGATCCGGGGACTGTTCATGGCAGCGATAGCGCTATTTTTGGCAGGCGGGTTGGCAGCGGCGCTGGGCGGTGACGACTGGATCGGTCGATTTGCCGGGCCGTTGCTGCTGATATGCAGCGCCGTCCCGTTGATCCTTGGCAGTTCGATGCTCGTCTACGTGTTCGTCGGGAAATTCCGGGTGCGCGATCGCATGCTCGATCTTGCAGCGCTGTCGGGCGACGAACAGCTGCTGGATATCGGCACAGGTGCCGGCCTGTTGCTGATCGGTGCGGCAAAGCGGCTGACCACCGGCCATGCGACTGGGATCGACATCTGGTTGGCAAAAGACCTTTCCAACAATGAGGCGGCAGTTACGCGCCGCAATATCGCGCTTGAAAATGTTATCGATCGGGTGACGCTGCAGGATGGCGACGCCCGCAGCCTCGCCTTTGCCGATGGCACGATGGACCGTGTGCTCTCGCTGTTCTGCCTCCACAATGTCGAAGACAAAGCGGAACGGGACACGGCCTGTCATGAAATCGCCCGCGTGCTGCGCCCGGGCGGGGTGGCGGTGATTGGGGATTATATTCCAACCCATGGCTATGCGCGGGCGTTAGCGGCGGCTGGCCTGATCGTTGAAAGTTCCCGTAACGAAATCGCAACGGCGCTGACCCTTGCATGGATCACGGTCGCCAGAAAACCGGACGCTGTCGCATGAGCCTCGACGTCGTCATCGATGCGCACGGCACCGCCCGCGTCACCCTCAACCGCCCGGAACGCCACAATGCCTTTGACGAAGGCCTGATCGCTGCACTGACCGATGGTTTCACCCGGCTTGGCGGCGATGCGTCCGTACGCGCCATCATCCTGTCCGGCGCCGGCAAATCCTTTTGCGCCGGCGCCGATCTTGACTGGATGCGCCGCGCCGCTGGCTGGAGCGAGCCTGAAAATCGCGCCGATGCGCTGGCGCTGTCCGCTATGCTGCAGGCCATCGATACTTGCCCAAAGCCGGTGATTGCGCGGGTTCACGGCAATGTTGCCGGTGGCGGCGTCGGGCTGGTTGCCTGTGCCGATATGGCTGTGGCGTTGGATGGCGCGCAGTTCCGCCTGTCGGAAGTGCGGCTGGGGCTGACCCCCGCCACCATATCGCCGTTCGTCATCGCCAAAATCGGCGTCACGCAGGCCCGGCGGTGGTTTCTGACGGCAGAAGGCTTTGGCTCGGCGCAAGCGCTTGCCATGGGCCTGATCCATGAAACCGCCATCGATGGCGAAGCCGCCGATGCCGTGATCGCCAATTGGCTGGCGCATCTGGGCAGCGCTGCACCGGGCGCCGTTGCCGATGCCAAGGCGCTGATCCGCGACGTTGCCGGTCGGCCGATAACCGATGATTTGCGGGCCCTCACCGCCGCCCGCATCGCCGCCCGTCGCGCCAGCGCCGAAGGCCGCGAGGGTCTCGCGGCATTTTTTGAAAAACGCCGACCGGGCTGGAATTTTGATGCATAAGCTGCTCATCGTCAATCGCGGTGAAATCGCCCGGCGCATCATTCGCACGGCGCACGCCATGGGCATCGCCACGGTCGCGGTCTATGCCGATACCGACGCTGACAGCCCCTATGTGCGGGAGGCCGGGCAATCGATCGCCATTGGCCCGGCAGACGCACGGCCCTATCTCGACAGCGACGCGATAATCGCGGCGGCGCGGCACACCGGCGCCGATGCCATCCACCCGGGCTATGGATTCCTCAGTGAAAACGCCGATTTCGCCAAGGCGGTGCGCAAGGCCGGGTTGATCTTCGTTGGCCCGCCCGAGGCGGCGATGCGCGTCATGGCATTGAAGGACAGCGCCAAATCAGCGATGAAAAAGGCCGGCGTGCCGATCACGCCGGGCTATCAGGGCAATGATCAATCGCTGGTGCGGTTGCAGCGCGCTGCTGAATCGGTTGGCTTTCCGCTGCTTATCAAGGCGGTCGCCGGCGGCGGCGGCAAGGGCATGCGCAGTGTGGCGACGCCGGCAGAATTCCAGGATGCACTGATGGCGGCGCAGCGCGAAGGCCAGGCGAGTTTTGGCAATGCTGCGGTGCTGCTGGAAAAACTCATCACCCGTCCCCGCCATGTCGAAGTGCAGGTTTTTGCCGATTCGAGCGGCAATGTCGTGCATCTGTTCGAACGCGATTGCTCCTTGCAGCGCCGCCACCAGAAAGTCATCGAGGAAGCCCCTGCCCCCGGTCTTTCGGAGCGCTTGCGCCATACACTCGGGGTTGCGGCGGCCACGGCCGCCCATGCCATCGGCTATGAAGGCGCCGGCACGGTCGAATTCATCCTTGATCTGGATAGCATCGATGCCAATGGCGATCCGGCGTTTTACTTCATGGAAATGAACACGCGCCTGCAGGTCGAACATCCGGTCACCGAGGCCATTACCGGCCAGGATCTGGTTGAATGGCAACTACGCGTGGCGCGTGGTGAAATGCTGCCGCTCAGCCAGGCGGCGCTTGTCGTCAATGGCCATGCGGTCGAGGCCCGGCTATACGCCGAAGACGCAGAGGGCGGGTTCCTGCCCTCCACCGGCACATTGACCCGGCTGGAGTTTGGCGCCGGTGATGGTATTCGTATCGACACCGGGGTTGAAACCGGCAGCGTCATCGGGCTGGATTATGACCCGATGATCGCCAAGGTCATTGCCTGGGGCGCGACCCGCGCACAGGCCATCGACCGGCTGGTGTCGGCGCTCGATGCCAGCGTCGTTACGGGGTTGAAATCCAACCGCGCCTTTCTGGCCCGGCTTGCCAACCACCCGGCGTTTCGCGCCGGCGATATCGATACGGGCTTTATTGCGCGCCACGCAGAAGACCTTGGAGCTGCAAGCGATGTTCCGGAAACCGCGCTGCTGCTGGCGGCACTGGCGCTAGCATTGCAGCCACTACCGGTCGGCGGTATTTTTGCGCAAAGCGGCTTTCGCCTGAATCTGCCAGAAGAACGCCGGTTTCGATTCTGGAATGGCGATGTGATGCACAGCCTCGGTTTGCGGCGGCACGGCCAGCGCTGGCGCATCGCCGGACTGGACGGCATCGCCGAGGTTGGCGCAACAGCGACCGGCCCCAGCGTCACGGCCGATATCGGCGGTAAGCTGACAAGCGGCACCGTTATCACTGGCAATGATCTGATCGAGGTCCGCATCGCCGGCCAGACCTGGCGGCTGGGCCTGACAGCACCCAAAAAGGCCGCCGTTGCCGGGATCAGCGATGGCCGCATCATCGCCCCGATGCCCGGCCGCGTGCTGGCGGTGGATGTCAGCCCCGGCCAATCGGTTTCTGCCGGCGATCGGCTGTTGGTGCTGGAAGCCATGAAGATGGAACATCGCATAACGGCCCGCGCCGCCGGCGTCGTCGGCGCCGTCCATGTGGCGGCGGGCGATCAAATTGCCGATGGCATGCTGCTTGTGGAAATAAGCGGTTAGTTTTTTCATATGCCTGGCTGCCACAGCCTCGCAAATGACTGTCCTACAGGCATGAAATCAGCTAGAAATTGCCGCAAGCAGGGTGGCCTGCCAGCGACACCCGGCCCTGACCGTGAAAAACGCCCGAAACTGTCAATTTTGTAAACTTGCGCCGGTTTCGGACGGGATTTTTAAGATCTGGCCATTGCCAGCAGACGCAGACGCTGCTGAAACGCTTTGGCCTCGAAACAGGATATCATCGATGCTTTCCCAATTGCGCTTCAACCATGGCGAGACCATCGACATGCTGCGCGACAGTGTCGCTGCCTTTGCTGCCGCCGAAATCGCGCCGCGTGCGGCGGAAATCGACGCAACCAACCAGTTCCCGATGGATTTGTGGAAAAAGCTGGGTGACCTTGGCCTCCACGGCATCACGGTTGGTGAAGCCGATGGCGGCGCCGGGCTCGGTTATCTCGCCCATGTCATTGCCATTGAAGAAATCAGCCGCGCCTCGGCGTCGGTTGCCCTGTCCTATGGCGCGCATTCCAATCTTTGCATCAACCAGATCGCGCGTTGGGGAACGCCGGAACAAAAGATCCGCTATCTGCCAAAGCTGATCTCGGGCGAGCATGTCGGCAGCCTCGCCATGTCGGAACCGGGCAGTGGCTCCGATGTGATTTCGATGCGGATGCGGGCGGAACGCAAGGGCAATGACGCCTTTGTGCTGAACGGCAATAAATTCTGGATCACCAATGGCCCTGACGCCACCACGCTGGTGGTTTATGGCAAGACCGACCCGGAAGCTGGTCCGCGCGGCATTACCGCCTTCCTGATCGAGCGCGGCATGAAAGGGTTTTCAACGGCGCAAAAGCTCGACAAATTGGGCATGCGCGGCTCCAATACCTGCGAACTGGTCTTTGAAGATTGCGAAGTGCCGGCCGAAAATGTGCTTGGCGGTGTCGGCATGGGCGCCAAGGTTTTGATGTCGGGGCTGGATTATGAACGCGTCGTGCTCAGCGGCGGGCCGCTGGGCATCATGGCGGCGTGCATGGATGTGGTCGTGCCCTATGTCCATGACAGGAAACAGTTCGGCCAATCGATCGGCACCTTTCAGTTGATGCAGGGCAAGCTCGCCGACATGTATGTCGCGCAATCGACGGCGCGGGCCTATAGTTATGCGGTGGCAGAAGCCTGCGATCGCGGTGAAACGACGCGCAAGGATTCGGCCGGCTGCATCCTTTATTCAGCGGAAAAAGCCACCTGGATGGCGCTGGAGGCGATCCAGTGCCTTGGCGGCAACGGCTATATCAATGATTATCCGACCGGGCGTTTGCTGCGCGACGCAAAACTTTATGAAATCGGCGCCGGCACCAGTGAAATCCGGCGCTATCTGATCGGCCGTGAATTGTTCGACGAAACCGCCTGATCCGGCAATGTCACGCGCCCCTGCCCTGCTGCAAGCCGCTGCCGGCATCGGCGCGCTCTGCGCCATGGATGCGATCGTCAAGCATCTGACGCGTTCCAACAGCGTCGAGCTGGTAACGCTTGGCCGTTATGTCACCGGATCGGCGCTGGCGCTCGGCGTCTGGCAATGGCAGGGCCGACCAGCGATCACCCGCGCCATGCTGCCCGTGCATTTGGCGCGCGGGATATTGATCGCGACGATGGCCTTTACTTTTTATTATGGCGTGTCGGTGCTGCCGCTGGCCGAAACCCTCACCATCGCCTTTATTGCGCCGCTGCTGGTCGCGCCGCTGGCGAGCCTGACGTTGGGCGAACCGATGCGCGCCCGCTATGTTGCAGCCAGCCTGATCGGCTTCGCCGGCGTCGCGGTAACCGTTCATGGCGCTCCTGATTTCAGCGGCGAGCGCCTGTTGGCGTTGGCAGCCGTGCTTTATTCAGCAGTCGCCTATGCCGCCAGCGCCGTCATTCTGCGGGCTCGCGCGGCCAGCGATGGCGCGACGATCATCACACTGATGGGTGCCGTCGTGCCGATGCTGGTCCTGTCGCCAATCGCACTCCGGCATGGCCTGCCCGATGGTGATACCATTGTCTGGCTGATCATCATGGGTGTTTGCGGCAATATCGGCATGCAGTTTCTGGCCCGGGCCTATGCACGTCTGGAGGCGCAGATACTGGCCGTCATGGAATTTACCGGGCTGCCCTGGGCGGCGCTTTTCGGCTGGCTGTTTTTTGCCGAGCCTGTGCGGCCGCAGGTCTGGGTAGGGGCCGCGATCATCCTTGCGGCCTGTATCTGGGCTTCGCGCGGTGAACAGCAGGCATTGGCGGCCTGATCCCAAATCAGGCAGACGGCAGGATCAATCGCACCAGCAAGCCGCCCAGATCCTCTGATTCCGCGAGTTCAATGGAGCCACCATATAGCTCGGCGACATCACGGGCGATGGCGAGGCCAAGGCCGGTGCCTGGTTTGTTGGTGTCAAGCCGTTCGCCGCGGGTGAATAGCCGGGTCCGGTCGGCGGCGCTGATGCCCGGACCATCATCCTCGATCAGGATTTCAAGGCCGGCAGGATGCGCCCCTACCGTTACAAAGGCCCGCCCTGCCCCGTGCAGCGCCGCGTTATCGATCAGATTGCCGATGATTTCCTCAAGATCCTGACGTTCGCCGCGAAATATCTGGCCCCTGTCGCCGGCGATATCGATGGTGACGTCGCGGTCACCATGAATGCGGGTGACGGTACGGATGATGCTCTGCAACACCGGCCAGACCTCCGTTCGCGCAGCCGAGGCGCCACGCGGCCCCGTCGCACGCGCTCGTGCCAACTGGTGATCGACATGGCGGCGCATGACCTGAACCTGGGCGGCAACGGTTTGCGACAGGGGATCATTGCGGCCCTGGGTTTCACCGATCAGGACGCTCATCGGCGTTTTCAGCGCATGGGCGAGATTGCCGGCATGCCGCCGAGCTGCTTCGGCCTGGGCCTGGTTGTGATCGAGCAATTCGTTGATTTCACTGACCAGCGGCGCGATTTCCAACGGGAAATCCTGCGGCACCCGGCTGGCAGCCCCCGACCGGACAGCAGCGATGGCTCGGCTGACGCGCCCCAGCGGCGACAGGCCATAGGTCGATTGCAACGCTGCCAGCGCCAGCAACCCAAGACCCAGCACGCCCAGCGACCAGCGCAGGATATTGCGCAGGTCGCCGATCTGCACCGCCAGCTCCCGCGTCGATTGCGCCACCTGAAAATAAAATATCGTCGGCGAACCCGGAAGGCGCACATCCCGACCGACAACCCGCAAGGGTTCCCCGACAAAAACCGTCGAATCATAATGACAGGGTTTCACACAGGCTGCTTCGGGCGCCCCGTCCAGCAACCGATCCCATAAAGATCGTGACGGAAACGGCGGCTGATCGGCCGCCGAAACCTGCCAGTACAGCCCCGAATACGGGTCTGAAAAACGCTGGTCACCAAGCGCCCTGGTAAACCGCACGGCATTTGTTTCGTCCAGATTGGCCGCGTTGATCATGCCGGCCAGCGTGAAATCAAGCTGGGCATCGAAATTGCGCGTGATGGCGCCGACCAGCACACGATCGAGCGCGATACCACCAAGGCTGAGCAAAGGCACGATCCAGATTGCCGCCAGCGCAATCATGCGCAGGCGCAGCGATCCCGTCAGCGACCAGCGTGAAACGGCGGCCGGATCAGGCGGAATCGGTGAGGCTGTAGCCAAGGCCGCGGGTCGTGTTGATCAGATCGGCCCCAAGTTTTTTTCGAATACGGGTGATGAAAACCTCGATTGTATTGGAATCACGATCAAAATCCTGATCATAAATATGCTCGATCAATTCGGTACGGCTGACGACCTTGCCCTTGTGGTGCATGAGGTAGCTCAGCAGCTTGAATTCCTGCGCCGTAAGTTTGACCGGTTCTCCATCCAGCGTCACCCGGCCCGACCGCGCATCAAGGCGCACATCGCCGGCCACAAGTTCCGAAGTCGCCTGGCCTGCAGCGCGGCGGATCAACGCGCGCAAGCGCGCCACGAGCTCTTCGGTTTGAAAGGGCTTTGCCAGATAATCATCGGCACCGGCATCGAGCCCTGCAACCTTGTCCGACCAGCTGTCACGCGCCGTCAACACCAGCACCGGCATCATCCTTGCCCCCTTGCGCCAGCGATCGAGCACCGACAGCCCGTCGAGTTCGGGCAAGCCAAGATCAAGCACCACCGCATCATAGGTTTCGGTCAGGCCGAGATAATGGCCATCTTCGCCATCAGCGGCGGTATCAACAGCATAGCCCGCCGCTTCAAGCCCGGATTTTAATTGGCGCAACAGATTAGGTTCGTCTTCGACAACAAGTATACGCATTAACAGTCCTTGTGGGGAAATCTCTAAAAACTCTGTCGAGCTGCCAGGCGACGCCCGGTCCGGGCATCGACGTCGACATTCACCAGCGCACCATTTTGCATGAACCGGAACCGGTAGCGCTTGCTACCCGTATCGAATTCGACGCCGACATATTCACCGGGCGTCGAGGCAATGACATTGCGGCGAATGGTTTCCAGCGGCATGATCTGGCCAGCCTCAACCATTTCCTGAACAGCATTGCCGGCAAATGCAAAACACGGCACAGCGCCGGCCATGGCCAACACGAGCAACGGGATCTGATAACGGACGGGCATGGGCAATAAATGGCTTTCGTTCTTGCCTTGCATTACCTTTTGCCACTGAACCGTCAATGAATGTGACACATTCGACCCTGGCGGCATACAGTTTGGCGCCCTGACGAACAATGGTTGCGCAAAGCCCGATTCCGCGCCAGTTGGCACCTGCAGCAACCAAGGCCCATCATGCCCGATCCGATCCTGACACTTGAAAATGCCGGCTTGCGCCAGGGTGGCAGCTGGCTGTTCCGTGGCCTTGACTTGACCATCGACGCCCGCGATCGGCTCGCTCTCATCGGGCGCAATGGCGTTGGGAAAACCACCTTGCTGAAATTGATCGCCGGCGAAATCGAGCTGGACGAGGGTCGTCGCGCCGTTGGATCAGGGCTGCGGATCGTGCGGCTGGAACAGGATCCGGCGCTGACAGGCTATGAAACATTGGGCGATTATGTGCGGGCCGGCCATAATGCGCCTGCCGAACATCTGCTGGCGTCCGTCGCTGACCGGCTGGGTGCCGACCTTGATCGGGAGGCGATGACAGCGTCGGGCGGCGAGCGTCGCCGCGCTGCGCTGGTCCGGGCCCTGGCTGAACAACCCGATCTGTTGTTGCTCGATGAACCGACCAACCACCTCGACATCGCCGCCATCGAATGGCTGGAAAACTGGCTGGATCGTTTTGGTGGCGGCTTTCTGTCGATCAGCCATGACCGTAGTTTCCTGACCCGGCTGACCCGGAATTGCCTGTGGCTCGATCGCGGTAATCTGCGGCGCGCCGAAGTCGGTTTTGGTGGTTTTGAAGCCTGGGCCGAGCAACTCGCCCGCGATGAGGAAAAAACCGCGTCGCGCCTCGATGCCCGGCTGAAACAGGAAGAACATTGGCTGCTACGCGGCGTTACCGCGAGACGCAGCCGCAACGAAGGCCGGCTGGCCAAGCTGATCGAGCTGCGGGCCGAACGCAAGGCGATGACGACGGGCGATGCGGTGGCAAAGCTCGCGACCAGCAGCGATGATGCCAAAACCAAGGTGCTGGTCGATGCAACGCATGTCGCCAAAAGCTTTGGCAGCCGGCCGATTTTGCGCGATTTGAATCTGCGCATCCGCCGCGGTGACCGTATCGGCATCATCGGCCCGAATGGCGCGGGCAAGTCGACGCTGATCCGGTTGTTGCTAGGCCAGATCGAGCCAGACAGCGGCCAGATAAAACGTGCCAAAACGCTCAACCCGACCGTCATCGATCAGCGCCGCCAGCGCCTCGATGCCGAAGACGGCGTCGGCAAGACTGTGCGCGACGTGCTGGCGGACGGCGGCGACTGGCTGGAGGTCAATGGCGTGCGCAAGCATATTGCCGGCTATCTGAAGGAATTCCTGTTCGACCCCTCGGTTGTCGACGCGCCGGTTGACGGGTTTTCGGGTGGCGAACGCAGCCGGCTGTTGCTGGCGCGTGAATTTGCGACGCCATCAAACCTGCTCGTACTCGATGAACCGACCAACGACCTCGACATGGAAACGCTCGACCTGTTGGAAGAAGTGCTGGACGATTACGCCGGCACCGTATTGCTGGTTAGCCATGACCGCGCCTTTCTCGATCGCGTTGTCACCATGGTGGTGGCGCTGGATGGCGAGGGCAACAGCGAGACTGTAGTTGGCGGCTGGTCGGATTGGGCGGCGCTGCGCAAGGAAAAGGCGGTGGCGGCGCGCAACGCCAGCCGACCCAAGGCCAGCAATGCCAATACGCCGGCATCGCCCAAGCCCAAGGCCGGCAAACTCAGCTACAATGACGCCCGCGAATTGGCCGATCTGCCAAAAAAACTGGCGCTGTTGACGACCGCTGTCGCCCGCCACGAAGCCGTGCTGGCAGACCCGGTGCTGTACACGCGCGATCCCAAACGTTTCGCCAGCACAAGTGCCGAGCTCGATCGCGTCCGCGTCGATCTTGCCGCCGCCGAGGAGCGCTGGCTGGCGCTGGCCGAAAAGGAAGCAGCATTGTCAGCTTGAACGCGCGACAGCCGGCAACAGGGGTTTTGATGTTGCCGGCCATAGCCCGCCATCACGGCGGAAGCTGAAATAGCGACGCATGGAGCATACGCCGAATTTCGTGCCTGTAACGCCTAGGCGATCAGCGTGTTTTCCCGCCGGCGCCGCATGACCGCCCCGGTCAGCCCAAAGCCGGCAATCAACAAGGCCCAGTTGGCGGGCTCCGGTACGACGGACAGGACCAGCTGGCCCCTGATTTCGCCGCCAGGAAATCTCGCGGTGTGGACGTTGAAATATTGAAGACCGCCATTCAGCCCATTAAGAAAGGCCGAACGCGAGCCGGCAACCGTTCCGCCGCCGAGCGTGTTGAAGAAACCGGAACTGTAAGTGCTGGCCTTGGTCAGATCAAAACTTCCGACGATCGAGCCGCTGGTCGCCGCGGGCGCCACAAAGCCGATCGCTACGGGACCATTGCCGGCAGTCGTATTGCAGCAATGCACATGGCCGGCAGCCGCGTTGCCTGTCAGTCCCGAAAAATCGATTTTTACGCTGAACTTGGTGCCATCCCTTGAAAGCACAAGCGTACCAAATCCTGTCGCTGTTGAACTGTTCGGTGCGGGTCGTTCATTTGCTCCCGACAGGGTCGCAATATAAGTCGTCGCACTGGCCGCAGTAGCCAATCCGGCAGAAATAGACATGATGGATGCCAGTAAAACAGTCTTTCCCAAGCTTGCTCTGATCATGAATAATCTCCCTCGATTACAGCCAGCGATGCGCTAACCCACCGCAAGATTAAGACTGAAAAAGTTACGGAAATACTATCGATTGGTCAGCACTATGCCTTTGCGGCAATTGGTCGCTACCTGGCCTTACCATGCGGCCGATCATGTCTGCGAAATTTCCGTGAGGTCAGGCGACTTCGATGCCCGGGACAATGGCTGGCTCGATATGCCGGATCAGGCGCACCAGCGGCGTTTCACCCTGCACCGGATCATGGCGGCGAATGAAATCTTCGACGATTGGGGCAACGCTTTCACGCCATTTACGGCCATTGAAGATGCCGAAATGGCCAGTGCCTTCGGCCATGTAATATTGCTTTTTGGCCTCGGGGAGCCCGGTCGCCAGTTCGAGGGCGGCCCTGGTCTGGCCGAGCCCTGAAATATCGTCGCGTTCGCCCTCGATAGCGAGGAGGGCCGTGCGATTGATATCGCCCGGATTGACGATATGGTCGCGGTGGACAAACTCACCCTTGGCGATGGCCTGACGCTGAAACACGACATCGATCGTTTGCAGGTAAAATTCCGCCGTCATGTCACAGACCGACCGGTATTCCACATAAAACGCCTTGGTCGCATCGGCACTGTCGTCATCGCCGGCAACCAGATGTTTAAACATTTCCCAATGCGATTTCATGTGATTGGCAAGGTTCATCGACATGAAGCCGGCCAGCTGCAAAAATCCTGGATAAACCTTGCGGCCGCCGCCCGGGTAAGTGTCGGGCACGCGGGCAATAACGGTCTGTTCAAACCAGGCATAGGGTCGTTCGGTGGCAAGGTCGTCAACCGATGTCGGGGCGCAGCGCGTATCGACTGGCCCGCCCATCATGGTCAGCGTCAACGGCGTCGCCGGATTGTCGTGCGCCGACATATAGGCAACAGCGGCATAGGCCGGCACCGCTGGCTGGCACACGGCGAGCATGTGCGAACCGGCACCGATAATTTCGGCAAAATTTATTATATAATCGATATAGTCATTCAGATCGAACTTGCCTTCCGACAGCGGCACCATTTTGGCATCGCGCCAATCGGTGATGTAGACCTCATGGTCGGGCAGCAGCCGCTCGACCGTCCCACGCAACAAGGTGGCATAATGGCCCGACATCGGCGCGATGATCAGCACCCGCGGATCGTTGCGGCCCGAAATGGCGCGGTTGAAATGCTTGAGCTGGCCAAATGGCAACCGCGCCACGACCTCTTCGCTGACGGCGACGCTGGTGCCATCGACGATCGTGACATCCAGGCCGAATGGCGGCTTTCCGCGCGGCGCGGCAGCATGGGCAAAAACTTCCAGCGCCCGGGCCATCACCGGACTGGCCCCGACATAGGCGATCGGATTGATCGGGCTGAGCAACCAGTTCGACGTCGATTCGGCCATGCTTCCCATCCCGGCAAGCCAGGCGCGCTGCATTTCATGGGCGGTGTAGAGCATCAAAGATCCTTTGGCGCGAGGCAGAAACCCCGTACGACACGGCTTGTGCCATATCGCAGTTGCAGCACAAAGCGAAGAACGTCACGAATCGAAAACTATTTCGCCACAGCAGCAACCTGCGTCATCCGCAAAGATTGAGCCACACTCAAACCCCTGCTATCAATGCGCATGACCGAGCCCGCACATTTTACCGACCGCCCTATCTTGATTGAGTCCGTGGCGACGACACAGGATGGTCGAAAGGCCAATCAGGTGTCGACGTCGGCAAGGGCGCCGCGCAAATTATCGCGCCTGATTTTGCTGTGGCGGTTTGCCCGGGCCTATCCATGGCAACTTGTGGCGGCGCTGACCTCGTTGGTGATCGCTGCCTTGGCGACGCTCGCGATCCCGCAGGGCCTGAAGCTGATCGTCGACAATGGCTTTGCCAAAGGCTCCGATCCTGCTGCTGTCGCGCCCTATTTCTGGGCGATGCTGGGGATCGTCATCCTGATGGGCGTGGCGACGGCATTTCGATTTTACTTTGTCAGCTGGATCGGGGAGCGTGTCGTCGCCGATCTGCGCAAAACCGTTCAAGGCCATTTGCTGACGCTCGACCCGGTGTTTTTTGAAGAAAACCGGCCCGCTGAAATCGCATCCCGGCTGACCAGCGATACGGCGGTCATCGAACAGGTCGTGTCGTCCGGCGCCTCGATGGCGCTGCGTAACGTGGTCATGGGCATCGGCGGCATTGCCTATATGGCCGTGCAAAGCCCCAAACTTACGGCATTGATGTTGCTGGTTATTCCCATCACGATCCTGCCGATTGTCTGGCTCGGTCGCCGCGTTCGTGACATGTCGAAAACCAGCCAGGATCGCGTTGCGGGCGTTGGCACGATGGTTGCCGAGGTACTGGGCGCCATCAAAATCGTCCAGGCCTTTACCCAGGAACGGCGTGAGGCCGAACGCTTTGGCACCGCCGTTGAAGCAGCGTTTGATACCGCTAAACGCCGCATCCGCCTGCGTGCGGGCATGACCGCCGTCGTCATCACGCTGATTTTTGGCGCCATCACGCTCGTGCTTTGGCAAGGCGCGTTGGACGTTATTTCCGGCCGGCTGACAGGCGGTACCATCGCTGCCTTTGTGTTTGCTGCCGCCATTGTCGCCGGCGCATTCGGCACATTGACCGAAGTCTATGGCGATTTCATGCGTGCGGCCGGCGCCAGCGCCCGGATGGAGGAATTGCTCGCGGCTCGCCCGGGCATACGCGCACCCGAACATGCGACGCCCCTGCCGGTGCCGCCGCGTGGCGCCCTGTGCCTCGATCACGTCACCTTTCACTACCCGTCAAAGCCCGAGGGCGCTGCGCTGATCGATTTCAGTCTCGATATCGCGGCTGGCGAAACGGTCGCGGTGGTCGGCCCATCGGGCGCTGGAAAATCGACCTTGTTCCAGCTCGTGCAACGGTTTTACGATCCGGAACGCGGTGAAATTCGTCTCGACGGCGTGCCATTGATCGCCGCCGACCCCGAACAGGTCCGGGCCCGCATCGCTGTGGTGCCGCAGGAAACAGTTATCTTTGCCGCCAGTGCGCTCGAAAATATCCGTTACGGCAGGCCATCGGCAAGCGAAGCCGAGGTCTGGGCCGCGGCCGAGGCAGCCCACGCAGACACCTTCCTGAAACAGCTTCCCGAAGGTATCAACAGTTTTCTGGGGGAGGCCGGGACCCGCCTGTCGGGCGGCCAACGCCAGCGCCTTGCCATCGCCCGGGCTATTTTGCGCGACGCACCCATATTGTTGCTGGACGAAGCGACCAGCGCGCTCGACAGCGAAAGCGAGCGTCTTGTCCAAGCCGCTTTGGAATCGCTGATGCGGGGTCGCACGACGCTTGTCATCGCGCATCGCCTCGCCACCGTGCGCAATGCCGACCGGATCATCGTCATGGACCATGGCCGCATCGTCGCCGAAGGCACCCATGACCGGCTGATCGCGGGTGGTGGCCTTTATGCCAAGTTGGCTCGGTTGCAGTTTGAAGAGGTGCGACCACAAGTGGCGTAAGGCGTAACCGTGGGGCAAAAGCGGGGCCGCACCCTGCGATTGTCTGGCCCTGCCGGCAATGTCAGTCGTATGATTTTCTGTTCAATGCGGCTCAATCAAATGACTCGACCCGGGCTATACCGGGACCGTCTTCACTTGCCCGCGAAAACATGACTGGGTCCCGGGTCAAGCAAGCGATTACCTATGTTTTAATAATAATAGCCAACTGGATCAGTGCGCAAGCATCAGACAACAGAAATATTGCACTTTGGATCGAGCTGCGTATCCCGGTCAGTGCAACGGCCGCGCCGCTTGTTTGCGCCAAGCAAAAGGGGCGGACACTGCTGCCCGCCCCTCCGCAAATTCAGCCAATAGTTAATTAATTGGCATAGGCTTCGTTACCGACAAAGCCCATTTTGGTGATGCCGGCCTGCTGGGCTTCCGCCATGACCTTGTCGACGATTTCATATTTGGCCAGGCCTTCGGGGCGCAGACGCAGCTCGGGCTGGGTCGGCATCGAAGCGGCTTGGCGCATATAGGAACGCAAGGTCGCCAGATCGACCTCGGTCTTGTTCCAATAAATATTGTTCAGGAAATCGATATCGACCTGATTGAACACCGGGTCGACATTGGTCGGATTGTTGTTCGGTGCCGGCAGATCCAGCTTCACCGCATGGGTCTGCGGCGGGATCGTGATGATGAACATGATCAGCAACACGAGCATCACGTCGATCAACGGAGTCGTGTTCATGTCGTTCATCGGGGCGCCTTCTTCCCCGCCCATCGAAATTGCCATGGGGTATTACTCCTTCAAAGCTGACGAAGCGGGGGGGCCGTGACCCACCCCGATCCGGTTATCGAACGACCTGTCCGGCGACAGGTTCGGATATAAAGCCGATTTTCAGGAATCCGGCACGCTGCATGGTGAAGATAACCCCGCCCACGCAGCGATATTCCATATCCTTGTCCCCGCGAATATGCACTTCCGGCAGTTCGATCTTGCCGCCCAGCGCTTCCTGGCGGGCAATTTCGGCCTTAAGGGCAGCCACACCGCGATCGAGCAATTCCTGCTTGGTATCAACCTTGATCTGTCCCCAATAGGTGTCGCAATTGGCATCGACCGACAGCAGGACATTTTCAGGCTTGGTCGTTGTTGGCAGGTTTGTCACCGTCGGCAGTTTCAACGCCACAGTCTGTATGACCACCGGGACGGTGATCAGAAAGATGATGAGCAAGACCAACATGACGTCGACAAGCGGCGTCGTGTTGATCTCCGTCATCGGGCTTTCACTGCCGTCTTCGTTCGGCGATCCGATGTTCATCGACATTGTGCAAAGGCCCTTTTCGGCAAATTAGCAGGCGCTCAGCGCGCCTGCGGCTTGACCTGAACGGCGGCTGGCGACGCCGGCACGGTGACGCGAGCGCCAGAGACCAGGGCGCCGTATACATCCGACGAGAAATTGTTGAGCTTGTCGCTGACGTCCTTGTTGCGACGGATCAGCCAGTTGTAGCCAAGCACCGCCGGCACGGCGACGGCGAGACCGAGTGCGGTCATGATCAAGGCTTCACCGACGGGACCTGCAACCTTGTCGATCGATGCCTGACCGGCAAGACCGATATTGATGAGGGCGCGATAAATCCCGACGACGGTCCCGAACAGCCCGATGAAAGGCGAGGTCGAACCCACCGAAGCGAGGAACGACAGGCCACCCTGCAATTTGCCGGAAACGCCCGCATTCGAACGGTTCAGCGCAAGCGTCACCCATTCATGCTGGTCCATCTTGTCAGTCAGGCGACCTTCGTGGTGATCGGCAGCGCGCAGGCCATCGTCGACGATCTGGCGGAAAGGCGAATTCTTGTCGAGCTTTGACGCGCCGGTCTTCAGATCGGGTGCGGACCAAAATTTCTTTTCCAGTTCAGCAGCTTCGGTCAGCACTTTGCGCTGGTCGATGTATTTGGTGATGATGATGTACCATGTCACCAGCGACATGAAGACAAGAATGCCGAACACCGACTGGGCTATGATGCCGCCCTGCTGGAGTGCGGCCATCAGGCCATAAGGATTCTCGACTGCAACGGTTTCCATGATCAATTCCCTCGATTATCGTTAAAATGTTTCAACAAACCACCGGCGGCGAGGCTGACAACAGCCCCGAATGCCGCCCACCCATTAATTTTCCAAATTCCATCTGACTGCCTGGGCCCGTGTTTCCTGTACGGGCTTGCCTTCGACCGTTGCCGGCTTGAAGCGGAAGCGGCGCAGGATGATCTTGCAAGTTGCATCATCGAGTCGCGGAAAGCCGCTGGACTGTGTGACTGCGCAGGTTTCAACCTTGCCATCGACCCCGATCAGGAAAGTGACGCGGGTCGATCCCTGTTCCTCGGCGCGGGCAGATGCATCGGGATAATCATCCCGGCCCATGCTGTTGCCGCGGCCGACCGGTACCGCTTTTGTCGGCTGTAGCGTCGGCGGTGCCGGCGGAGCCGGGGGAGCCGGCGGCGTGAAACGGGGCGGTTCTGGCTGTGCAACGGTGTTTTGTGTGGTGATCGTCGGCACCGATTCCGACGCAACCGATACTTCGGGCGGCGGCACGAACGGTGGGATTTCAATGTCTTTGGGCGGTGGCGGCGGCGGTTCGTCCGGCGGCGGCGCCTCTTCCTTCACATTTACGGTTTCGAGCGGCTGCACAATGGCCTTGACGGCCTTGAGTGCGAGGCCGGTGATAAAGGCATAACCCAGAAAGATATGCAGCAAGGCCACAAGGCCGAGCGCAATCATCCGGTTTCTGCTCATCCCTTGATCAGCGTATGCCATGAGCGCTTCCGAACTCCCCTGAAAGCTTCGATGATTCAGTCGGCAGCAAAAGCTTCATGGTTTAGCCACAAGCGCTTTTGAACTCCCTTCCCGTCATGTCTGTAACCGCATGTGAGGCGCAGCCGCAACCGCTTTGTCGTCATCACTGCCTTGAGCCATCGTCTGAACAGCCGTTACCGGACATTTAATTGCCTGTAGCCCATCATCGCAGGGCGATTTGAAGCGCGTGCAATCGCAGCGAGGGGCGCCTAAAGCCATGACATGCGACTCCAAGCCTTTATCGCGGCCTTTGCCCTTGCCGGATTGTCGGCCCGGGGCGCCCCAGCGTCGGCAACACCGAGTTTTGCCGATCTCGCCGACCTGACGTTGGCGGCGCCGATGATCGTGCGCGCCACCATTACCGGCGCCGAACATATCGCCGATCGCGATAGCCCGGGCCTGGCGCCGGGGTTTTCCCGGCAATTGATCAATGCACGCCTCGACGGCGTGCTAATTGCACCGGGCGCCGTGCCGGCTGAGTTGAAATGGTTGTGGGATGCCCCTGCCGACCCGCGCGGCAAGTCGCCAAAGCCGAAAGGCAGCGTCGTGCTGGCCTGGCTGGCCAAGGCCAGTGCCGATGGCAAGACGCAATTGATTTCCGGTCTGGCGCAACAGCCTTATGATGCCGTCACCGAAGCCGCTGTTCGCGCCATCGCCAGCGAAGCCAGGTCGGGCAACACCCCCGCAATTACCGGCGTGAGCAACGGGTTTCGCGCCGATGGCACTGTTGCCGGCGAAAGCGAGAGCCAGTTCTTTCTCATCGCCGCCGATGCCAAGGCCATGACGATGGTGGTCACCGCCAAACCCGGGCTGCCTCGGCGGGTCACCATTTCACGCGGCGACATCATCGATGAATCAGCGGCGCCCGTCCAGAAACAGACATTGCTCTGGTATCACCTCGCCTGCGGCCTGCCTGCCCGCCTGCCGGCCGCAGCCGGCGGCAATGACCAGCTGCTGGCCGCCGATTGGAAGGAAGCACTGGCCAGTCTCGGACCTTGCGATCGCAGCCGCTGACAGGCTGTCGACAGCTATTAAAAACTGGCGATTTCAACACCGACGGCGGCACAATCGGAATAAATATCGGGCTTGCGCGTGGAAACACGCAGCGCCGTCACCCCCTGCCGGCCGGCAACCAGCGCATAGATTTCGTGCGCCACGGTTTCCTGCAGATTGAACCGGCGCCCCGCCACCAACGCCAGCACGGCGCTGCGCAGCACGTCATAATCCCAGGCCGATTCAACCGTATCGCATTGTGGAAAACTTGCCTCCGCCAGCCAGACTTCGACATTGACGCGCAGCCGCTGCGGCGTCCCGATTTCGAAATCGTGAAAACCGATATCGACGGGCAGGTCGAAATCCTCGAGCATGATCTTGCGCGATTTTGGCGGCAGCGGGGCCGGCAGGCGTGCCTCCCGAGCCGGGATTTCGGTCAAACTGTCGATCATTCGGTCACCATATATGTTACGTCGCGCGGCAGGCCGAGCAGGCGCTGGCCGCCATCAAGCGTCAGCGTCTGGGCGTTGTAGGTCGGCGTGGCAATGATGAAGCGCAGTGCCGCAATGATTTCGGCAACTGCGACGCCGCGCCGCAAGGGGTTCATGCCATGCACCGCTTCGAAATTTTCGCGGCTTTGGGGCCCGCTGACCAATGTGACGGCCGGCGCAATGCCGGCGCATCTGATTCGCGGGCCATAGGCCCTCGCCGTCAGTTCGGTCAGGCCGGCCAGGCCAATTTTGGACAGGGTATAGGTAAAATAGTCGGGATTGAGCGATTCAAGCTTGGCATCGAGCAGGTTGACGATCAGCGCCGGTTCTTCGCCATCGACCAACGCCGCCGCAAAGGCCCGGGTCAGCAACGCCGGCGCGCGCAGATTTACCGCCAGATGCGAATCGAAATCCGCTGCACCAAAATCTTCGAGCCGGTCATATTTGAATCGCGACGCCGAATTGACGAGCAGCGCCAGTGGCGGCATGCCGACCGTAGCGGCAATGATCGTCGCTGCTGCGCCGGGATCGGCAAGATCGGCCGCAACAACCCGCGCATTGCCGGCTTTGGCCGCCAGCGCCTCGGCATCGCTGCGCGACAGATGGCAATGAATGAGAACATGCCAGCCATCATCGGCCAGCGCCTGGACGATCGCCGCGCCGATGCGTTTGGCGCCGCCCGTGACAATGGCGGTCTGGTTGCGGGATGTCGTCATGTCGGTCAGCGATTAGCCGCAGCCAGTCGCGGCGGCAACTGCGGCGGATGGGCACCGACGAAACGCCATCATTTGACGCCGCTCCGCGATTGCGTCCCGATTGCACCGCGCCTTCTGTCATCCTAAATCCAGCCCATGGCCCAACCCCCGATCATCGACCGATTTGCCGAAGATTCCGCCACGTTCACGGTGCAGGGCAAGGATACGCCCGACCTGGAGCGCGGTATTGCAGCGATCAGGAACGTTTTGCGCACGCTCCCGGCGCGGCCCGGCGTCTATCGCATGACCGATGCCGAAGGCGCCGTCCTGTATATCGGCAAGGCCCGGGCGTTGAAGAATCGCGTTACCAACTACACGCAGGTCAGCCGGCTGTCGCGGCGGTTGCAGCGCATGGTGTCGCAAACCCGCGACATGACAATTGTGACGACGAATTCCGAAGCCGAGGCGCTGCTGCTCGAAGCGCAATTGATCAAACGCTATCGGCCGCCTTACAATGTGTTGCTGCGCGACGACAAAAGCTTTCCCTTTATCTTTCTGCGCGAAGATCATGATTTCCCGCGCATTTCCAAGCATCGCGGGGCCCGGGTCGGCAAGGGCAGTTATTACGGCCCCTTTGCCAGCGCCGGCGCCGTCAACATGACGTTGAATGCCTTGCAAAAAGTATTTCTGCTGCGATCCTGCACCGACAGTTTCATGGCCAATCGCACCCGGCCCTGCCTGTTGCACCAGATCAAACGCTGTTCGGCGCCCTGTACCGGCCGCATCGATGCGACTGATTATGCCGAACTGGTCGGCGATGCTCGCGCATTTCTGTCCGGCCGCACGCAGGAGGCCCAGAAAAAGCTCGGGTCCGCGATGCAGGCGGCCGCCGATGCCAAAGATTTTGAAATTGCCGCCGTGTTGCGCGATCGGTTGAAGGCGCTGACCTTCATTCAGGGCAGCCAGGCGATTAACGCTGATGGCAGCGCCAGCGACGCCGATATCATCGCCATCGCGGCGCGATCGGGGGTGATGTGCATCCAGATATTTTTTATCCGGGGCGGCCAGAACTGGGGGCATCGGGCGTTTTTCCCGGCCCATACCGAAGGCATTCCCGAAGCCGAGGTGCTGATGAGCTTCCTCGCCCAACTCTATGACGAACTGCCCTGCCCGCGTGAATTGCTGCTCGATCGGGCCTTGGAGGAGGCGACGCTGTTGGCCGATGCGCTATCGGCCAAGGCCGGCTATCGCGTTGGCATCCGGGCACCGCAACGCGGCCCGAACCGCAAGCTGGTCGAACAGGCCAGCCGCAATGCCGTCGAGGCGCTCGACCGGCGGCAGGCCGAAGCGACGACGCAAGGGCGCCTGCTCGCCGAACTCGCCGATCTGTTCGATCTCGACGCGCCGCCGCGTCGCATCGAAGTCTATGACAACAGCCATATCATGGGCAGCAACGCGCTTGGCGCGATGATCGTCGCGGGGCCGGAGGGTTTCATCAAGAACCAGTATCGCAAGTTCAACATGAACGATGCCAGCATCACGCCGGGCGATGATTTTGCCATGATGAAGGCCATGTTGTCGCGGCGATTTGCCCGGCTGGACCGCGACGATCCCGATCGCAGCGGCGGGGAATGGCCGGATCTGGTGCTGATCGATGGCGGCCGCGGCCAATTGTCCGCCGTCAACGCAGCGCTTGCCGAACTGGCGGTCGACGATGTCAGCGTCATCGGCGTGTCAAAGGGTTTCGATCGCGATGCCGGGCGCGAAACCTTTCATCTGCCATCGGGCCAGGATCTGCACCTGCCCGCCAATGCACCGCTGTTGTTTTTCCTGCAAAGACTGCGCGATGAAGCGCATCGTTTTGCCATCGGCGCGCACCGCGCCAAGCGATCAAAGGCGATTGCCGCCAATCCACTCGACGATGTGCCCGGCATCGGCCCGGCGCGCAAAAAGGGCCTGCTGATGCATTTCGGCACATCGCGGGCGGTACGCGGCGCAACACTCGCCGATCTGTCAAAGGCCCCGGGCATCTCCCAGGCCATGGCGGAAGCCATCCACCAGCATTTTCATGACAGTGCCTGACTTGCAGAATTTGAACCAGAAACGCCCTAACCGGCCTTTTTGTCCCGGATAAGCAAGCTGCCAAGCGAGTTGCCGGTTTCGGCCTGCACCATGGCGAGGGTGAATGCATCGCCATCCTCGGTTTTTCCGGTCAGCGTATCGCCGCTGCGGCTGGCGGCGATATGCCGGGAGGCGAATTTTTGCTGATACCAGTCGGCGACCGCGGCGGCATCGGCGGGGGCGTTAAAGCCCAGCAATACGGTCGCTTCCCCGGCTGAACCATTGGCGTTCACATTGACGCTGTTGACCCTGGCGCCGGGATAAAGCTTTATGCCATCGATATCGAATTTGGCGCCGTCCGCCATGCCGGAAGGCATTTTGACCTTGGCCTCGATGCCGCCCGGCAGGCTGATTGCGACCTTGCCCGTGTCGCTGTCCGCATTGATCGAAACGCTGCCATGATCGCTGCTGCCGGCCACGGCTGTCGCTGTCGTGGTTCTGGTTTCGGCGGCCGGTTCGTCGCATGATGCCAGTGCCAGAAAGGCAACACCGGCAATTGGCAGAAACACTGCGCGCATGATCAAAACTCCTCTGGTGTATTGGTCACTTAATACACAGTATGACCAAGGTCAATGCGCAGCCTTCTTTGGCAGCAGAAGCAGGACGCCAACGATCGCGCCGCCAATCGCCACCCCGATCAATCCCGAACCGAGCGCCCCGACAAACCACTGCACCAACGGCCCGATGGCGCCTGCAGCGCTGCCGGCGATCTCGGCGGCGCGATCGATGCTATGGCCAGGTTCGTTGATGCCGTAATCATGGAGGCCATGAAGGACGATGCTGCCGCCGACCCATAGCATTGCTGCCGTGCCGACGCTGGCCAACAGGGCCAGCAATGGCGGCATGGCGGTAACGAGGCCGCGCCCAAAGCCGGCAATGGCGCTATTGTCCGAGCGAGCCATGGCAATTCCAACGTCATCGGCCTTTACGATCAGGGCGACAGCGCCATAAACCAGGATCGTGATGGCGACGCCGACGATGGCCAGCACGATGGCCTGTTCGACGATCGGTTTATCGGCCACGCTGGCGAGCGAAATCGCCATGATTTCCCCCGACAGTATCAGATCGGTTCTGATCGCGCCGGAAACCATGGCGCGTTCGATCGTGGCAGCATCGCCCTGCGTCGGGCTTTCAGCGGTCTCGGTGTGCGGCAACAGCGTTTCAAGCAGTTTTTCGGCGCCTTCAAAGCATAGATAGCTGCCGCCCAGCATCAGCAACGGGGTGATCGCCCAGGCGGCGAAATAGCTGAGCGCAATGGCCGCCGGCAATAGGTACAACAGCTTGTTGCGCAGCGAACCGAGCGCAATCTTGCCAATGATCGGCAATTCGCGCGCCGGTGAAAAGCCATGCACGTAGCGCGGCGTCACTGCAGCATCATCGATGACAACCCCCGCGGCCTTGATACTGGCCTTGCCCGCAGCAGCCACCGTGTCATCCAGCGAAGCCGCCGCCAGTTTGGCGATGGCGGCAACGTCATCAAGCAGTGCCAGAAATCCCGTCGCCACAAAGCCCCCTTGCGTCAGAAATACCGTGATAGGGCGTTTCGGACAGGCTGCAAACCGGGCAATGCTGTGGCCATGCGGCGATGCAGCGTGGCTCCCCGGGTAGGATTCGAACCTACGACCATTCGATTAACAGTCGAATGCTCTACCGCTGAGCTACCGAGGAATAGCGCGAAGTCGCCGGCTATAGCGGGGCACAGGGTCGCCCGCAAGTGGCATCAGGCCGTGAATTGTTCCAGAAGGATGCGGTCATCAAGGGCATAGCCGGGGTCGAACAACAGATTGAGGCTGATCGATTTGTCGGTCACCACCCGCACGCTGGCGACGTCGCGGACCTCGCGCTGATCGGCCACCGCCGATACCGGCCGCTTGTCGGTTTCGCGTACCCGAAATTCGATGACGCTGGCCTGGGGCAGCAAAGCTCCACGCCAGCGCCGGGGCCGGAACGGGCTGATCGGCGTCAGTGCCAGCAGGTCGGATTGCAGCGGCAGAATGGGGCCATTGGCCGACAGATTATAGGCGGTGGACCCGGCGGGCGTTGCGACCAGCACGCCATCGCAGATCAATTCTTCCAATCGCACCTGGCCATCGATGGCGATTTCGATCTTGGCGGCCTGGCGGGTTTCGCGCAGCAACGAGACTTCGTTAATTGCCGGCGAGGTGATGATGTCGCCCGCAATGGTCGTCGCCGTCATCAGCAGGGGATGCAGGGTGAAGGTGCGCGCGGCGGCAATGCGGCCCGGCAAATCGCCCGCATCAAATTCATTCATCATGAAACCGACGGTGCCGCGATTCATCCCGAACACCGGCTTTGGCGCCTTTGCCGACAAGGCCTCGTGGAGGGTGTGCAGCAAAAAGCCATCGCCGCCGAGCGCGATGACGATATCGGCATCGCGCACTGCAACAAAATCATGCCGTGCCCGCAACAGGGCGCCGCCGGCCTCCGCAGCCTCGCTGTCGGATACCAGCAGCGCCAGTTTTGGATCAGCCACCAGTGACGCTCATGTGGCGGCTGACGGCGGGGGCTGCGGCCCGGCGATCGATGACGAAATCATGGCCCTTGGGCTTGCGGCTGATGGCCTCGGTCAATGCCGCATCCAGCGTATCGTCGTCGTCATGGGCCCGGATGACGCGGCGCAGATCGGCCGTATCGTCCTGCCCCAGGCACATGTACAGCTGCCCGGTCGCTGTCAGCCGCACACGGTTGCAGCTTTCACAGAAATTATGCGTCAGCGGCGTGATAAAGCCCAGCTTTTGGCCGGTTTCGGCAATGCGCACATAGCGCGCCGGGCCGCCGGTCCGGTCCGGCAGATCGATCAACGTCCAGCGCTGCATCAAATCAGCCCGCACCCGGGACAGCGGCAGGTAATGATCGACGCGGTCCATGCCGATTTCGCCCAGCGGCATGGTTTCAATAAGCGTCAGGTCATGGCCATGGGTGGCGGCAAAGCCCAGCATGGCTTCGATTTCGGTGTCGTTTACCCCAGCCAGCGCAACCATGTTGAGCTTGACCGACAGGCCGGCGGCTGAAGCGGCGGCGATCCCTTCCAGCACTTGTGGCAGCCGGCCCCAGCGCGTGATGGCAATGAATTTATCGGGATCGAGCGTATCGAGGCTGACGTTGACACGGCGCACACCGGCAGCAAATAGTGCCTCGGCATGTCGGGCCAGCTGCGAGCCATTGCTGGTCAAGGTCAGCTCCTGCAAGGCGCCACTTGCGAGATGGCGGCCAAGCGAGGTAACCAGATCGATAATCCCGCGCCGTACCAGCGGTTCACCGCCGGTCAGCCGCAATATCCGTGTTCCGCGCCGCACAAAGGCCGATGCCAGCCGGTCGATTTCTTCAAGGCTGAGCACTTCGGCCTTGGGCAGGAAGGTCATCGCTTCGGGCATGCAATAGACGCAGCGGAAATCACAGCGATCGGTTACCGAGACGCGCAGATACGAAATTATGCGGCCGAACGGATCCACAAGTGGCGCGTTCGTGGCATTTGCGGGCGTCAAAAGGCGGGTTTGGGTATTCATTGCAGCGCAACGTGGCGACGCAGCGCCGGCAAGTCCACCCCCAACACCCCTGCACAGTTTGCGGAATGGCAAATTAGCCGCATGTTAGCCGCATGGTCCGGCCTTGACGTCGGCAATGATTAAGGGCGAACAACGGATCCTGGCCACAAGTTACAGGAAAACCGCATGACCGATGATTCGGTCGAAACAATTCTTGTCCATTCGCCACGCTATGGCGAAGAATTGGCGACGTCTGTGCTGGTGGCTGGCTTTGCACCGCATCTGGAGCGCCTGCCGGAAGACGTTGTCACGGCTTTTTCAGATGAGTCATTGTCGATTGTCGTTGTCGACGCACGGGGTGCCATGGAGCAGGGTCTGGCTGTCGCACGCGCGCTCGGGCCAAGCGTTGAAACACGCCATGGCGCGATGCTGGTGTTGCTGTCGCGCACTGATGGTGCCACCGCTGGCCTGGTACATGATGCTGGCGCCACCAGCATTCTGATCAGCCCGTTTGGGAATGCTGCCTTTGCCAATGCCTTGCGCCTGGCGGTGCGGCACGCTCATCGCCTGGCCGAAGCCGCCGCCAGCCGCCCTTTGGTGCGGGCGGACCGCCGGCGCGACTGGCTGACGGGTTTGCGCGGCAGCGATCAATTGCATGAGGATATTGGCGCACGCCTGGCGCGGCCCGACGCCAGCGGCGCCTATCTGCTGGCCATCGGCATCGGCCGTATCGCTGCGATCAACGCCGCTTATGGCCGGGACATTGCCGATCAGGCCTTGTCCGCCGTGGCGTCACGCCTGAACATCCTGGCCGCAGACGGCAGCCCCGCAACGGCCCACGCTGAAAAAGCCAAACCCGATAGATCAACGCCTGACACACCCGGCCTTGTACGGCTGGCGGCGGCGGAATTCGGAATATTGCTGGCTGAAAATGCGACCATGGCGGATGCCACCCTGCTTTGCGAAACAATCATCGCGGGGCTGGCGGAACCCTTGGGCATCGGCGATCACATGCTTTATTTGCCGGTGCGCATCGGGATCGCCGGCGGCAGGGCGGATGCGGCGGTGATGATTCGCCAGGCCAGTGCGGCCTTGGCGATGGCGCGATCCGGGGAGGCTGGGACCATCACCGTATTTCGCGCCGATCCGGCCGGTGATCCGCTGACGCGGCGCGCTGATCTGATCGCGGATTTGCATCTGGCGCTTGAAAATGACGAGATTGCCTTGTTGTTCCAGCCCCAGATGACCGTCGCAAGCGGCCGGATTGCCGGTGTCGAGGCGCTGGCGCGTTGGGATCACCGCCAGCATGGCGTGCTTTCGGCGGAAACGCTGCTGGAAACGGCGGCGGCGGCGGGCCTCGCTGTTCGCCTTGGTCGCCACATCCGCCGCCGCGCCATGATGATTGCCGCCGGCTGGGGTGAAGCGCTTGCCGCACAGCAGCTGTCACTCAACGTCACCGCCACCGATCTTGCCGACCCGGGGTTTGTTGCATGCCTGCAAGCGGCCATCGTTGAATCGGGCCTTTCAAGCCAGCGCCTGACACTGGAAGTGACCGAGGGTGCGTTGCTGGCCGATATCGATGCCGCGGTCGAAATTCTTGGCCAATTGCGCCGGTCGGGCATTCGTATCGTCCTTGATGATTTTGGTACCGGCTATTCATCGCTGGCGTGGATGGCGCGCCTGCCGATCGATGGCATAAAGCTCGATCGATCGTTTCTCATCGGGTTGATCGGATCCACACGCGAACATACGGTCATCGTGGCGCTGGTGGCGCTGGCGCATCAACTGGGGCTGACAGTGACGGGCGAAGGCGTCGAGGACGCCGAACAACTGGCAGCCGCCATTGCGGCGGGCTGCGATCATATCCAGGGGTTCACGATCGCCACGCCGCTGCGCGAAACCGAACTGCACAAGTTTTTCGGCAAATGGCCCGAAGCTTTGCCGGGGCAATTGCCCGAATGCACGCCTGAGCCTCAGACAAAGCCCAGGTTGCGCGACCCGGCCGTATAATTGCCGATAAAAGGCAGCACCGTCGACAAATTGGCATCGCTGACCCCGAACCAGCTGGCCAGCGTCGCTGCATATTGATCGACGCTCGTTGACGGCAGCAATCGGCCCTGGCCGACATCATCGGGGCCATTGTTCGCAACCACGGGCGGCGTGCCGTAAAACCGTCGGCCATTGACGGCGCCGCCGACGACGAAATGCATGCTGCCCCAACCATGGTCCGAACCACTGGCGTTGCTGACAAGGGTGCGGCCAAAATCCGATGCGGTAAAAGCCGTGACGCGCGACGCCACCCCAAGTTCGACGGTCGCATCGTAAAAGGCCCGCAGTGCTGTTGCCACCCGGCCAAGCTGCGCCGGATGGGCCGTGGCCAGCTGGTCATGATTGTCAAAACCACCCAGCGAGACAAAGAACACCTGTCGCCTGGCCCCAAGCTCCTGACTGACCGAAATCAGCCGCGCGACGATGCGAAGCTGGTCGGCGAGCGTGTTCCCGGTCGGAAAAACCGTATTGATCGCCGGGCCGGCTGCAAGCGATGCCGTAACCTGTGCATAAATATCAAGCGAGCGTTTGGTAACGCGGGTGTGTTCATTTTCAATAAGCCGCGATTGCGGTGCCGCGATCATCGATCGCAGGACGCTATTGGCCGCGCTTGAGCCGAACAGCGAAGTGCTGTTGGCGTTGAGCGCGATCGGCCCCGTTGCACTGGTGCTGTATTGGACTGCCGATCGGCCGCTGAGATAGACGGCGTTGCCCGACGCATTGATGCAGGTGAGCGTCGCATTGCCATTGCCCGACTGGAACAGATCGCCCATGCGTCCGCCCCAGCCCGAGGTGGCGCCTTCGGGCGAAGATGCCTGCCAGAAACTCTGCTGGTCATTATGCGAGAATAGTTTTGGCGGCAGCGGCACGTTGCGCGCCGTATATTGGGCCTTGCTGGTCGGCTGGATCAAGGTACCGACGTTGAGCATCACCGCCATGTGCCCGGCATCGAACACCGGCAGCAATGGCGCCATCACAGGCGCCAGCGCATATTGAAAGCCGCCTGGAATCGGCGCCGAGGGTTGCAGCGCCGTCGCCGTCAACTGGTCGCGCGCATAGGCGATATTGGATCGAAGGGCGGCATAGCTGTTGAAATTATTCTGGTCATAGGGTGTCAGCGTATTGGCATAATCATTGCCACCAAACATGAACAGACAGACCAATGCCTTGTAATCACTGGCGGTTGCCGCCGCTGCCTCGCCGATGGCCGCAAGGCTGGTGACAAAGGGTGTAGCGGCGCCGGCAAGGCCAAGGGCGGCCGAGCGTTTCAGAAACGCGCGTCGGGATTGATCGCCGGACATGTCCATCCCTATTTCAACACGATGAATTCGGGCGAGGCCAGAACCAGCAGGATAGCGGTGTAAACCCGGTTCAGCAGCCCCGCCGATGTCGCCCCGGAGATACTGTCGACAGCGCCGCGAATCTGCGCCAGCGTGGCCGCACCGATCTGGTTTGCCGCCACCAGCAGATTTACCTGATCGACCAATGCCTGGGTGTCGCCGGCCCGCGTCAGGATTGCGGTGTAATCGGGATCGGCATCTCCGGCGCCATTCACGATCAATGACTGCATATAATTGATATAGCCGACAACGGACAATTCATTGGTCGATTGCAGTTCGGGCGCCACCAGGCCCGCCGTCGCGATCGGACTGTTCGGCGGCGTATAGCCGGGCCGGAAAAAGCCAAAGACGCTGCTGGCATGGCCAATGCTCTGGGCGAGACGGACCGTGTTGCTGCTCGTATCGCCAAACCCCCAGGCATCCGAAGGCGATGTCACATTGAACGCGCGGGCCCAGGCGGTCAGCCGCATCACCGGTTCACGTACCCTGCCAAAGCTGGTGGAACTGGCGGCGATGCTATCATTGCGCGCTTCGGCGTCGATCAGCACGGCGCGCACCGTGGCGCGCAGATCGCCGCGGACGCCGCTGCCATTATTGGCAAATACCGCAGCGACCCGCCCGATATAGGCCGGCGAAGGGTTGCTCGTTACCAGGCGCTGGATCAATCGCCGCGACACAAAGGGCGGCACATTGGCGTGCGCAAAAATTGTATCGAGCGCCAAGCCCATGCTGGTTACGGCATCGGTATTCGCCGGAATGGTCGTGCCCAGAAATATTTTCGTACCGGTTTCGTGGTTGCTGGCGGTTGCCACCATCGGCCGACGCAGGCGATCGGGCACGCTGCCATCGGTGGAATCATAGCCCCAGCCGGTAAAAACCCGCGCCAGGCCCGAAATATCTTCTTGCGAATAGGTATCGATGGGGTTGCCGCCGGACAGCCGGAGCGAGCCATCCATGTTCAACTGGTTCAACCCGAGCGTCAACAATTGCATCAGTTCGCGAGCGTAATTTTCATCGGGAATGGCGCCGGTGGCCGGATTGGCCTTGCGATTGCCCAGAAACGTCAAATAATTACCCATCCCGGGGTTGGTCGATATCTGGCCCAGCAGCGTCCGAAAATTGCCAAAGGCATTGTTCATGACAACATCGAGATAGGCCGCCATGGCAAACTGGTTCCAACCGGTAACCAGACCTTCGATACTGACCACCATGAAATCGAGCAGCGCCAATCCGACCCGCTGGCGCAACTGATCGCTGCCGGTAATCAACTGGCGCCAGATCGCCGGATCATAGCCGCGCGTCGAATTCATGTTGGATGGATCGCGAAAACCGGCGCTGACCATCCAGTCCCAGGCGTCGCCGGCGCGCGGACGATTGAACTGTTCTGTCAGCCAGCCGTCGATGCCGAGTGTCTGTGCGCGCTGGATATCGGCTTCACTTGTGCCCATTGTCGCCTGGGCCAGCAAACGCGAAGCCGTCGTCGCGCTTATCAGCGCCACGGGCGGCGGTGGCACGACAACCGTCGGCGGCGAAGATGATGATGGCGACGATCCGCCACACGCAGCAAGCGGCAGGGCGATCAGGCCGACAAGCATTGAAGTGCCAGAAATATCGCTATGGTCAGCCAAGGGTGTCAACGGTTCCGAAACGATACCATGATCAATTTCAGCAACATATTCCCGTAGCACGTCAATTTTATCAATAGATTCAGTCATCGTCTGTCGCGCTGACCCCACGGCGTGATATCTTGACTATATCCTTACGCCAGGGATTCGCAATGTCCATGTGAACATTTTACGACGACAGGTAGCTGCATTGACGCAAAGCATTTGCCCCGGCTATGAAACGATGATGGCTAGGTCGACACCATGCGCATTTCGGCTGCAATTCGCTCGGGCTTTTTTCATATTTGCCGCCGCCATGGTGGCTTTTGATAGCAGTGCTACGGCGGCAGTTTTTGAAGTCAGCGATACCGGCGATATGGTGCGGATCGATGATGTCCGGATAGATATGGTCAAGGTGCCCATTGCAGCGCCATTTACCACATCCGCCACGGCAGCAAGACATGGCAGTGCCAGATCGATGGCAGCATCAACGGCACTGACTGCGGCCCGCGCGCGCCTTGTACAGCCCCTGATTGCGGCCGCCTCGGCACGTTATGGCGTTGCGCCGGCGCTGGTTGATGCCATCGCGCATACCGAATCCCGTTATAATCAAGCTGCAATCTCGGCTGCGGGCGCCGGCGGCGTCATGCAATTGATGCCCGGGACGGCGCGCGACCTGGGCGTTGACCGCCACGAGATTGCCGCCAACATCGCCGGCGGCACTGCCTATCTGCGCCAGATGCTGGATCGATATGATGGCAATGTGGTTTGTGCGATAGCAGCCTATAATGCAGGGCCCGGGGCAGTGTCGCAGAACCGCTGCGTCCCACCCTATCGAGAGACCATTGCCTATGTGGCAAAGGTCATGGACAGGTTGTCGGCGGCAGCGCGCTGAGCCTTGGAATGGACGAAAACATGACGGCAACGGCAATTCGTGCGTATTTTCGGGCGTGTATCCAGGCTTTGGCCACTGGCTGGTCGCTGGTGGCAAGCGTGGCAAAGGCCCAGGCGGTCTCCCTTGATCCGCAAGGCTCTGGGCCGATTTCGGGGGCGCTGGGCTGGATCCAGGGCACATTGCTCGGAACGGTCGCAACCACAGCGGCCGTCATCGCAGTCGCCAGTGTCGGGCTGATGATGTTGACCGGCCGCATCAACTGGCGTTTTGGCGCTACGGTCGTGTTTGGCCTGTTCATCCTGTTCGGTGCCGGCGCCATCGTTGGCGGCATCCGCAGCGTTGCCACCGGCAGCTGAGATGGAATCGGCAGCGGCCCCCGATCTGGTACGCCAGCCGCTGTTCACGGCCTTGACCCGGCCGCAGATGTTTGCCGGCGTCACCTATGGCTTTTTCATCATCAACGTCATTTTCACGATGGAATTGTTCCTCATTTCCAAATCCTTCTGGGTGGTGATCCCAGGGCTGCTGCTGCACGGCCTTGGCCGTGTCGCCTGCCTTGGTGAGCCGCGCATTTTCGAGCTGTGGCTGCTTAAGGTGCAGCGTTGCCCGCGCCTGCCCAGTTTCCGGCTGTGGCGCTGCAATTCCTACCGGCCATGAACAGGATCGATAACCCCGCCCGGTTCAGCACCCAGCAGTCCGCGGCCCAAGACCGCGCCGATGCAGCGCTTTTGCGGTTTCGTGGCCAGGCGCAGCCGGGGCGCGAAACCCCGGTGGGCAAGCGGTTGCCATGGTCGCACCATGTCGATGATCACACAGTTGCGACGCGCGATGGCATGCTGTGCCAGTTCATCCATATCGCCGGGCTGCCGTTTGAAACCGTCGATACCGATGATCTGAACTATCGCCACGCGATCCGTGAGGCGATGCTGCGCAGCGTCGCCAGCCCGCATTTTGCAGTCTATCACCATATCGTGCGGCGGCAGGTGACAGCGAATTTGCCGGGCAGTGCCGCCAATCATTTTTGTGCCGAGGTCGATGCTGCCTGGGCCGCGCGGCTGACCGAGCGGCAGATGTTCGTCAACGATCTGTTCTTGACCATCGTGCATCGTCCCCTGCCCGGTCGCGCCGGGGTGTTCGATGCTGTGTCGGCATTGTTCCGCAACCGCGATCAAGCCGGCGTCGATCGCAATGGCCTGCGGGATGTAACAGCGGCTGCCGAGGCCATGTTGCGGTCGCTAGCGCCCTATGGCGCCCGGCGGTTGAGCGTTTATGAAACACCGGCCGGGCCCTGTTCGGAGGCGCTGGAATTTCTCGCTTTCCTGCTGAACGGTGTGCTGCGGCCGGTGTTGTTGCCGCGTGCCGATATCGGCCATCATCTGCCTGATCGGCGGATCAGCTTTGGTGTCGATGCAATCGATATTCTGGGGCCAATCGCCGCCGATCGGCGGTTTTGCGCGATGTTGTCGGTCAAGGATTATCCCGCCGTAACATCGCCCGGCATGCTCGACAATCTGTTGCGGCTGCCGCACGAAATGCTGATCAGCCAGAGCTTTGGCTTTGTCGACCGCTCGGCGGCGCTGGCAAAGATGAATCTGGCGCTGCGCCGGATGCGTGCCGTTGACGATGATGCGATTTCGCTGCGCGATGGCCTGACCGAAGCCAAGGACAATGTCGCTGCCGGCCGTTCGGGTTTTGGCGAACATCATCTGACCATTCAGGTGCGCACAGCTACATTGGCAGGGCTGGACGGTGCCGTTGCCGATGTGCTGGCCGCCTTCACCGATATCGGGCTCATCGCGGTGCGCGAGGATATCGCGATGGAACCGGCATTCTGGGCGCAATTCCCTGGCAATTTCAAGGATATTGCCCGGCGATCGCTGATTTCGACCGATAATTTCGCCTCGCTCGCCAGCCTCCATAATTTCCCGACCGGCAGCGCCACGGGCAATCATTGGGGCGACGCCATCACCGTCCTCGAAACCACCTCGGGAACGCCCTATCATTTCAACTGGCACCATGGTGATCTCGGTAATTTCAC
Source organism: Sphingomonadales bacterium (assembly GCA_038221665.1). Lineage (GTDB taxonomy): Bacteria > Pseudomonadota > Alphaproteobacteria > Sphingomonadales > Sphingomonadaceae > Sandarakinorhabdus. Next base: position 34,272 of record JBBRIC010000008.1, read on the forward strand.
GGTCATCGGTCCCAGCGGCAGCGGCAAGACCGTGGTGCTGACATTCCTCCTTGCCCAGGCCACCAAACTCAACCCGCGCATCGTCTATTTCGACAAGGATCGCGGCGCCGAAATCTTCATCCGCGCCATTGGCGGCCGCTACAGCGTCTTGCGCCCGGGCTATCCATCCGGGCTGAACCCGCTGGCGATGCCCGATACGCCGGGCAACCGGCGGTTCCTGACGGAATGGGTCGAACAATTGCTCGGCCGCGATCTCGATGCCGTCGACCGCGAAACCGTCGCCCGCGCTGTCGATGCCAATTATGAACAGGAACCTGCGCTCAGGCGCTTGCGCTGGTTCCGTGAATTGCTGGCCGGCACCAACCGGCCGGCGGCGGGTGATCTGGCACATCGGCTGGGCGCCTGGGTCGGCACCGGCGAACGCGCCTGGCTGTTCGACAATGAAGCCGACCAGTTCGATCTCAGCGGCACCAGCATCGGCGTCGACATGACACAATTGCTCGACGATCCGATCATCCGGACGCCAGCGATGATGGTGTTGTTTCACCGTGTCGAGGAACGGCTGGATGGCACACCGACGATCATAGTCGTCGATGAAGGCTGGAAGGCGCTGGATGACGATGTCTTTGTGGCGCGCATCAAGGATTGGGAAAAAACCATCCGCAAACGCGGCGGTATCGTCGGTTTCGCCACCCAGAACGCCCGCGATGCGCTGGACAGCAAGATCGGGCCGTCGATCATCGAACAGGCCGCGACGCAGATTTTCATGCCCAACCCCAAGGCGCAATCCAGCGATTATCGCCAGGGTTTCGGGCTGACCGGGCATGAATATGATCTGGTTCGCACACTGCCCGACACCTCGCATTGCTTCCTGGTCAAACATGGCAATGATTCGGTCATTGCCCGGCTTGATCTGACCGGGCTCGACCGCATTCTGGCGGTGCTGTCGGGCCGGGAATCGAGTGTTCGGCTGCTGGATTCGCTGCGCGCCGAACATGGCGATGATCCGGCCGATTGGCTGGAGCCTTTCATGGCGGCGGTGATCGCCGCCGACGATGGCCGGACAGGCAGAACCAGGGGCGCTGCATGATAGACAGTTGCGCCCCTATTCCAGGCACCGCCAGCCTCGCCCGCGACCTGCTGGCGACAACCGATTGCATGATCGCCTCGCGGATGGAATCGGCCTATGCGGCGCTGCTGGCACCGGGCGGCGTTTTTTCGAGCGTCGTGACAACGGTGCTGGTCATCTATGTGGCACTGCTCGGCTATCGGCTGATGCTCGGCCTGTCGGCGCTGACGCTGGGTGAAATCATCCCGCATGTGGTGCGCATCGGAATTGTCGTAGCGCTCGCCACCAACTGGCCAAGCTATCAGCAAATTGTCGTCAATCTGCTGTTTCATGGCCCCGAACAAATCGCCAATGCCATTGTCCGCCAGACCAGCGGCGTCCAGCGGCTGGGCCAGACCGAATTATTGCCAACGCTGCAAAACCTGTTCGATGAAATGACGGGCTATGCCGCCGATGCTTGGGGCCAAGGGTCAACAACGGTTACCGCAACAACAGCGCCGGCCACCCCCGGGGTGCCGCCCGCAGCTGCCGTCGATTCATTGCGCAACCCCGTTGACCCGTTGACCCAGGCGGGAACGCCGCCGCCAACTGGCGCGGCGACGGCCTTGCGTTTCCAGCCTGGTGCACCGCAATTTGTAGCAGCGGCGCTATGGCTTGCGGCCTTGTTGATGATGGCATCGAGCATCGGCGTGCTGCTGGTGGCGCGGATCATCCTTGCGCTGCTGCTGATCATGGGGCCGGTGTTCATTCTGGCGGGCCTGTTCAATGCCAGTCGCGGGCTGGCCGAAGGCTGGCTGCGCACCACCTTGCGCTTTGCCCTGGTGCCATTGTTCACCCTGCCCATGACGGCGGCGATGGTTGCGATCCTGATCCCGCTGGTCAATCGCCTGACCGACAGCCCGGAGGTGAATTTTCGCGACGGCCCGGCGCTGCCGATCCTGCTGGTGGTGGTGGTGTTCGCAGCCGTGCTGTTTCAGGCGATCCGGCTGGCCGGCGGCATCGCTGCCGGGGTGCGGCTGCCGCGCGGCAATGGGCCTGTGATGCCGGCCGGCACGAGCGCCAACGCTGCCGCCGCCGCGAACGGATTTTCGATGGTAACGACAAACGCTGGAACAGCAGTTCCGCGCCAGGGCATTGCCGGCGCTGCCGGACGCGGCAGCGGCGATGCCATGGTGACCATGCAGAACCCACGCCTGATCACCACGCTGTCGGCGCCGCCGGCGCCCGCAATGGCGACCGGCAGCAGGCTTGGGCAGCAATATCGGCGGCTGGCGATCGGCCCTGGGACCGCTGTCGCGCGGCGGACGGAGCGTTAGGCCATGGAGCGCCAGATCTTGAAAGAAACAGACCCCAACGCCGATTATTATCGGGAGGCGGCGAGCTGGTCGGACGATGTCAACGCCAGCTTGCGGGCATCGCGATCGCGGGCCTGGTGGGTGGCGGGGATCGCCATGGCCTTGGCCATCATCCAGGGGCTGGCGCTGGTGCTGCTGATGCCATTGAAAACCATCATCCCCTATACGATCACGGTCGATCGCCAGACCGGCGCGACGGAATTGTCGCGCGGTGTCGATCTGGGGCCGCTGGCTGGCAATGAGGCGCTGACCCGCGCCACGCTTGCCCAATATGTCCTTGCGCGCGAAACCCTCGATCAAAGCGACATCGCCGATAATTTCAAAAAAATCGGGCTATGGTCGACAGGCACGGCGCGCAGCGATTATCTGCGCAGCATGGATCGCAACAGCCCCGGCAATGTGCTGGCCGATGCCACCGCCGCAACCCAGGTGCGGACAGTCGTGCGATCGATTTCGCTGACCTCGCCAACCACGGCGCTGGTGCGGTTTTCGACCGATCGCCGCGATGGCGAAGGCCCGATCAGCCGGCGGGACTGGGCATCGGTGATCAGTTTCGGTTTCAGCGGGGCGCCCTTGAGCGCTGAAGACCGGTTGATCAACCCGCTCGGTTTTCAGGTATCTCGCTATCGCCGCGATGCCGAAAGCCTGGCCCCGATAATCGTCACGCCCGGCGATACGTCTGCCAACCTCATAGTGACGGTGCCTTGATGACGAAGCTGCTGATCGCTCTGGCACTGATTACGGGCGCAGCCAGCGCCAGCCCTGCCCTTGCCGCCGTATCGCCGATGCCCAGCCCCGTCGATCCGCGAATCCGCACCATCATCTATAACCCGCGTGAGGTTGTAACCATCGTCGGCCAGATCGGGTATCAGATGGTGATGTCGTTTGGCCCTGGTGAACGGATCGAAAATATCTCGTTGGGCGATGCGCTGAGCTGGCAGGCGACCCCCAACAAAAAAGCCGACCTGCTGTTTTTAAAGCCCATCGACCGGCTGCCCGGCAGCACCAACATGGCGATTGTCACCAATTTGCGGCGCTATAGTTTTGAATTGATCGTTGGCACCGCAGCGCGCCGCCGCGATCAGGCCTATGACATCCGCTTTCTTTACCCCAATGAAGAAGCCGATGCCGCCGCCCGGATCGCCGCGTCGGAACAGCCGGTCAGTGCTGCCATCAGCCCCGAAAGCTGGAATTTTGCCTATAGCTTTACCGGCGCCAAGAATAATGTCCCGCAGCGCGTCTTTGATGACGGGCGTTTTACCTATTTTCAATGGCCCGAAAGCGTCGACACGCCGGCGGTGTTCGTCATCGGCAGCGATGGCCGCGAGGCGCTGGTCAATCATCTGACCAAGGGCCGGTATTTCGTTGTCGAACAGGTCGCAGCCCAATTCGTGCTGCGCAGCGGCACCCAGATTACCCAGATTTTCAATGATGCCCTGCGCCCGGCCGAACCCGGCGCCGCTGCGCCGCGTGAACGCACCGGCAAAACCCGGCGCGGTGCCGACAGCAAATGACCGATGACGATGCCTTCATAGACCCCGAATTGGCGCGCGCCGCGAGCCGGCGCCTGCCGGCGGTGGCCGGTCGCGCCTCGTCGCTCGGCCTTGGCATCGGCATCGCCGCCATCATTGCCCTTGGCGCCGGCAGTTTTTATGCTCTGAACAACGCGCGCACCGCCACCCCCGATGCGATCGCTGCGAGCACGGCCCCGATTGCTGCCAGCACGACGATGCCGCCACCGCCAACGCTCGCCCCGGCGCCCGTCGCCATTGTCGATGTCGTGCCGCCCCCTGCTGCTCCAATGGCGCTGCCACCGCCGCTGCCACCACCGCCGCCCGTAGCGCCCCCGCGCGCCGTCACATCCGCCCTGGTGGTCGATCTTTCGGGCGAAGCCGCTGCGGTCGTGGCGCCAAAGGTCGCTGGTGCTGCCGACAAACTCAATCCCAACGAAGCCTTTGCCGCAAGAATCAGCGGCGTCGATGCCGATACCGTCTCGGCGACCCGGCTGGCATCGAACCAATTGGTTGTCGCACAAGGCAGCATTATCGTGGCGGTGCTTGAAACCGCCATCAATTCGGATCTGCCCGGCCAGGTTCGTGCTGTCGTCAGCCGCAACGTGCTCGGGTTCGATGGATCAACGGTGCTGATCCCACGCGGCAGCCGGCTGATCGGGCAATATTCAAGTGGCATTGCGCTAGGCCAATCGCGCGCCTTTGTGATCTGGAACCGCTTGTTGCGACCCGATGGCGTCTCGATCCAGCTCGGCTCGTCGGCCACCGATGAACTTGGCACTGCCGGGCTGGGCGGCAAGGTCAACAGCCATTTCCTGCGCCGTTTTGGCGCCGCCACCCTGTTGTCGGTGATCACCGCCGGGCTGGATTTCCTCAGCAACAGTGCCTTGAACGGCGGCGGCAGCGTCATTGTCGGCAATTCCAGCCAAGCAACCCAGCTGGCCGGCATCGCCCTCCAGCGCCAGATTGATATCCCGCCAACCATACGCATCGCGCAGGGCACGCCGGTGCGGGTGCTGGTGGCGCGCGACCTGGATTTCACGTCCGTCTCGGCCGCCCGGCGATGACGGCCGCCATCAAGATGGTCGAAGCCGAAGGCGTTTATCTGCGGTCATTCCTGCAGCCGCTCAGCCCCTGGCTGGAACGCGCCGATGTGACCGAAATAATGATCAACCGCCCGGAAGAAATCTGGATCGAGGTGCAGGGTGCGGCGCACATGCAGCGCATCGACCTGCCGGCGCTGGATGCGATGGCGCTGTCAAGGCTGGCGGCGCAGGTCGCCCGCGCCAATCATCAGGGCGTCAACCGCGCCCAGCCGTTGTTGTCGGGCCTTTTGCCCGGCGGGGAACGCATTCAGATCATCGCGCCGCCAGCGACTCGCGAACATCTGGCCATAGCCATCAGAAAGCATGTTCAGGTCGATCTCGACCTTGCCGATTATGCAGCGCAAGGCGCGTTTCAGGCGGTTCGGGCCAGCGATCATCCGACCATTGATGCGGAATCGGCCGATCTGCGGGCCTTGCTCGATGCGCGCGATATTCTGGGCTTTTTGCGTGCAGCGGTGGCCGCCCGCCGCAATATCCTGGTGTCCGGCGGCACCTCGAGCGGCAAGACGACATTCCTCAATGCCCTGCTGAAACAGATCGACCCGACGGAACGCATCATCACCATCGAGGACACGCCCGAGGTATCGCTGGTCCGGCCCAATGCGCTTGGCCTGGTTGCCGTTCGCGGCGACAATGGGGAAGCCAATGTCACCACCGAAACCTTGTTGCAGGCAGCGTTGCGGATGCGGCCAGACCGCATAATCCTGGGCGAAATCCGGGGGGCGGAGGCGTTCAGCTATCTGCGCGCCGTCAATACCGGGCACCCGGGGTCGCTGTCGACGATCCATGCCAATTCGCCGCGTGGTGCCATCGAACAGATTGCACTGCTGGCGTTGCAGGCAAAGGTCAATCTGGGCCGGGCCGAAATCATCGCCTATGCCAATGCCGTCATCGATATCGTCATCCAGTTGAAACGCAGCCCCGGCGGCGGGCGTGTGGTATCGGAAATCATGCTCAACGATCATCACGCCTCGGCGGTAGTTGAAACGCATGGTGGATGACGGGGCGGATGCCAAAAACCATAATCGCTGACGTCGAGCCTTTTCATGCCATGGCCATCAGCCGCCTGGCCCAGCGGCTGCGACTAGAGGGGCGGTCGGTGATCCGCATGGAATATGGCCAGCCATCGACGGGTGCGCCCGCGACTGCGATTGCCGCCGCGTCGGCTGTGCTAGCCAACGATATGGGCTATTGGGAAAGCCAGCCGCTAAAGGCCCGGATCGCGCGTCACTATGTCGACCGCCATGGCCTTGAAGTTGATCCCGAACGAATCATACTGACCTGCGGTGCGTCACCAGCGCTGGTGCTGGCACTGAGCAGCCTGTTCGCGCCGGGCGCCCGCATCGCCATCGCCCGCCCCGGCTATGTCGCCTATCGTAACACGCTGAAAACGCTGTATCTGGAACCGATCGAGCTTGATTGCGGTGCGGCGTCGGGCTGGAAATTGACCGCGGCCGCGCTTGCCGCCATCGATCCGCCGCCCGATGGCGTGATCATTGCCAGCCCCGCCAACCCGACCGGCACCATCACATCGCCTGCCGAACTTGGCGCCATTGCAGCGCTTTGCGAGGCGCGTGGTATCCGTATCATCTCGGATGAAATCTATCATGGCCTGAGCTTTGGTGCGCCCTGCGATACCATGTTAAGCCACGCACCGAACGCGCTCATCATCAACAGTTTTTCCAAATATTTCAGCATGCCGGGCTGGCGGCTGGGCTGGCTTCTGGTGCCGCCTACCGAAATCGCTCCGGCGGTGGCGCGGATGAGCAACATGTTCCTGACGCCGCCGTCACTCGCCCAGCACGCGGGGCTGGCGGCGTTTGACGGGGTGGCAGAACTGGAGGGCCATGTCATGACCTATGCCCGCAATCGTGACCTGTTGCTGGCGGCCTTGCGGGCGCTTGGTCTTGGCACGATCGCACCGCCCGATGGCGCCTTTTATATCTATGCCGATATCGGCCATCTGACCGATGACAGCCTTGGCTTTTGCATGGCCTTGCTGGAGGCGACGGGCGTTGCCACCGCGCCGGGGATCGATTTCGATCCGGTCAACGGCAAGAGTTGCATGCGCTTCAGTTTTGCGGTGTCAGCGGCGGAAGTCAAAGATGCCATCACCCGCATGATCCCATGGTTCGAGGCACAGCCAAAGCGTTGATATTGCTTGCCCTCAACTGATGCCAGCACCCACCAAACGGCCGATGCCAAACGTCACGGCCATGGCCAGGGCACCCCAGAACAGCACGCGAAGCGTTGCCCTCCCGATGCGTGCCCCTCCCGCCCGGGCACCGACAGCACCCAGTACAGCAAGGAATGTGAGTGAGGCCAGCGACATGCCCATGATCAACCAATCGCGTGGCAGTAGAAATACCATCAGCAGCGGCAGCGCGGCGCCAGTCGTGAATGTCGCCGCCGACGTCAGGGCGGCCTGGATCGGCCGGGCCGTGGTGAATGCCGAAATGCCCAGTTCGTCGCGGGCATGTGCGGCCAGCGCGTCGCCCCCCATCAGCTGATGCGCCACCAGGTCGGCGGTGACAGCGTCAAGGCCGCGATTGCGATAGATGCCGGCCAATTCGGCGGTTTCACTTTCGGGGTTGTCGGCGATCTCGCTGCGTTCCTTGGCCAGCTCGGCCGCCTCTGTATCGGCCTGGCTGCTAACCGAGACATATTCACCGGCGGCCATCGACATCGCACCGGCCACCAGCGCGGCAGCACCGGCAACAAGAATGGCATTCTGGTCAGAACCGCCGGCGGCGATGCCGATGATCAGGCTGGCGGTTGAAACAATGCCGTCGTTGGCGCCAAGCACGGCGGCGCGCAGCCAACCGATGCGGGCGACGAGGTGTTTCTCGCTGTGACGCACCACGCCTCAAGCACCGGCAAAGGCGAACAACAGCATCATCAACCCGGCAAAGCTGACCAGCCAGGCGATGGACCGCACCATGCGCACGCCAAAGGCGTATAGCGGCACATAGGCGACGCGGCCCCAGAACCAGAGCTGCGCCGCTAGTTCGGTCTTTGGCGTCGAAATGCCAAGCATATGCAGGCCCAGCACCGCAGCGATGAACAGCGGCAGTGTTTCAAACAGATTATTCTGCGCCCGCGACAGGCGATCGGCCGTCGCTGACAGCGGCGGCATTTTATCGTCACGCGGGCCGGTGTTCCATTTGACGCCATATTGGCCGGTGCGCGCGACATCGAACAACAGGATCTGGACGACCGCGAGCAGCAACGTCCAGGCCAGCATCTTCATTTCAATCGTCATCGTGTCGAACCCCTGTTTTTCGATAGCAACCCTATGCGCCGGGACCGCCAGCGCTGCAAACAAAGTTGCCACCATCATTCATCGCGCCGAAAGCAATGTAACTTTATTATTTGTACCTGTTGACTTGAAAGGACCTGCCATGTCGGCTGCGCTGCGCTTGATACCTCTGGTTCTGTTGCTGGCAACCACCGGTTGCGCCTATGATTATGCCAGCGGCCGGGCGCCGGACTATCCGGCCGGTTATGATGACGGGATCGGCAGCGGCCAGTATGCGCAGCCGGGTGACCTGTTCGGAACGCAGAATGTCGCTGCCGTCGATGTCTTTTACCGCCCGCTGTCAGCCTATGGAGACTGGGTGAACAGCGGCTATGGCACGGCCTTTCGCCCCCGTGTCGGGCGCGAATGGCGGCCCTATGTGAATGGCCGCTGGGGTGAAAACCGGCTGTGGATCAGCGATGATCCCTGGGGCTGGGCCACCGATCATTATGGTCGCTGGGGCCATGACGATCGCTATGGCTGGGTCTGGGTACCTGGCACGGAATGGGCGCCATCCTGGGTGGCCTATCGCGAATCACAGGAAGTAGCCGGTTGGGCGCCGATCCCGCCCGGCGTGCGCTACAGCTATGGCGGCGGTTTCGGCAATGATTGGGGCTATGACAGCTGGAACAGCTGGTATGCGCCAAGCTGGGTCTGGGTGTCACGGTCCTCGCTTTATCAACCAGGCTTTGGCGGTCGTATTCTGCCCTGGTCGACGGGCTATGGCTATTGGGGCAGCAGCCGCTGGAACTGGTCACCGCCACGCTATGGCAGACAGGGCTATGACCGCCCCGGCTACGGCTATGATCGACCTGGTTACAGCAACGCCCGCCCCGGCTATGGCAACGCCCAACGCGGTTATGGCTATGGCGGCAGCTATGGAAACAGCGAAAACCGCCCCGGTGACGGCTATTATCGCCGGCCCGATGGCTATGGCCGTAGCAACCGCCCTGATTATGGACGGCCACCCGTTACGCGAGAAACGACTGCCGGCAGCAATTCCAGACCGGATCGAGGCGAATTTGGCCGTGGCAGCCGCGGCTTTAATGAACCGGGCGGTGTCCGCTACCAAGGCGCAGAAAACGCCCGGCCATACGGCGATACGGGTCCAAACGACGGCGAACGCGGGCGCGGCATGACCAGCAATAGCGGCGGCAGCGATGGCAATACCGCCGCTGTCAGAGCGCCACGGCGCGGCGCCGACGGCAGCCAGCAACCAGTATCGGGCGCCACTTCACCGGAAGGCATGGGCAGAAATCCGGTGCCAGCAGCCGAGATGCGCCCCATCCCGGTCGACCGTCCGGCGGCGATGCGATCCAATCCGATACCAGAAGCACAGGTCGCCAGTGCGCCGAGGTTCGAGCCGCCACCAGCTATGGCTGCGCCACGCAACGATCCGCCGCGCGAGGCGCCACAGCCAGCTCGAACAGAACCCGAGGAACGCCCCATCCAGTCGCATTCGCGCGAGGAAACGCAGATACGACCCGATTGATCGCCGCGTTCAATCCGGGAAATTCGCAAGAATCGCACCAAAACCGGCCATCACCGCACAATGAACTTGCGCTTTTCGCCGCGCTGCACACTATCGTGCGGCGATAACGGGAGCGGGAATGGCGATCCGACGGGCGTTTGACGAAATGTATGGCGGTGAGGATGCGCCCGCCGATGGCGGCGGGGTCAGCCTGGCCTATCGCTCGATTCAACGCTGGCTCGAAGATTCGCCGCCGGCGCTGATGGCAGCGCGGCGGCGTCAGGCCGAGCTGTTTTTTCGGCGCATCGGTATCACCTTTGCGGTTTACGGTGATCCTGATGCTGATGAACGATTGATCCCTTTCGATATCGTGCCGCGCATTCTGGCACGCAGCGAATGGAACGGGGTCGAACGCGGGCTGAAACAGCGCGTCGGGGCGCTGAACATGTTCCTTGCCGATATCTATGGCCCTCAGGAAATTTTGCGCGCCGGTATCGTGCCGAGCGATCTGGTCCTCCAGAACCCCGGCTATTGTGTTCATATGGCAGGCAAAAAACCGCCGGGCGGCATCTGGACCCATATTGCCGGCATCGATCTGGTGCGCACCGGGCCCCAACAATTTTATGTGCTGGAAGATAACGCCCGGACGCCGTCGGGCGTATCCTACATGCTCGAAAACCGCGAAGTCATGTTAAAACTCGTGCCGGAACTGTTCGACACGGTAAAGGTCGCGCCGGTTGAAACCTATCCCGAGGCGCTGCTCGAAGCGCTGGCTTCGGTCAGCCCGCGCGCTGCAATCGGCGGCAATCACCCGGTCTGCGTGCTGCTGACCCCCGGCCGTCACAACAGCGCCTTTTACGAACATAGTTTTCTGGCCGACAAATTGGGCATCGAACTTGTCGAAGGCTCCGATCTGTTCGTGCGTGACGACATCGTCTACATGCGCACCACCGAAGGGCCAGAACGGGTGGATGTGATCTACCGTCGCCTCGATGATGCCTTTATCGATCCGCTGGTCTTCAATCCGTCGTCGATGCTGGGGGTACCGGGGCTGATGGCGGCCTATGCCCAGGGCAATGTGACACTGGCCAATGCGGTTGGCACCGGCGTCGCCGATGACAAGGCGATCTATTCCTACATGCCCGACATCATCCGTTTTTATACAGGTGAGGAGGCCATTCTGCACAATGTCCCGACCTGGCGCTGCCGCGAACCGGAGGCACTCGGCTATGTGCTGGAACATCTTGCCGAACTGGTGGTGAAAGAGGTGGATGGTTCAGGTGGCTATGGCATGTTGATCGGACCCCATGCGCCACAGGCCACCCTGTCGGCCTTTGCCGCCAAGCTGAAGGCGCACCCCGAAAAATTCATCGCCCAGCCGACCCTGGCACTCAGCACCTGCCCGACGGCGACCGATACCGGCATGGCGGCCCGCCATGTCGATCTGCGGCCCTTTGTGCTGACCGGCACCAACGGCACCCATATCGTCCCGGGTGGGCTGACCCGGGTGGCGATGACGCCGGGTTCGCTGGTGGTCAACAGCAGCCAGGGCGGCGGCACCAAGGACACATGGGTGGTGGATGACTAGACCGCGCGTCCTGAATAGTGAAATTCCATCATGTTGAGCCGATCAGCCTCCAACCTTTACTGGATGGGCCGCTACCTTGAACGCGCCGATTTCACGGCGCGTCTGATCGAGGCGACACAGCGGCTTGCCGCCCTGCCCTCATCCTATGGTGGCGCTGGCAATGCCTGGGAATCGGCGCTGGCGGCAACCTGGATGACGCGCGCTCACAAGGAGCGCGGACTGGCGATGGACGAACATAGCGTCAGCGAATTTTTGACACTCGATCCCGAAAATCCGTCGTCGATCCGATCCTGTCTCGATACGGCGCGCGCCAATGCCCGAACGGTGCGCACCGCGCTGACCGAGGAAGGCTGGGAGGCCATCAACACCGCCTGGCTGGAAGTATCCCGCTATGGCACAAGGCTGGACAGCCGCGAGGCGCTTGGGCCCTTGCTCGATCTGGTCAAACAGGCACTTTCGGCCTTTGCCGGCGCCGCCCATCGCACCATGCTGCGCGGCGATGCTTTTTGGTTCATCAATCTGGGTGCCGCGATCGAACGCGCCGATAATTCCGCCCGGTTGCTCGATGTCAAATATCATCTGCTGCTGCCGCGCGGCGAAACCGTTGGCGGCAGCCTCGATTATTTTCAATGGACGACCATATTGCGCACCGTATCGGCGATGACGGCCTATCGCTGGGTCTATCGTGACAGCGTCAAACCCTGGCTGGTCGCCGACCTGCTGATCTTCAATCGCCAGATCCCGCGCAGCCTTGCCAGTTGTTACGATGAAATCCTGCGCCACCTCGATCTGTTGGCCAGCGTCAGCGGCAAACGCGGCCCTGCGCACCGCATGGCCAGCGCCGGCCACGCCCGGTTGGGCCAAGGCAATATCGATGCCTTGTTTGCGTCGGGCCTGCACGAATTTCTGACCCGCTTCATCACCGACAATAACAGGCTTGGCGAAGCCATTGCCGAACAATATCTTTTTTAGGAAATTTGATGCGCATCCGGGTCGATTACACGACCATCTATGACTATGCGGCACTGGCGAGTGACGTGGTGCAGCTGCTGCGGGTCGAACCTGGTGGCCATGACAGCCAGTTCATCGTCAACTGGCGGCTCGATACCGATGTCGATGGCCATCTGCGGCGTGGTCATGACAGTTTTGGCAATGTCATCCATATGTTTTACGCCGATGCGCCGATCCGCCGGCTCGCCCTCAATGTAGCCGGCGAAGTCGACACGGTTGAAACCCATGGCGTGCTGACGGGCACCGACGAGCCCTTGAACGCCGGCGTGTTTTTGCGCACGACACCATTGAGCGAGGCCGATCCGGCGATTGCCGCCTTTGCGCGCAGTTGCAACAAGGCCAACAGGCTCGATACCTGTCATGAATTGACCACGCGCCTGTATGACAGCATGGCGTTTGATGCCGATGTCACCCACAGCCATACCGATGCCATCCATGCCTTTGGGCTCGGCGCCGGGGTGTGCCAGGACTATAGCCATATTTTTCTGGCAGCCGCGCGCCACCTGCAGATCCCGGCGCGCTATGTCTCGGGCCATCTGGTGCGCGCCGATGGCCTTGTCACCCAGCCGGCGGGCCATGCCTGGGTGGAGGCGCTGATCCCGGAGCTTGGCTGGGTCGGCTTTGACCCGACCAACGGTCTTGCCGCCTCCGAAGCCTATCTGCGCGTTGCTGTCGGGCTTGATTACCTCGATGCAGCGCCGGTGCGCGGGGCGCGACGCGGCGGCGGTACTGAATCGCTGCTGGTCAGCGTCACCACCAGCGACCGCGACGCCGCCCCGGCGAAGACGCAGACCCAATCCCAACTACAATCTCAGGGCCGGGCGCAGGTGCAATCTTGAACGACGGGGCAGCGCATGATGATCAGCATGGGCAATTTGACGGGGAAATGTTCGGCATGACCTATTGTGTCGGCATTCTCGTCCGCGAAGGCCTCGTTATGATGGGCGATACCCGCACCAATGCGGGCGTTGACAATATCTCCACCTACCGAAAACTTCGTGTGCTTGAATCGAGCCCCGGGCGGGTCATCGCGGTCGCCTCGGCCGGCAGCCTGTCGGTCACCCAAAGCGCGCTCAGCCGGGTGGCGCTGGGCGTGCTGATGCCCGACAGCAACGAAACCGAATATCTGGCGACATCGCCAACGGTTTTTCGCAGCGCCCAGATCGTTGGCCAGGCGCTGAGCGATGCCAAGGCTTCGATCGACCTGGTGGTGCGCGATGACAAGGTGCGCACCGATGCCACATTCCTGCTCGCCGGCTCCATCGATGGCCGGCGGCCGCGACTATTCCAGATCTATGGCGCCGGCAACTTCATCGAATGCCAATCCGACACGCCCTATCTCCAGATCGGCGAGAATAAATATGGGAAGCCAGTGCTCGACCGGATGATCGCCTATGACACGCCACTGGCCGAAGCCATCAAGATCGGGTTGATTTCATTCAGCGCCACGATGCGGTCAAATCTTGCCGTTGGCCTGCCCATCGATCTGATCACCGTGCGCGCTGGCCAGTCAAAGCTCGAACTCGTCTATCGGATCGATGCCGACGATGATTATTACAGCGAAATCAACAATCGCTGGTCAAATGCCCTGCGCGCTGCCGCCGCCGCCATCCCGCTGCCCCAGTATGCAAGCGAACCCGACCGCGACATGCCGCCGGATTGAGCCGATCATGCGGTCAACCCGGCCACGGGTTCCACAGCATCGCGCCGGAGCCAGAGGAACGTCGCCAGCCCGGTCCCGACGATCGCGACTACCGTCATCGACAGATAGCCCAGGGCGCCGCGGCCCGTCGCGTTCAGATATTCGTATAATTCCCCCGACAGCAATGTCGTTGCCGCCTGGGCCGGGGCCGAGGCCAGCGCCATATAGATCATCTGCGCCGTCGGCGTGCGTTCGTCGCCGTGCAGCGCCATGGTCATCCGCACAGCACCCAGAAATGTCGCCGCAAACGTCCCGGCATGCAGCAATTGCAGCGGAAACAACGCCCAGACCGGTGGTAACATCGACAGCGCCGTCCAGCGCACAATCGCGCTGATGCCGCCGATCAGGATAAGGGTTTCCGGCGCAAAGCGTTCGGTCCAGCGCGCGAGGAAAATCAGGAAGCCAACTTCGGCCACCACCCCCATCGACCAGAGATTGCCGGCCAGCGTTGCCGACAGATGCTGGTCATTGTTCCAAATCAGCGTGCCGGCGACATAGAAATAGCTGTGGGTTGCCTGGATCAGGCCGGCTGCAAAGATCATCAGGGCGAATTTGCGGTCCTGCAACATGCCGACACCCGCCTTGAAGCGATCGGCAAAGGGCAATTCGCGGCTGCCACCCACCGGTTCCGGCTGCATCCAGGCGCTGGCGGCAATCAGCGCCGCCGAAATCCCGAACAGCCAGGCCCAGATCGCCCAGGGGCCATAGCCGTCGATAAGACTGCCAACCACCGATGAGCCGACGACAAAGGCCGCCGACGCAAGCCCCCGGGCCAGGCCATAGCGCGGCCAGCCATATTTGGTCAGCCGCAGCAGCGCCGCCTCGATAACCGGCACCAGACCCCAGAAAGCCACGTCCATCAACAGGATGACGGCAAATACCAAGGCAAAGCTTTTGACGAACCAGAGCGCTGCAAAACCCGCTGTCAATAGTGCTGAAAACAGGAACATCGGTGCCCGGCGATCGCTGCGGCCATCGGCCCAGGCGGCCGTCAGCGGCCCGGCAATGATGCGCGAAAACCCGCCGATCGCCAATACGAGCCCGATTTCCGACCCTGAAAAGCCATGGGTTTTTTCAAGCCAGACCGGCAGAAAAGGGATCAGAGCGCCAAAACCTGCAAAAAACAGGCAGGCAAGCCAGGTAGCGCGCACACCGGGGCGGTTGAAAGGGGACACTATCGATTCGACCATGATCCATCATGGCGGGCTGAAATCATCTTGTCATCAAGCGCCGGGCGGTTAACAGCAAGGGCAAGCATAAACTAGTTGGGAAAACCGCCATGACGATGCCAGCGCTTTTCGATCTGACCGGCCAGACCGCCTTGATCACCGGATCATCGAAGGGCATCGGCAAGGCGATCGCGCATCGCATGGCCGAACATGGCGCCAATGTCATCGTTTCCAGCCGCAAGGCCGATGTCTGCGCGGCGGCAGCGGCCGAAATAAATGCCGCTGTCGGGCGCGAGGCAGCCTTTGTCATCCCCGCCAATATCGCCGACAAGGCCAGCCTCCAGGCGCTGGTTGACCAGACCATCGAAAAATTCGGCCAGATCGACCATCTGGTCTGCAATGCCGCGTCAAACCCCTATTTCGGGCCGCAGTCCGGCATCAGCGATGACCAGTTCAACAAGATCCTGCAGAACAACATTGTCTCAAACCATTGGCTGGTGGCGATGGTTGCCCCGGCGATGCGGGCGCGACAGGCCGGCAGCATCACCATCATATCATCGGTCGGTGGCCTGAAAGGCTCGACCGTCATCGGCGCCTATTGCATATCCAAGGCCGCCGACATGCACTTGGCGCGCAACCTTGCCGCCGAATTCGGGCCCGACAATATCCGCGTCAATTGCATCGCACCCGGCCTCATCAAAACCGATTTTGCCAAGGCGCTATGGGATAATCCCGACATTTTAAAGGCCAGCACATCCGCCGCACCGCTGCGCCGTATCGGCATCCCCGACGAAATCGCCGGCATGGCGGTGCTGCTGGCAGGCAAGGCCGGGGGCTTTGCCACCGGCCAGTGTTTTGTCATCGATGGCGGCGCGACGATCGTCTGACGTTCGCGCCAAAACTGGCCCCGGCAGGTTATTCCAGCTCGAACGTCATGGTGACAGCCGCTGTCAGCGCCAGTTCGCCGGGCGCGACCGGCGTCGATTCCGCGTCAGCCCGCATGGCCTTTGCCATCATCATCGGGCGCGGGCCGGGTTCGACTGCCCCGCCTTCACTGATGCTCAGAATACGGCGTACTTTGAGGCCAGCGGCTCTGGCATAAAGCTCGGCGCGGCTGCGGGCGGTTTTCACCGCTTCGATTCGCGCTTCATCAAGCGCTGCCTCGGCGGCGTCGACCCGAAAATTGGGGCCATTGATCTGGTTGGCACCAACCGCAACCAGCGCATCGAGGATTTTGCCGGTCTCGGCAATCTTGCGGATGCGCAGATTGACGGTGTTGCTGGCCTGATAGCCTGTCAGCACGGGTGGCTGATTTTGCTGGTAGCGATATTGCGG
>JBBRIC010000009.1:0-45237 GCA_038221665.1 Sphingomonadales bacterium
ACAGCTTCGACCGCGGAACGGGGACCCTTTGGATCGGCGATGTCGGCCAAGGCGCGCGCGAGGAGGTCGACACGATTGCGGTGGGCACTTCGGGTCAGAATTTCGGCTGGCGGGCGCTCGAGGGCAGCATCCCTACGCCGGGCATCGGCGACCCCATCCCGCCGGGGACGACCGCGCCGCTGTACGAATATAATCACGGCATCGGCCAGTCAGTGACCGGAGGCTATGTCTTCCGCGGCGACAATATCGCCGACTTGTCGGGGCGCTACGTGTTCGGCGATTTCGTCGCCGGCAAGCTGTTTTCGGCGGCGCTCGACGGCAGCGGATTTACCGACATCACCAGCGCCCTCGGAGGCACGTCGATCAACCCGTCATCGTTTGGCGAAGATTCCGACGGCAATCTTTATATTGTCGACTATGGCGGGCGCGTGTTTCGTTTCTTCGACCCCAACGCTGCAGCCGTCCCCGAACCAGCGACCTGGACGCTGCTAATCTCCGGTTTCACCGGTGCCGGCATCGCGCTTCGCCGCCGGCGCGCATCTTCAACCGTTCGAACTAGGGTCAGGATCCATTGATCCGAGCGGCGCGATCCGACTTAGGCTCCGTGAGGAGACCGCGCCTGCGCGCCTGTAGTGACTGGCCGACGAGCAGATGACGAGGCTTGAGCCGTATTTCCTCAAGAGCCGCGGCGAGCCACAGGTTGATGATTGACGCAACTTACCTGGAAGCATACCGCACGGCGTCGAGCCAACAGGTAAAAAAGGGGGCCTCGGGCGGCTGATCGGTCGCGCCAAAGGCGGCATTCCTACCAAAATTCACGCCGTCGCCGATGCCAATAATCGCCCGCTCAGCGTTTTCATGAACACGGGCCAGTTCAGCGATTATATCGGCGCTGCAGCACTACTGGCTGATCTGCCCAAGGCACAGTGGGTGCTCGCCGACCGCGGCTACGACGCAGACTGGTACAGGGACGCCTTTCAGGCGAGCGGCATAACGCCGTGCATTCTGAGTCAAAGTCTCGCAATTTGCCCATCAAAGACGAACAGCGCCGCTACCAAAGCCGCAGTCGCATCGAGATCATGCCTGGCCGCCTGAACGACTGGCGCCGCGTCGCCACCCTCTACGACCGATGCCCGACCGTCTGCTTTTCCGCCATCGCCCTTGCCGCCACCGTCAGCTTCTGGCTCCGATCAACGAGCCCTGACCCTGGCATGATATGCTGGGGCCCTGTTCGGCGTCAGCGTAGCGAGCGTTGCAAAATGATCGCAGTGTGCGCGAAACTAATCCTGGCCGAGTTGATATACGCCATCGTCCCTGCCTTTTCAGGCGGGGGGGGGCGGCAGGCGTACCGATTTCCGAGCAGCGCCTGATTTGCCAATTGCTTGATTGGCGCCTGCGGGGCAGCTTCGATTTTCGACGAGCCTTATTTTGGTTTTACAAACTTCAGCGTCATCCGGTCGCTTTCGCCGATCGCTGTGTATTTTGCCTTGTCCGTGTCGCCTTCCTCATAATTGGGCGGCAGGGTCCAGACGCCCTTGGGATAATCCTTGGTATCCTTTGGATTTGCGTTGATTTCGGATGCCGCGACGAATTTAAAGCCGGCCGCTTCGGCCATGGCGCGCACATGCGAAACCTTCATGTAACCGCTGGTCTTCATCAAGGCGTCGGGCTTGTTTTCCGGCAGGCGATGTTCTGCGATGCCAAGTACGCCGCCGGGCTTCAGGGCCTTGAAGAATGACGCAAAGGCATCGGGTGCAAAGCCGCCCATTTCCCAATTATGGACGTTGCGGAACGACAGCACAGCATCCGCGCTGCCGGCCGGCGCAATATCATAGGCGCCCTTGCCAAAGGCCGTCGCCTTGGCTTTTCCGTAGATTTCGGGCTTTGCCGCCAGCTTGTCGGCCAGCGCCTTGGCAGCCGTGGCCGCGCGTTCACTGGCAGCGGCATTGGGCCCCGCCGCGTAAAGCTGGCCTTTGTCCTTCAGCAATGGCCCCAGAATTTCTGTATACCAACCCCCGGACGGTGTGATTTCCACAACGGTCATGGTCGGTTTGATGCCAAAAAATGTCAGCGTCTGGGCGGGATGGCGATAGGCGTCGCGCGCGCGATTCGCATCTGACCGGTGCGTGCCGGCGACCGCAACCTCGATGGGGCCGGCGTGCGACGGGGCAGCAATGACAGCAAGCGCGATAAGACTGTGGCGCAACATGGCGAACGACTCCCAAATAATCGACATTGCTGTCTAGCCCGGCGACCGGACCCGCGCAATCGATGATGGCGGCCCCGACGCATTGGCGATAGGGCGAGTCGATGGACCGTGACGCCACCTTGATATTGCTTGCCGCCAGCACGATCCTCCTTTTCGTTGCCAGCCTCGGCGACCGCAGCCGCCGCGCCCGGCCGCTGGCATGGCATGCGCATCTGCCCTGGCATGGCCTTGCTTTTCTGGGCGTGACAGGCGTGTTGCTGGCCGCCGCGCATTTGATCAGCCTGTTTCGCGGCGGCGGCCTTTGATGCTTAACCGGCGTTCAACACTCTAAGGCATGGCTGTTCGCTGCCGCATCTCCCTCAACGCGATGGGAGAGATAGAAATGTTGAACGGCACGATCTGCTGCGGCCTCATGCTGGTGCTGGCCACAGGGTCCGCATTGGCGAAACCGATGGTCATCAGCAATGCCAGCAAACCCGACCTGATCAGTGCCTATGGCAGGGCCGGCGCACCCGACCCCGGCCCTGCCAAAGGCGAGCAAATCGTCGTCAGTTTCGACAAGCCCAATGCACCCGGCGTCTTTGAAGTCAGCAAGGGCAATGTCATCACCAAAGCCGGCTCCATCGGTGGCGTGCGAGCGGCACCCGCTGGAAATGACAGTGTCTATCGATCGCTCGGCACCAACGCCTTCAGCCATTTTTACTTCCAGAAATGGAACAACGGCAGGCCATTGGCCAGCCTCAGCTTTGATTGGGGATCGATCGATAAATATAATTTCGTCGACCTGATCAACGGCCATGGTGACACGGTCTGGACGCTCGCCGGCAGCGATTTGCCGCGATATGACGGCAATCAAAAGGCCGCCATCACCAACCAGCGCGTTTTTTTCGAGTTTCAACGCAAGGCCGATATCAGCGGCGCGCGGTTTCGATCGTCGGGGGTCGCCTTTGAATTCGATGCCATCGCCGCAAATGGCGGCGTGGTGCCCGAACCAGGGGTATGGGCGATGCTGATCACCGGCTTTGGCTTGATCGGCCACGTCTTGCGGCGTCGGGTGCGATCGGGGCGAATGGCGAAAATCGCCTGAGCGCCCATAAGCGATCAGGCGTTAAGCGGCAGGCATGCGGTGGAGCGCGCAGAGCTTGTTGCCGGCAGGGTCACGCAGATAGGCAAGGTATAGCGCGCCCATGCCGCCTTCGCGCACGCCAGGTGCGTCTTCGCAAGCGGTGCCACCATTGGCGAGGCCAGCAGCGTGCCAGGCATCGGCAGCCTCGGGCGAGGCCGCCGCAAAGCCGATGGTGGCGCCGTTGGCGTGGCAGGCCGGTTCCCCATTGATGGGCGCGCTGATCGCAAAAACGCCGCTTGGAGTCATGTAAAAGACCCGGCCCTTGTCATCGGTAAAACCCGGCGACACGCCAAAAGCCCCGAATGTCGCATCGTAAAATGCCTTTGATGCGGCAACATCGTTGGATCCGACCATGATGTGACTGAACATATCTGTCTCCCCGGTTTTCAAGCTGCCTGCCTGCACCACCGACAGCAGATTGTCGACCTCCATAAATGCGTGTGATGGCGGGCCTGCCCCTTTCCGCCGGCGGTGCTTTCTTATACGTCCGGCGCGTGAGTCCCCCCAATCGCGGCGTTTTCTGGATGGTCGTTTCGTGCATCGCCTTTGCGTCGATGTGGGTGATGATCCGCTATGCCAGCCGCGAGGTCCACGCCTTTCAGATCGTGTTTTTCCGCAATTTCTTTGGCATCATCGTCCTGTTGCCGATGATTTTGCGCAACCCCGGCCTGATCCGGCTGGAACGGCTGACGGCCAATCTGCGGCGGGCCACATCGGGGTTCATCGCCACGATGGGGACGTTTTATGCTGTCTCCCATGCGCCTTTGGCGACGGCGCTCAGCATCAACTACACAGCGCCGCTGTTCGCAACGGTTGGTGCCGTAGTGTTTTTGGGCGAACGCATTCATGTGCGCCGTGTCGCAGCGCTGATCATCGGCTTTGCCGGCATGTTGATCGTGGTGCGACCGGGCGCCTTGCCGATGACGCCGGGGGTTATCGCAGCAATGGTTTCGGCGGTATCGACGGCATTTTCGATCATTGCGATCAGGGCCCTGGTCAGTAGCGATGACAGCCGCGCCGTCGCTGCCTGGACTTTTATCCTGATGCTCGTGCCCAGCGCGATTGCCGCCGGCCTTGTCTGGTCATGGCCCCCGGCCCATGTCTGGCCCCTGTTGTTTGCCATCGGCTGCGCTGCCGCCATCGGGCAATTGTCATTGGCCCACGCCTTTTCGCTGGCCGAGGCATCGGCGATCCTGCCCTATGATTTCGTGCGCTTTGGCCTGATCGCCATCGCCGGCATCGCGCTGTTTGGTGAAAGACTGGATGCGCTGTCCATATTGGGCGGCGTTATCATCCTGTTTTCAACGATCTACCTTGCCGTTCGCGAGGCCCAGGTAGCGCGCGCGACCCGTGCCGCCAGCCTGCCCGAAAACCCCAGTTGAGCATCGTGCCGCGTTGCGCCCCTGTTCATCTTATGCGGTTGCGCCGTTGCGGACTGCTGCTCATAAGCATCGCAATCAATGTGGGAGAAACAGGATGAAGCTTGCAGGCTGTTCGGCGATTGTCACCGGGGGCGCTTCGGGCCTTGGCGAAGCGACAGCGCGCGCGCTGTCGGCGGAAGGCGTCAAGGTGGCGATTTTCGACATGAACGCCGAAAAGGGCGAAAAAGTCGCTGCCGATATCGGCGGCGTTTTTTGTTCGGTGAATGTCACCAACGATGAATCGGTCGATGCGGGCTTTGCCAAGGCACGCGCCGCCATCGGTCAGGAACGCATCTTGATCAACTGCGCCGGCACCGGCAATGCCGTCAAAACTGCCAGCCGCGCCAAGGAAACCGGCGAAATCAGGCATTTTCCATTGGAGGCCTTCAACCTCATCATCCAGATCAACCTTGTCGGCACCTTTCGGTGCATCGCCAAATCGGCCGCTGGCATGTTGACGCTCGACCCAATGGACGATGGCGAACGCGGTGCCATCGTCAACACGGCATCGGTCGCGGCGGAAGACGGCCAGATCGGCCAGGCCGCCTATTCAGCGTCAAAGGGCGGCGTTGTCGGCATGACCTTGCCAATCGCCCGCGACCTGATGGGCGAAGGCATTCGCGTCAACACCATCCTGCCCGGAATTTTCAACACGCCATTGCTGCAGGGCGCGCCTGAAAATGTGAAGGCGGCGCTATCGGCTTCGGTGCCTTTTCCAAAACGTCTGGGCGCGCCGCACGAATATGCCAGCCTTGCCGTCGAAATGTGCCGCAACAGCTATTTCAACGGGGAGGATGTGCGGCTCGACGGTGCCATCCGCATGGCGCCGCGCTGAGCGCGGCGTCAATCGCCAAGCGTCACGCTGCCGTCATCGTTGAGCGGCATATAGGGATTACAGGCAATTTCCCACGGATGCCCGTCGGGATCGCAGAAATAGCCGGAATAGCCGCCCCAAAAGGCCTCGTGCGGGGCGACCTGCAGACGTGCGCCATTGCCCACGGCGCGTGCGATCAGCGCATCGACCTCGGCCTTGCTGCCGACATTATGGGCGACGGTGAAGCCGCCGAATCCCGGCCCGCGATCGGCCATGCCGCAATCCTTGGCCAGCGCGTCGAACGGATACAGCGCAAAGGCTATGCCGCCGACCTGAAACAAGGCGATGGCGTCGAACGCACGTTGTTTCCTTGGCCAGCCCATGGCTTCCCAAAACGCTACGGCCCTTGGCAGGTCGTTGGTGCCGAGCGTGACGATACTGATGCGTTGGTCCATGATGGCCCCCTTTCTGGGGGAGTTTGACATGACGGGTGGCGAAATGGAACGCATTGTTCTGGTGCGGCATATCATGGGAGCGCCCAGCCCCGATGATTTCCGCGTCGAACGCTTGCCTATTCCGGCGCTGGCGGATGGCCAGTTCCTCGCCAGAAATCACTATGTTTCCTGCGATCCCGGCACAAGATCGCGCCTGTCACCTGGCGCCTCTTATGCGCCGCCTTTGCAACCCGGTGCCCCGGTCGATGGCTTTGCGGTTGGTGAGGTCATTGCCAGCCGCAACGATCGCTTCCACATCGGCGATCATGTCGCGCTGAGCGGATGGGCGACGCATGTGATTTCAAGCGGCCGCGGCTATGCGGTGAAATTGCCCGATCTCGGCGTTCCCGAAACGCTCTGGATCGGCATTCTTGGCATCCCCGGCATGACCAGCTGGTTCGGGCTGAAGCGTGTCGCTGCGATCAAGGCAGGCGATCGCCTGCTGGTCAGCAGCGCTGCAGGCCCCGTTGGCGCGACCGCTGGCCAATTGGCCCGGCTCTGGGGGGCGAGCGAGGTCATCGGCATCGCCGGCGGCG
This sequence comes from Sphingomonadales bacterium, assembly GCA_038221665.1. Classification (GTDB taxonomy): domain Bacteria; phylum Pseudomonadota; class Alphaproteobacteria; order Sphingomonadales; family Sphingomonadaceae; genus Sandarakinorhabdus. The sequence continues at coordinate 6,601 of JBBRIC010000009.1, forward strand.
GTGAAAAATGCGCCTGGGTCAGGGATGTCGCCGGCTTCAGCGACTGTCTTGACTATAAGGCGGCCGATTTCGAGGCACAGTTTGCGCGCGTCGCGGCGGCAGGTTTCGACGTCATGTTCGACAATGTCGGCAATGCCATGATCGATCGGGCCTTGCCCTATATGAAAATGCGCGGGCGCATCGTCGTTTCGGGCCAGGTCGCCGATTACAACACGCTGTTGGCAGATGTGCCCGGCCTTAAAAACACCCGCGAGTTCATCGCCAAGCGGCTACGCATGGAAGGGCTGGTGGTATTCGATGACCTGCCCGACTTTGCCGCAGCACAGGCCGAGCTGGCCGCCATGATCAAGGCCGGCACGATCGCCTATCGCGAAGAAATATTCGAAGGGCTGGCAGCCTTGCCAGCAGCATTCTGCGGCCTGTTTACTGGCGCCAGCTTTGGCAGGCGGGTGGTCAGGGTCTGATCGATATCGAGACCTGGAACGGCCCTTGCGCTGCCGCCAAACCCTTGCTCTTGTCAGACGAGGTCCATCCCGGAGCAAAGTCTGATGCATGAAGCCCGGCAATTGCAGCATGAACGCCTGCAGTTTTTTTCCGATGCCGTGTTCGCCATCGCCATCACGTTGCTCGTCATCGAGATAAGGGTTCCGCATGTCGAACCGGCAACCGAAGCCGGTTTGCGCGATGGCCTGCTCGGGCTGTTTCCCAATTATATCGGTTTTGTCGTCAGCTTTTTTGTGATCGGGCGGTTCTGGATCGGCCACCACCGCATCTTTGGCTATCTGAAGGATTGGGACAACAGGCTGGTGCAAATCAACATGCTGTTCCTCGCCACGATTGCCTTTCTGCCTTTCCCGACGGCGGTGGTCGGCGAATATGGCGGGGCCCGGACGGCGGTTGCCTTTTACGCGTTCTGCCTGATCCTTGCCGGCCTCGCCAATCTGGCCCTCATCCAGTATATCCGGCACCATCCGACGCTGCTTGCCGCGCCGCTTACACCGCCGGAAATCCACGCCCTGCGCTCAAGCTGGCTGCCTTTGATCATCGGGGTTTCGGCGTTGATTGCCGCATTTGTCACGCCGCTCGCGGGGCTTGCGGTGCTGATGGTCGGGCCGCTGGTCTTCGTCCTGCTGATGGCGTGGTGGGGGCGGCGCTACCGGAGCCAATGACGGCTTGCTGGCCCCGATGGCGCGCGCCATCGGGGCCCGCGGCCATCAGGCAGCAACAGTCGGCGGCGGCAGTACCTTCCCCTTTTTGGCCCGCGGCGCTTTCTTCGGCGACGGGACAATCTCAAAGCTCAGGGCATCGTCCTTCAGATGCACACGCACTTCGCCGCCATGGATCAGCTTGCCGAACAGCAATTCCTCGGCCAGCGGCTGCTTTATCTTTTCCTGGATCAGGCGGCCCATCGGACGCGCGCCATACAATTTGTCATAACCGCGTTCGGTCATCCAGCTCTTGGCCTCATCGGTCAGGGCGATATGCACATCGCGTTCCGACAGTTGCAGTTCCAGTTGCAGGATGAATTTGTCGATGACACGCGCGACGATTTCGGGGGGCAGATATTCAAAGGCCACCACGGCATCGAGCCGGTTGCGGAATTCCGGCGTGAACATGCGCTTGATCGCTTCCTCATCCTCGCCAAGCCGCTGGGTCGATCCAAAACCGATCCCTTCGCGCGCCATGTCGGCGGCGCCGGCATTGGTCGTCATGATAAGGATGGTGTTGCGGAAATCGACCGTCTTGCCATGGTGATCTGTCAACTTGCCATTGTCCATGACCTGCAACAGGATGTTGAACAGGTCGGGATGGGCCTTTTCGATTTCATCGAGAAGCAGCACCGAATGCGGTTGCTGATCGACGGCATCGGTCAACAGCCCGCCCTGATCAAAGCCGACATAGCCCGGTGGCGCCCCGATCAGGCGCGAAACACTGTGCCGCTCCATATATTCGCTCATGTCGAACCGCGTCAGCGGAATGCCCAGGATTTCGGCAAGCTGTTTGGCAACTTCGGTCTTGCCAACGCCGGTCGGCCCTGAAAACAAATAGCTGCCGATCGGCTTGTTGGGTTCTCGAAGGCCGGCCCGGCTCAGCTTGATGGCGCTGGCGACACGCTCGATCGCCTTGTCCTGGCCAAAAACCACGCGTTTCAGATCGGCTTCAAGGGTCCCCAAGGCTTTTTTGTCATCGGTCGATACCGATTTCGGCGGGATGCGCGCCATGGTGGCGATCACCATTTCGATCTCCTTGATGCCGATGACTTTCTTGCGCTTGGCCAGCGGCACCAGCATCTGCGATGCGCCCGATTCATCGATCACATCGATCGCCTTGTCGGGCAATTTCCGGTCATTGATATAGCGCGCCGACAATTCCACCGCCGCCTTGATGGCCTCGGGGGTATATTTCAGCTTGTGATGATCCTCATAGGATGACCGCAGGCCCATCAGAATCTTGATGGCATCCTCGATGCTCGGTTCATTGACATCGATTTTCTGGAACCGGCGCAAAAGCGCGCGGTCCTTTTCAAAATGATTGCGAAATTCCTTATAGGTCGTGGAGCCGATGCAGCGAATGGCGCCCGAAGACAGCGCCGGTTTCAACAGGTTCGAAGCATCCATGGCGCCGCCGCTGGTCGCGCCAGCACCGATGACGGTGTGAATCTCATCGATGAACAACACCGCATGCGGCAGTTTTTCGAGTTCGTTGACGACGTTTTTCAGCCGTTCCTCGAAATCGCCGCGATAGCGCGTGCCGGCCAGCAACGCCCCCATGTCGAGGCTGTAGATCACAGCCGGCAGCAACACATCGGGAACGCTGCCTTCAACGATCTTGCGCGCCAGGCCCTCGGCGATGGCCGTCTTGCCGACGCCTGGATCACCGACATAAAGCGGGTTGTTCTTTGAACGGCGGCAGAGGATCTGGATGGTGCGATCGACTTCGGCATGGCGGCCGATCAACGGATCGACCTTTCCCAGCTTGGCTTTTTCGTTGAGATTGACGGTGTATTGTTTCAGCGCCGATTCGTCCTTGCCCTTGGCCTTGTCGGACTTTTCGCCGCGCTCGGGCTTGTTGCCGTCATCATCCTTGTCGGCACCGCCCTTGGCCGCACGCGGTTCGCTCTGGCCGGATTGGGCGATGCCATGGCTGATGAAGCTGACTGCATCCAGCCGGGTCATATCCTGCTGCTGAAGGAAGAATACGGCATGGCTTTCACGTTCCGAAAACAGCGCGACGATGACATTGGCGCCGGTGACTTCCTCGCGGCCCGAGGATTGGACGTGCAGAATGGCACGCTGGACGACGCGTTGAAAACCTGCGGTGGGTGATGGGTCGACCGAAGCATCAGCCTTTAGCGCGGTCAGTTCGCCATCCAGATAGCGGGCCAGCTGGCCCTGCAATTCCTGAATCTCGACATTGCACGCCTTTAAAACTGCCAGCGCGTGCGAATCGCTGGTCAGCGCCATCAGCAGATGTTCGAGCGTTGCATATTCATGGGTACGCCGCGCCGCTTCGGCGAGCGCATTGTGCAGGGTTTTTTCAAGCTCGCGGGTGAAAGAGGGCATATTTGTCTTCCGCTTTGGATCGGGCAAGACACCCGATCCAGCCTTAGGAATGTCACCCTGAAGGATCAAAACATCAAGGGGTGAAAACGCGACGAGAACGCACAGGGTGTTGTTTGCCGCAAATCACCTTGGCCGACAGCCCTGATCTTCCTATTATCACGGCGGCAAACGGCAAAGCTTGTGGGGGTAATGTATATGAAGGCGGCATGGACCGGGCTGGTGGCCCTGATCGCAACAGGCTTGGCTCTGGCGCCAGCGGCGGTGGCGCAAGCTGCGCCCGACACGATGGCGTCAGCAACGGCCTCCGCAGCCACCCGGCCAGCAATTCCGGCCGGCTATCTGGCCGGCCAGCCGCCGATCGACCTGTTGAAGCTGCTGCCGCCGCCGCCAGCCATGGGGTCTGCCCAGGCAGAGGCTGATCTGACCGCCTATCGCCCTGCCGCCGCCGGCATCGGCGGCCCGGCCTGGACAAAGGCCGTCGGCCAGTTGAACCCCGCCAGCCCGGCCTTTTTCCAACAATTATCCTGCGCGCTCGGCCGGCAACTGAGCCGCGAAGCGACGCCGACGGCCTTTGTCATGATCGCCCGCGCCGGCGTCGATTTTGCCGGGCCAATGACCGTTTTGAAAAATCACTACGCCCGCCCGCGGCCGTTCAGCATCGACAAGGGCAAGGCCTGCGATCCGATAACCGCCGATGGCAAAGGCGAAAAATTGGGCTGGGCCTATCCCAGCGGCCATGCCGGCATCGGCTGGCTATGGGCATTGATCCTGTCCGACGCAGCCCCGGGCCGCGCCGAGGCGCTGCGCGCCTTTGGCCAGGAAACCGGCGATTTGCGCATCGCCTGCCGGGTGCACTGGTTATCCGATGTCGCCTATGGCCGGATGCTGGGCGGTGTGCTTTACAAAAACATCAGCGCGACACCCCAATATCAGGCCGATGTGATCGAGGCCGCCGCTGAACTGGCAAAACTACCGCCGCTGGAGGACCCCGCCTGCCTTTGAACAGCGCATCGGCGGCGGAGCGCAGGCGCAATCCACGCTATTCGCTCGCGGTTAAGATTTGCGTGCGGCCGCTATCGCCGCGCGCTTCCAGCGTTGCTGGCGCTTCGCCGCTTTCTACCCATTGATCGAGCGTTTTGAACCAATCGACATCGACTGGTGCCGCGCCGCCGCGGCAATGCAGCATTCCCGGGACCAGAAACATGCGGTAAAAATCCTTGGTACCCGGCGTTTTGGCTTTGACCGCAGCCAGATATTCAAGGCTGAGACCGGGCGGTATCGCCGGGTCGTTCCAGCCATGATAGCCGAGCAGCTTACCACCGCGATCCTTGAAAGCGCGCAAATCGGCGTTGTCGGCATTCAACGTTTTCGCCCAAAGCTTGTCGCCGGCGATGATGTCTGCATCGGTCAGGTTGCGCAGATCGAATTTGGGATCCTGTTTGACCAGATAGGCGAAATAATTCCAGCCAAAGCCTTTTGATGTCGCTTCGGCGGCGTCGCCAGGCGTCGACGCACGCCCCCACCAGGCCCAGCTATTGGGCAGGGCTTCGGCGCCGGGGGCGAGGCCCGGGAAATCCCGGCCGCTGACAGGATCGCTGCGGCCCTGATAGATCAGCCGGGCGGTTTCAACCTCGCCGGGCATCAGGCAGGCATTGCTGTCGGCGCCTGTGCAAGCAATGATTGCCGGGTCGAACAGGCATTGGCGCGGGTCGGCGATATAGGATTTACCCTCGCCACAGGCGGCCAGCGCCGCGGCCTGCAGGGCGGGCAGTTTTGCCGGCGCTATGGTCCGGCCGGGCAACAGCGATTCCTTGACGATACTGCCTGCCGCACCCATCATCCGGGTCCAGGGCCAGGCCGGTGCGCCGGCGACAATGCCTTCAAAATCCTGTGGAAAGCGCTGCGCCGTCATCAACGCCTCGCGGCCGCCATCGGAACAGCCAAAGAAATAATTGCGCTTGGCGGCGGCGCCGTGCGCGAAAATCACTGCCTTTGCCACATCGGTCGTGGTCTTGACGGCGCGCCAGCCGAAATCGACGACTTTTTCGGGATGCCCAAGGCCCCATTTCGCCGATGCGCCATCATTATCCTGATGGCCATTGTCGGTGCCGGCGACCGCATAGCCCCGCGCCAGCGCCAGCGCCATCACGCCCCACGGGATGCGGCCGGCAAAACCGCCATTGCCGATCTGGAAAAACTTGCCGTTCCAGGCGTCCCCTTCGGGAATCAGCACGCCTATCCGGATGTCGGAATCGCTTGTTGGCCTTGCTGTCAGCTCGACCTTGCAGGCCGGGCTGCGTAGCGGCACCGATGCCCCATCGACGCGCAGCGCCGTGACGACAGCGGCGCTGGTGGCCTCGGTATTAGGCAACGAGAAGCTGCGCAGCCCCTCGCAACCGGCGGCGCTAGCCGAATTGCTAACGGCGCTGCCGATGAGCAGCAATGCGACAAGGGCGATTTTCATGGCGTCAGGCGACGGTGCTGGCATTAAACGGCAGGTCCTCGTCGGGGCGCAGGTCGACGGGCAAGCCGAGCACCTGTTCGGCGATTATGTTGCGCAGGATTTCGTCGGTGCCGCCGGCGATGCGCAGGCGCTTCACCTCGGTATTAGCGAGCAAAAACGCCGGTCCGCCGACGTCGCAGAGCGGCCCCAACGATCCCGAAGCCACCAATCATCAACGCCCAACTTTGCGGCTCGGGAACGGCGGATGTACCGATGATCAGATCGTCGAAACCGAAACCATCTTGGCCGCCGGGAGCATTGAAGAGAGTGATGCTGATATAGCTGACACCGGGATTGGCGAAGCCGAAGAACATGTTCGCGCCGCTGTCGACCGGAAAGCTGTGCGGGACCGCAAGCGTTGTGATGTTGCCGAGCGTATCGACCAGTTGCAGGCCAAAGACATTGACTTCGTTCAAATCCGATCCGAACAATCCGAAGCTGCTGATTGCGTTGGCAAAGGTGATCGTAATCGACTGGTCGCTCCACAGATAATTTGATCCCGAAAACGCGTGGGCATCGAATTGATTGTAGTTGAGAACCTGACTGTTGTTTGTGATCGCGGTACCAAAGGTGCCAAAGTTTAGCACCGGATTGGTCGCGAAGGCGGGGATAGCATCGAAGTTTTCGGTCGCATGCGAACTCAGCGCCGCAATAAAGGCATCACGCGCGGCGACTGAATTGGCAGCAGAAGCCGGCGGATTACCAACGACAAGATCTTGGCCGAACCAAGTCGTCAGGGCCGCCGTCGCCGGGCTAGCTATCGCCACCATCGCCGTTGCCATCAATATCCCGAATGCGCGCATGAAACGTACCTTAGATCGCGATACCGCCACACATAGCGTAGCGTGCAAAGGTTAACTGCGTGCGACACTCTCCGACGCCGCGACATCAAGCCGCAGCGTTAAAGGCCCTGTCTTTGTCGGGCCGCAGATCGCCCGGCAGGCCGAGCACCCGTTCGGCGATGATGTTGCGCAGGATTTCGTCGGTGCCGCCAGCGATACGCAGGCCCGCCGCGCCCAGATAGCTGCCTTGCAGCTTGGCGAGTTCGGGGTCGCCATCGGCGCCGGTTACAAAGCCGTCGCCGCCCGCCATGTCGAGCGCAAAGCTTGCCATGTCCTGCATGGTTTTTGCGACGACAACCTTGGCGATGGATTGTTCCGGCCCCGGCATCTGGCCTTTCGACAAGGCGGACAACGCCCGCATCTGGGTGAGTTTGATGCCCTGGTCATTGATATAGGTCTGGGCAATCTGGCGGCGGACATCGCCGGCTTCGATAGCGGGCCCACCATTGGGTGCCTCCACGCCGCGCGCCAGTTTCATCAAGGTTTCATAGCCCGGCGCATGACGGGGCTTGCCGCCGACGGCCAGACGTTCGTGCATCAACGTCGTCAGCGCGACCTTCCAGCCATTGCCGACGTCGCCGAGCCGATGGCTGTCCTGCACCCGAACGCCCGTGAAAAAGACCTCGTTGAAATCGCTGCCGCCCGACATTTGCTTGATGCCGCGAATCTCCATGCCCGGCGCCTTCATGTCGACAATGAACATGGTCAGGCCCTTGTGCTTGGGCACGCCCGGGTCGGTGCGGCAGACGACGATGCCGTAATCCGACGCATGGGCAAAGCTCGTCCAGACCTTTTGCCCGTCGATCACCCATTCATCGCCGTCCTTGACGGCGCGGGTGCGAATGCCGGCAAGGTCCGACCCGGCGCTGGGTTCGGAAAACAGCTGGCACCAGACTTCATCGCCGATCAGCGCCTTTGGCACATAGCGTTCGGCGATTTCGGCGCTGCCATGGCTGAAGACCGTCGGGATACACATACCGAGCCCGATCGAATAAAGCCCGGCCGGGGCATGGAATCGGCTTTCCTCCTGCCCATAGATGATCGATTGCATTGGCCCCAGGCCCTGGCCGCCAAAGGCCTTGGGCCAGGTGATGCCGGTGTAGCCGGCGGCGAATTTCTTTGCCTGCCAGGCCTTGGAGCGCTTGATGAATTCATCGAGTTTCCAGGCTGTTGCCGGCGGCTCGCGATAGTCAGCGGCATTTTCCGCAAGCCAGGCGCGGGCGGTGGCGCGATATTCGGCTTCCGCTGGCGTGTCGTTGAAATCCATCGATGCTCTCCCTGTTCATATCGTCATCCCGGCTTTGGCCCGGAACCCGGCCTTCTTTCTATCCCAGCCTGGCGCAGCAACCGATGCGGCAGAAACGCTGGGTTCCGGGTCAAGCCCGGAATGACGGTGCTATGCCGCCGCGCGGTTCCGCATTTCGAGCGCCCGGACCAGACGATCCGCCCACCAGCCACGCGGGCCAAGCGCTGCGCTGAGCGCGCGGGCCCGGCGATAGTAAAATTGGCAATCGCTTTCCCAGGTAAAGCCGATCCCGCCATGCAGCTGCACGGCTTCCTCGGCACAAAAGCTCACCGCATCAAGGCTGGCGACGCGCGCGGCCGCCGCCGCCTGACGCAGTTCGGCGCCATCGCTGTCGATCATCGCCACACCGTGCAGTGCATGGGCGCGTGCCAGTTCGATCTTGATAAACATGTCGGCGCATTTGTGCTTGACGCCTTGATAGCGGCCGATGGTCTGGCCAAAGGCCACACGGGTTTTGGCATATTCGACCGTCATCCGCATCGCTGCTTCGGCGGTGCCGATGGCTTCATAGGCAAGGATGACCGCGGCGCGATCGAGCCAGGCCTGATAGTGTGTCGCATCGCCAAGCGCTTCGGCCGCTGTGCCAGCAAGGGTCAAGCGGCCATGCCGGCGAACGAGATCGAGCGTTTCGACATGTTCGACATTGGCGGCGGCAAGCTCGACGATCCATAGCGACGGGCCGTCGACTCCGGCGGCAGCGACGATGGCCAGATGCGCGCCGGGAAGGTCGGCGACAGGTGACTTGATACCGCTGAGCGTGCCGCCGCTCGCAACGATCGCCAAGCTGGCGGGTGTCACCGAGCCGGGTTCGTTCCACGCCGGCACCGCGATGATGCTGCCATCGGCAATGCCTGGAAAATATTTCGCCTGCTGCGCCGCGCTGCCGGCGATCAATAAAGCCTCGGTCGCGAGCAGCGTCGAGACCAGCGGCACCACGGCCAGCGTTGCACCGGCAGCTTCGGCCAACTGGCAGCTTTCCTCGGCGCTCATCCCCAGCCCGCCATGCGCCTCGGGCACCCGCGCCGCCGTCCAGCCAAGGCTGGCAATTTCGGCCCATAGTGCGGCATCGAAATCGGCCGCATCCTCGGCCATCGCCTGCCGAGCGGCAGCCGTGCCGGCTTTTTCGGCGAAAAGCTTTCTTGCCTGATCGCCGAGCGCCTTGGCATCATCTGAAAAATCAAAGTTCAAGCTAATACTCCCCAGAACATCTTTGGCGGAGACTTTACGCAAACGTCAACCGGCGGCAAGCCTTTTGGAGCCAGGGGAGTCAAATGAGCGTCAGGATCCGAGCAGTGTTCGTCTGAACAGCCGCTTCACCAGCCTGTCTTCGAGAATTCGGCCAACCCCGTAAAGGGCGGCGAAGATGCCTGCAAAAACATAGGCGGGTATGGGGGAGGGTTTCTTGTCTTTCTCATCGTCATCCTTCTCACCATCAGCAGCCGCAGGTTTATTTCCAACGCCAGACTTGCCAACTTCGGACTCTCCCGCAATTTTTTTCGCAGGCTTTTTGGGTTCGGGGGCGCCAAGCGCCTTGTCGATCGGGTTCATCGGTACAACCGGTGTCTCCGCGGCTTTTTGCTCGGCTGCAGTTGGCGGTTTCTGATATTTGCCGATCATGATTGTCATCTGCGCAATCGCCAGAAACAGCAGTGGCGCGAGGAAGCAGAACAGCAAGGCCCGGCTGATCAGCCGATAGCGTAGCAGCAATCCTTCGACGCCCTGTTCAATTTGCAGGGTGCCACTGTCGAAAATCGACATTTTATCCTGCGCCGCCTGGTCTTTCTTGCGAAAGGTCAAAATGTCGTCCGTTCGTTCATGGCTGGTACCGGACTGGTGGAACAACGGGTCAAGCCGCAAAAAGGCGTCAGCGCTCGATTGCCCGGGCGTCAGCGCCAGGCTGCCCCTGACTGTCCAGATCGAATCGAGGTAACGCAGAGTCACGGAATCGCCTTCCAGGCCAAGGCTGCTTTGGTCTCTCTTGCAGACAAGCGGCCCCAGCTTGTCGAACGGTTGGGCTAAGTCAGCCGAGCAAAGCAGTTCCGGTTACGCGGCCGGCACCGTCAGCGGCCGCACAAACAAGCCCTTGCGCGCCATCCACCCTTGCGTGAACGGGTGCAGCATCTGCTCGCGAATGGACATCCGACGCCCGCCCTCCATGCCCAGAAGTTCGGCTTCGCCATCGACACAGGTGCCAAACATGCGGTCGATGAAAATATAGGCCCCGGCGAAATTGCTTCGGGTCGCTTCAAAATCGCGGGAATGGTGGAGGCTGTGGTGCTCGGTCGTATTGAACAGGAACCGCCACCATTTCGGTGAATTGAAACGGACATTGATGTGCTGATAGGAACCGATTGCAAGGCCAAAGGCGCCGGCGAGCAGGACGGCGCGCGGCAGGAAATCAAACAAACCGCCAATGCCAAGCCCGATCAGGAAAAGCTCCAGCGGGTTGCCGACCGCGCCCTTGTTGATATTCAATTGGGTAATATAGTGGTGCACCGAATGCGGCAGCCACAAAGGGTACCAATTGTGCATCGCACGGTGCATCCAATACTGCCCGAAGTCGAAAACGAACGAGATCAGAAATGCCTGCAGCAGCAGCGGCAGGGTCATGAACCAGGCGAATTTGTCCCAATGACAGGCCTGTTGAACATAATCGATCAGGGCGTCGCTGCCGACGAAACTGTCGACAAGACTGACCAATGTGAGACCTATCCCGACATAAAACAGGTCGGTGGCCAGTTCCTTCCAGGTCAGCCGCCAGCTTTCATAACGTGGGTTAACCCATTCAAGGCCAAGCAATAAAACTCTGAAGCCGATGCCGATACCGATGGCGGTCGATGCCTTGGCGATCGAATTGGGAGCGTAATACCAGAATGCGATCAACGCGAACAACATCGCAGGTTGAAACCAGGTAAAGAAGAACTGCTTGAATGGGCCACCTTCGACCCGCGGGATATTTTCCCAGCCAATCGTTACCGGCGCCTGCGCCCCGATCAGCCTGTTACCGACACGAACCCCATCCATCGTGATCCCACCTGCCGAATGCCGCCGTCGAATATCCCAAACCCCGCAACCGCGTCATACGTCATTGAACGTATAACGTCCGAAATATTATGGTAACTAATATAACGGGTATTTACGCGCCTCACAACGTCATGAGTCGCGCAGCCACAGCACCGGACATCATGTCCGCTTTGCGCTGTGGGCAGGCTCTGCTAGTCCCAAGCCCATGAAAGCTGATGTTATCATCATCGGGGGCGGCCTCATCGGTTCCAGCCTCGCCCTTGCACTCGCCCGCCACGCTGTAACGAGCATCCTTGTCGATACGGCCGACCTCGAAACGACAACGACGGCCGCCTTTGACGGCAGGGCCAGCGCCATCGCCAGCGCATCGGCGCACATGTTGCGGGCGCTCGGGCTGGGCGACTTGTTCGACAGCGACGGCTGCGCAATCCGCGCCATTCGCGTGACCGATGGCGTCGCACCACAATTTTTGCATTTCGAAGCGGGGCCAGTCAACGCAGCCGACAATAGCGGCAGCGCCGCTGATCCGCTCGGCATCATGGTTGAAAACCGCTTGCTGCGATCGGCATTGTTGCAAGCCGTGCGCGCCACCCCGGAAGTGACGCTGGTGGCACCGGCAGCCATTGCGTCGTTGGTCCGCGCGCCCCGCGCCGCAACGTTGACGCTCGTCGATGGCCGCATGTTCACAGCGCCGCTGGCCATTGCCGCTGACGGACGACGATCAAAAACGCGTGACGCAGCCGGGATCAGGCTGGCCGGCTGGTCCTATCCCAATGCCGCTTTGGTGACGATGGTCACCCATGGCCTGCCCCATGGTGCCGTCGCCTGCGAACTTTTTTACCCATCCGGGCCGCTGGCCTTGTTGCCGATGACCGATTTTGAAGGTTGGCCGCGCTCGGCGATTGTCTGGACGGTCGACGCAGCCAGTGCCGCTGGCGCAAAAAAGCTGGGGCCAAAGGCGCTTGCGGCCGAGATCGCGGCGCGAATCGATGGCACGCTTGGCGATATCACCGTAATCGCGCCCCAGGCCGTCTGGCCCTTGGGCTATCACCATGCCGCAAGCTACACCGCCGAACGGCTGGTGCTGGTCGGCGATGCCGCCCACGGCATCCATCCAATCGCCGGCCAGGGCCTCAACATGGGATTCCGTGATGTCGCAGCGCTGACCGAGGTGCTGGTCGATGCCGTCCGCACTGGTCAGGATCCGGGGTCATCCGATGTACTTGCCCGTTATTCAGCCTGGCGCCGGCTCGATAATTCCATGGTCGGCGCGGTGACCGACGGGCTGCACCGGCTGTTTGCCGTCCCCGGCCGGCTACCCGCTGCCATCCGCCGTTTTGGCCTTGCCGGTGTCGAGCGCATTCCTGCCCTGAAGACCCGGTTCATGGCCGAAGCCAGAGGCGAAACCGGAAAACTGCCAGTATTGCTGACGGGCAACCTGATTTAACGCTGGCGCAACCCCGTCGGACCGGTGAAGCGATTCGATGCTGCCAATGGTCTGGCCTGCGGCAACTTGCAACAAGGCGACCATATGGCGACGATCAGCATCGACAAACCGGCCCTGCTGGCAAAATATCATGCCGAACGCGACAAAAGGCTGCGCGCCGATGGCAATGACCAATATCAGGAATTCACGGGCGCCTTCGCAACGTTGCTCGAAGACCCTTACACCCCTCGCAGCGACCGCGACGCTGTTACGGACCATGTGACATTTGCCTTTGTCGGCGGTGGTTTTGCTGGCTTGTGCACCGGCGCGCGGCTTGTCGAAGCTGGCATCGGCGACGTGCGCATTATCGAAAAAGGCGGTGATTTTGGCGGCACCTGGTACTGGAATCGCTACCCCGGCGCCCAATGCGATACCGCGTCGCTGATCTATCTGCCTTTGCTCGAAGAAACCGGCCATATGCCGAGCGAAAAATATGCCCATGCGCCAGAGATTCTGGCGCAGGCGCAGCGCATCGGGCATCGCTTTGGCCTGTACGACAAGGCGCTGTTTCACACCGAAGTAACCGATATGGTCTGGGATGAGGCTGGCCTTGTCTGGCGCATCACCACCAACCGGGGGGACAGTTTTACCGCCGATTATGTCGGCACGGGAACCGGCCCGCTGCACGTACCGAAATTGCCGGGCATTCCGGGGATTGCCGATTTCGGCGGCCATATGTTCCACACCAGCCGCTGGGATTATGGCTATACCGGCGGAGATCCGGGCGGTGGATTGATGACCGGTCTCGCGGGCAAGCGCGTTGCCATCATCGGTACCGGCGCCACGGCCGTGCAATGCGTACCGCATCTCGCCCGGGCGGCGGGGCAGTTATATGTTGTGCAACGCACCCCGTCCTCGGTCGATGTTCGCGCCAATGCACCGATCGATCCCGACTGGTTTGCCGATATGGCAACGCCCGGCTGGCAGACCCGCTGGTTGGAAAATTTTTGTGACAATATCGGCATGGGCACCGCCCGGGAAGATTGGGTCAACGATGGTTGGACCGACCTGTCACGGCGCATTCGCAGCCGCATCATGGCGTTGCCACCCGAAGACATGAACCCCGAAAACTTCTTCGCCGCTTATGAAGATTCGGATTTCGAAAAGATGAGCGAAATTCGGGCTCGAGCCGATGCCTTGGTTGGCGACACCGCAACGGCGCAAAAGCTGAAGGCCTGGTATCGCCAGCTTTGCAAGCGACCCTGTTTTCACGACGCCTATCTGCAGGCGTTCAACGCGCCATCGACGATGCTTGTCGATACCGATGGCAAGGGCGTTGAACGCATAACCCGATCAGGCTTTATGGTGGCCGGCATCGAATATGACGTCGATTGCATCATCTTTGCCTCAGGCTTTGAAGTTGGTACCGATCATAGCCGCCGCGCCGGTTTCGACATGACCGGGGTTGGCGGGGTGAAATTGTCGGAAGCCTGGGCTGGCGGCATGAAAACCCTGCATGGCCTCCATGTCCATGGTTTCCCCAATGCATTCGTGGTGCAATTTGCCCAGGCGGCCAATTATGTCGTCAATGTCCCGCACAATTGGACTGACCATGGCACCACCATTGCCAGCATCGTCGCGCATGCCCGCCAAAACGGCCACAGACGCATCGAAGTTACCGAGGACGCCCAGGATGACTGGCTGAAACTGCTAAAATCCGGGCCAGGCCGTTTTCTTGCTGCCCCTGATTGCACCCCGGGCTATTACAACAATGAGGGCAAGGAACTCTCTGCCGATACTGTAATAAGCTCGCTTGGCTATCCGGCAGGCGCCGCTGGCTACTTCAAATATATTCAAAATTGGCGCACATCGGGGCGATTTGACGGGCTCGCATTTCAATGAAAACAGCGCGCCTCTGGCGAAAATTCCGGTCAATGGCTCTGTACTCATTCGATTGAATTGTCCCAATCTTTGAAACATTTGCTAAAACTAGCAAAAGTGGGTCCAGGGCCTCAGGACCTGCCCGCCGGAGGCTCTCAACCTGTCTTTAATACGTGATTGAATGCAGGTTTTGATATTATTCAACGCGCCCCAATTTTCCGCACAACCAGTCAAGCTGGTCGAGGCTGGCGAAACGGATCGTCAGGCTGCCGCCGTCACCGCCCGGCGCGACTGCCAATGCGACCGGCAGGCCAAGGTTTTCAGCTATCTGGAGTTCCAAAGCGTCGATATTGGGGTCGTTGCTCGGGGGAACCGGCTGGCGCAGCGCATGGCCGGGTCGGGGTTTTGCCTTTCCCGCAGCCAATTGTTCTACAGCGCGCACCGACAGGCCCTCGGCAACAACACGCCGGGCAAGTTCGAGTGGATCGCTGGCACCCAGCAGCGCCCGCGCATGCCCCATGGCAAGCTGGCCATCACGCACCATGTTTTGCACAGGCCCCGGCAGATCGAGTAGCCGCAACAGGTTTGCCACATGGCTGCGCGATTTGCCGACGATATTGGCAAGGACTTGCTGGGTATGGCCAAATTCGCCGATGAGACGCTGAAAACTGCCGGCTTCTTCCATAGCATTCAGGTCACTGCGCTGGATATTTTCAATAAGCGCAATCTCAAAGGCGGCACGGTCATCGAGGGCGCGCACGACTGCGGGCAACTCGTGCAGACCAGCGGCCTGTGCCGCTCGCCAGCGCCGCTCGCCGGCGATGATTTCATAGCGCCGGTCCGCGATCGGGCGAACCAGGATCGGCTGCAGCACGCCATGGGCGCGGACCGATTGGATCAGCTCATCCATTGCGGCGACGTCGAAATGCCGACGGGGTTGCAGCGGGTTGGCAATGATATCGGCGATGGCCAGACGCGCGACCCCGGCGGCGCCGGCCTCTATCGGCACGGCAGCTTCCTCCAGCAGCGCTGACAGGCCACGCCCTAACCCTGAAACGCGTTTTTTATCAGGCATTTAGGCGGCAACTTTCGGCATGGCGGAAACAGGTGACGTGCGAAGGATGAATTCACGCGCCAGCGCTACATAGGCTTCCGATCCGGCGCAGCGGCTATCATACAGCAAGGCGGGCAGCCCATGGCTGGGCGCTTCCGACAGGCGAATATTGCGTGGGATGACGGTTTCAAAAACCTTTGTCCCCATGACGGCTCGAACATCGGCGGACACATGTTCGCTCAAACGGTTGCGGCGATCGGCCATGGTCAACACGATACCGAGCAGTTGCAACCGGCTGTTGAGGCTGGAGCGCACACGCTCGATCGTGCCAAGCAGCTGACTAAGCCCCTCCAGCGCAAAGAATTCGCACTGCAGCGGCACCAATACGGCATCGGCAGCAACCAGCGCATTGATCGTCAGCAGCCCGAGCGACGGCGGGCAATCGATGATGATATGGTCATGGGCCTGCAGCGATGCGAGCGCCAGCTCCAGACGATGGCTGCGCCTGTCCATATCGATCAGTTCAATTTCGGCCCCCGATAGCGCCGGCGTCGATGGCATCACCGTCAGCCCCGGAATCCGCGTGGGCAACAGCGCCTCTTCGGCGGCAATCTGCCCCAGCAATACCTCGTAAATCGAGGCGCGACGATTGCGGCGGTCGATCCCAAAGCCTGTCGAGGCATTGCCCTGCGGGTCGGCGTCGATAACCAGAATCTTCTGGCCCGATGCCGCCAGCGCCGTCGCCAGATTGATGGCCGTCGTCGTTTTACCGACCCCACCTTTTTGATTGGCCACTGCGATGATCATCGCCGTTTTACCCCCGATACGACCATGATTCGCGCCGCTGTATCTGTCTGGCTGGGAACAAGGTCATAGTCGAATCGAAAAAATACCGCGGCCGCAGCTATTTCATCCTGAACACGGGCACCCTTGGGCAACACCCATTTTGTACCCGACCCGGCAAAGGGCAAAGCCCAATCGAGCAATTGGTTAAGCGGGGCCAGTGCACGTGCCGTAACGATCTCGAATTTCTGCTCCGGCAGTGCTTCGATGCGACGATTTTCGATCCGGACTTGACCCATAAGGTCAAGCTCAGCCGCTGCCGCTGAGAGGAATCGACATTTTTTGGTGATCGATTCAACGACCATGATGCGTGCGTCAGGATCGAGCAGCGCCACCACCAGGCCTGGAAAGCCGGCCCCGGAACCAATATCGAGCCAAGATCGTCCGACGCCGGCAATCGGCAGCAGCTGGGCCGAATCGGCGAAATGGCGGCCCCAGATGTCGGACAATGTGCTTGGACCGACCAGATTCATGCGCGCTTGCCATTCGATCAGCAATTCAGCGTAGCGATCGAACAGGCGCATTGTTTCACGTGAAACATCGAATGCTTTCGCAAAAGCATCCCGATCCATCAGGCTGCCTTGCGGCAGTAGGGCAAAAGCGCGACCAACGCCGCCGGCGTAATTCCCGGCACCCTGCCCGCGGCGCCCAACGTCGCGGGACGCGTCGCTGTAAGCCGTTCAATCATTTCGCTGCTAAGGCCCGGAATAGCCGCATATTCCAGATCATTGACAAATGTCATGGCCTCGTCGCGCCGCAGCGTGGCGACATCATCGTCCTGACGCTCGAGATAACTGGCATAATTTGCGTCAACTCTGATGGCTTCAAACAGCGGCGCTGGAATAAGCGCGATCTCCGGCCAGATTCTCAGTGCCGCTTCGCGCGTCATAACCGGGAAGCGCAGCCAGACAAACGCTGATCGAACGACACCATCTTGACGCGCTTCAATGCCGGCGCGCGCAACTTGGCTCGGCGACGCTGAATGTCGCTCTAATAATTCCTTCGCTGCCTCTTTTTCGCGGCGCTCGATGTGGAAGGATCGGCGCTGTGCTTCGCCGATCAAATCATGGCCAATGCCGATTTCAGTCAACCTCTCTTCGGCATTATCAGTTCGCAACCGCAACCTGAATTCGGCGCGCGATGTAAACATCCGATAGGGTTCGCTAACACCATGCGTGATGAGATCATCGATCATAACCCCGATATAAGCGGTAGCACGGTCGAGCACTAAAGCCGGCTTGCCAAGCGCTGCGCCCGCGGCATTGGCACCGGCAATCAAACCTTGGGCAGCGGCTTCCTCATAACCGGTCGTTCCATTGATTTGTCCAGCCAGAAACAGGCCGGCCATGGTCTTGACCTCCAGGCTTGGCGCCAGCACGCGCGGGTCGACATGGTCATATTCGATCGCATAGCCCGGCCGCAGTATTCTAGCCTCCTGCAAACCTTCGATCGTCGCGACGAAAGCCTGCTGCACTGATAATGGCAACGATGTCGACAGGCCGTTGGGGTAGATGGTGAAATCGTCATAGCCCTCGGGCTCCAGGAAAATCTGATGCCCGTCGCGATCGCCAAACCGCACAACCTTGTCTTCGATGGAAGGGCAATAGCGCGGGCCAACCGAGCTTATGTGACCGCCATAAAGTGCTGATTTATCGAGGTTATCTCGAATCACCCGGTGCGTTGTGGCATTCGTTCGGGTGATTCCGCATGGCAACATGGGAGTTTTAGGGCCACCGTCGCGACTAAATTGCGGCCGATCATCGTCTCCATTTTGAAGCGAAAGGCGAGCCCAATCGATTGTACGGCCATCAAGCCGCGGTGGTGTCCCCGTCTTCAGTCGCGCCACCGGGAGGTTTAGCCGGCGCAAGCCATCGCCAAGATCTGAAGCAACGGCGCCGCTGCGGCCGCCGACGGAGCGCTGGTCGCCTTCGTGCATCATGCCACCAAGAAACGTTCCCGTCGTCAGCACAAGCGCCGGCGCGCGCAGCTGGCGTGATCGAGTGATCAGGCCAGCAATAGCGCCGCCCTCCATCAACAGCGATTCGGCACGGTCAATGATCAATTCTATGCCCGAGAGACTTCCAAGTATATCGGCCATGGCTTGCTGATAGCGGCGGCGATCGACCTGCATTCTCGGCCCATGAACCGCTGGCCCTTTTGAACGATTGAGCACCCGGCTCTGCAAGCTCGCCTGATCGGAAATTTGTCCCATCAACCCGCCAAGCGCGGCAATTTCACAGACCAAATGGCCCTTGCCGATGCCGCCAATCGCCGGGTTGCAGGACAATGTTCCTGGATCGCCGGCCGCGAAGGTGACCAACGCCACCCTGGCGCCGCGCCGCGCCGCGGCCGCCGCTGCTTCGCACCCGGCATGGCCTGCGCCGACCACAATTACATCAAAGTCACTCATCCAGCTTCAATAGCCGAATTCCGTGCCAAAGTGAAAATAGATGTTTTCAATGTTTCACGTGAAACAATCGATTGGCTATTTACCGATGCAGAATCTCGAAAATATCTGGTCCAGCACATCGTCGACCGCGACCCGCCCGGCAATACGTCCAAAAGCCTGTGTCGCTACGCGGAGTGATTCAGTGCGTAGCACGGCGACATCCGTGTTCGCGGCCGACTGCAGCGCCGCACTTGCATCCTGAAAGGCCGCCCGATGCCTGGCGTGCGCCAGCAACGCGGGTTCGCCCGGGCGCGTTACATCGCGCGCCCAATCAACCAGCGCCTGACGCAGCTGCTGCATGCCCTGCCCCGTCAAGGCCGATACGGCTTGCACGTTGACAGGAACGACGCCGCTACCAAGATCCACCTTGTTGATGACCAGCATGGACCGTGCCATCGAAACCGGAAGCACGTCGCCAGCGGCAATAATCTGCAGAACCATGTCGGCAGATGCGGCCCTCGCGCGCGTCCGTTTGATGCCTTCGCGCTCAATTACGTCGTCGGTTTCGCGCAAACCCGCTGTATCGACGATCGTTACTGCAACGCCGCCCAAATCAAGAGCGACCTCGATCGCATCGCGCGTCGTGCCCGCAATATTGGTCACAATGGCCGCGTCTTTCATCGCCAATGCGTTGACGAGGCTGGATTTTCCGACGTTCGGCGCGCCAACCACGGCTATCGTCAAACCATCGCGTATGCGTGCCGCGCGTTCGGCATCCGCCAACAGCGTCTCCAATTCGGTAACAAGGCCGAGCAGAGCGTCATGCGTCTGCAAATCGATCCGCGCGGCCACATCAGCCTCATCTTCGGCAAAATCCAGCCCCGCTTCGGCTTCGGCGAGGAGGCCGATACAACGCCGACGCCAGGCATCTGCCAGCCGGCTGAGCGCCCCCCCCGACAGAGCCAAAGCCTGGTTACGCTGGCTTGCAGTTTCCGCCGCCACGAGATCGGCAAGCCCTTCGACCTGCGACAGGTCCAATCGGCCGTTGGCAAAGGCCCGACGCGTAAACTCACCGGGCTCGGCAAGTACCAACCCTGGCATCGCAGTAAGAACTTGCAACACCCCGGCGACAACGGCGCTGCCGCCATGCAGATGCAATTCAGCTACATCCTCGCCCGTTGCACTGTCCGGCGCGTTGAAGATGGCAACCAGCGCCGAATCGAGACGCTGATGATCATTGGGATCGACAAGGTTACGCAGCGCCAGCGTTCGCGCTGGCGGCAGCGCCCGCTCACTCAAGGCCACCACCGCCCTATGTGCAGCCGGGCCTGAAATACGCAGCACGGCAATCGCCGCCGGTGTGCGGCCGGATGCCAGTGCAACTATGGTCGATCCGGTCAATTTTGAAAACTGGCGAGGATCACTTCGCAGACTTTGGAACAGCTACCATCATCAATTTCTGCCACTGTTCAAAACCATCCGCAATGCCGGGCATCCAGGCGCGCGTCATGCGTTCGAAATCCGCCGGCGAAACCCCGTCGGTGATATTCGACTTGAGCTTGTCGAGATAAAGGTCATGGACAGGTGTCAGGTCGGGCAAGCCGAAGAAACTGCGTGCTTCCGCCGGCGTGCATTCTATATCGAAGCTGACTTTCATCAACAATCCCTTTTGACAATGGCCGTACGCAGCTTGGCATCTTCCGGCAGACAGTTTAGCGTTGCTAACGTCGTTTCGGCAAGTCGCAGCCGCGCCTCGCGCATCTGTTACCCGGCCATAATGTTCAAATATCGCTACTTCGAAAATATTTACATGTATTTGAATGTGTTACCGCGCAGCATAGGTGCAGCAAATGATCAGGAAGCAATGATGGCCAAGGTTGTTATCCATAGCGTCGGCGATGCCGGCGTCATGTCGCTGGTCGATGACGCGCTGCCGGCACCAGGCGCCGGTGAACTGCTGGTGAGGCAAACCGCGATCGGCCTTAATTTCATCGACACCTATCATCGATCCGGGCTCTACCCCGTGTCGCTGCCGAGCGGCCTGGGGTTGGAAGCCGCCGGTGTGATCGAGGCTATTGGCGCCGGCGTTACCCTGCAGCCGGGCACCCGGATCGGTTATTGCTGGGGGCCGATCGGCGCCTATGCCAGCCGCCGGATCATTGCCGCCGATCGAGTCGTCGTCCTGCCCGACGGCGTCAGTGATGATGTCGCCGCGGCGAGCCTGTTGAAAGGCTGCACGACGGAATTTCTGGTCGAACGCTGTGCGCGCGTCCAGCCGGGGCAGGTGGCGCTGGTCCAGGCTGCCGCCGGCGGTGTCGGCCTGCTGCTGGTGCAATGGCTGAAACATGTCGGCGCGACAGTGATAGCGGTGGCCGGCACCTCCGAAAAGGTCGCCATGGCGGTGGCGCATGGGGCCGATCATGGCATTGTGCAGGGCGACGATCTCGCTGCACAGGCACGTGATTTCACCGGCGGCCGCGGCGTCGATGTGGTTTTTGATGGCGTGGGCAAAACCACCTTTGAAGCCTCGCTCGACAGCCTGGCGCGGCGCGGCCTGCATATCAGCTATGGCAATGCCTCGGGCGCCATCGGCCCCGTCGATTTCGGCATATTGGCGCGCAAGGGGTCGTTGTTTACCACCCGGCCGACCCTGTTCGATTATTATACGACACGCGATGAGATCGAAACGCACGCCGGCCGCGTGTTGCAATTGATAGCCGACGGGGTTTTGAAGATCAACATCGATCAACGCTATGCGCTGGCCGATGTGGCGACGGCACATCGCGATCTTGAATCGCGCCGCACCACCGGCTCGACCATTTTGGTGCCATGAGGCTGGAAAATCCTGACCCAGCAAAACCCGATGGGCGTCATTGGCGCAGGAACAAGGCGATGGTGAGCAGCGAGCCGATGACGATGACACCGATTTTCAGGGCTTTTTCGGGCAAATGCTGAAGCGCGCGCGCGCCCATGAAGCCGCCAATCATGGCGCCCGCCCCGACCGCAACCGCCAGCCGCCAGGCAACCGCCCCCGACAGGGCAAAGATCAGCGCCGCTGACAGATTGGCGAGGCCGACAAGCACATTTTTGGTACCGGCCGCGTTGCGTACCGGCAGGCGGGCGAGCGTTAGCGAAGCCAGCGTCATGATCCCGGCACCGCCTCCGAAAAATCCCCCGTAAAGCGCGATCACGCTCTGGGTCAGGATCGTTACAAAGGCCGGCGGCGGCGCCGTCGCCGCGATGCGTTTTGGCCCAAAGCTGCTCCAGGCGAACAGGCCGGTCGCCGCCAGCACCAGCCATGGCACCATGCTGGCAAAGACGCCGGCGGGCGTGACGATCAACAGGCCGGCGCCACCAATGCCACCAATCAAGCTGATCAGCGCCAGGCTGCGAAATGACAGGCGTTCGGTATCGGCGACCAGCGACCGCCCGGCCCAGCCGGTAGTGATCTGCCCCGGGAATAGCGCCATTGTCGACGTGATATTCGCCAGCTTTGGATCAAGGCCGGCCGCCATCAGCGCTGGCAGGGTGATGAAAGACCCGCCGCCGGCCAGCGCGTTTTGCACCCCCGCCCAGATCCCCGTTAAAAACAGCAGCAGCAACATCAGCATCGGGCAATCCTTTGCCTCTGGATGGCGTGGCGGCAAGCCTTGCAAGCGAAATAGCAACGGTTTTGGGCTATGGCTGTCTTGGCAAGGTACGCCGATTGCGGCTAGACAATCGGCGGCCATGCAAAAATCGCGCCAATTGCTTTTGCTGCTTGTTACCGGGGAGTTACTGCGGACGTGATCGACAGCATTGACGATGATCGCGCTGCGGAACGGGCAGCTGCGCATATTGGCGTGCCGCGCGGGCTGTCGGTCGACGGAATCGGCAAACGCTATGACAAACGCGTTGTGTTGCGCGACGTCTCGCTTTCGGTCAGGCGCGGTGAAGTCGTTGGATTGCTCGGTCCCAATGGCGCCGGCAAGACCACCTGTTTTTATTCCGTCATGGGCCTCGCCATGCCCGATTCGGGGCGAATTCTGCTGGATGGGCACGACATCACCGGGCTGCCCATGTACCGGCGCGCGGCCCTGGGGCTGGGCTATCTGCCGCAGGAAACCTCGATTTTTCGCGGGCTGACCGTTGAACAGAATATCCTCGCCGTCCTTGAAGTGTCGGAGCCTGACCGCGTGGCACGGGCTGCCCGGCTCGAATCACTGCTTGGCGAATTCAATATCATGCGGTTGCGCGATGCGCCGGCGATGGCGTTGTCGGGTGGGGAGCGGCGGCGTTGTGAAATCGCCCGGGCACTGGCAGCCAACCCGTCTATCATGCTGCTCGATGAACCCTTTGCCGGGATCGATCCGATTTCGATCGCCGATATCAGGGCGTTGGTGGTGCAGTTGCGCGACCGCGACATCGGCGTGCTGATCACCGACCATAATGTCCGCGAGACGCTGGAAATCGTCGATCGTGCCTGTATCATCTATGATGGCCGGGTGCTGTTTGAAGGCACGCCACAGGCGCTGGTTGCCGATGAAACCGTGCGACGGGTGTATCTTGGCGAAGATTTCAACCTGTGACGGGCCGCGGCATCCGGTCAAAATCGGGCTGAAGCATGGGCTTGGGGCCTCGCCTTGAACTGAGACAGTCGCAGCAGCTGGTGATGACCCCGCAGCTGCAACTGGCGATCAAGTTGTTGACCCTGACCAATGTCGAGCTTGAGACCTATATCGGTGAGGAACTCGACAAAAATCCGCTGCTGGGCCCCGTTGACAGCGGCGGTGATACGCCACCGGCGAGTGGCGTCGACGCCCCCGAAATAATCGCCGCGCCGCTTGATTCGGGCAGTGTCGGTATCGATCGCCTGCTTGACGCCGGCAACAGCAACAGCGAGACGCCGCTCGATATCGATTATACCGGCGAAGCCTTTCATCATGACAGCGCCAGCGATACGCTCGATTGGAGCGCCGCCGCCGCTGCCAGCGATGATGACAATGACCTGGAACGCTTTGCCGCTTCCGAGGCATCGCTCGCCGAGATCCTGCTGGAACAGGCGAATGCCAGTCTGACCGGCGCTGATCTGGTAATCGCGCGCCATATCATCGATCTTATCGATGACTCAGGCTATCTGGTTGAAACCACACAGATTATCGCAGATCGGCTGGGCGTCGCCGAGACCTTGGTCGACACCATATTAGCCGTCATACAGCGTTTTGAACCGACAGGAGTCGGCGCCCGCAACCTTGCTGAATGCCTGATGTTGCAGGCGCGTGAGATCGATCGGCTCGATCCGGCCGTGGCGGCATTACTGGCAAATCTCGAACTGGTTGCACGTGGCGACATCAATGGCCTGATGCGGGTTTGCGCTGTCGATCGTGAAGATGTTTCCGACATGATCCGTGAATTGCGGCGCTATGATCCCAAACCCGGGCTGCGTTATGGCGGCCAGCGCGCCACGGCCATCGCTGCCGATGTCTTTGTCACCCGCAGCGAAGACGGTGAATGGCGCATCGAGCTGAACCAGGCAACGCTGCCCCGCCTGCTTGTCGATCGCGACTATCACGCAAGACTTTGCGCTGGTGCGGGCGTCGACAAGGCTACCGAGGCGTTTTTGAACGATTGCGTGCAAAGCGCCAATTGGCTGTTGCGGGCGCTGGACCAGCGGGCCCGCACCATCGTCAAAGTTTCGACCGAGCTGGTCAAGCAGCAGCAAGGGTTTTTCGAACATGGCATCTCTGAACTGAAACCACTCAATCTGCGCACCATCGCCGAAGCGATCGAAATGCATGAATCGACCGTTAGCCGGGTCACGTCGAACAAATATCTGCTATGTGAACGCGGCCTTTTTGAACTCCGCTATTTCTTCACCAGCGGCATCGGCTCATCGGATGGCGGCGAGGCGAGCTCGGCGCTGGCGGTCAAGGATCGCATCGCCAGGCTTGTCGCCGCCGAGGGGCTGGAAACGCTGTCCGATGACCGGCTGGTTGAAATTCTGCAGCGTGAAGGCTTTGACATTGCCCGCCGCACAATCGCCAAATATCGTGAGTCGCTGGGCCTTGGTTCCAGCGTCGCCCGGCGCCGGGCGCGCCTGCTGGCCGCGGCCTGAAGCGTGCTGGCGCCATTGGCGGGCCTCTCTTCATGCCAAGTTCAGTCGTGTTGGTCCAGGCGCCAGCGATGATTGCGCCCCGCCGGCTTTTTACGTTCATGACGGCGCTGGCAGTGCTGATCGATGGAAGTGCGGTGAACGCCCAATCGATCCTGCGGGACGCTGAAACCGAAGCTTTTTTTCGGCAGATTTCGCATGATCTGATCATCAATGCCGATCTTGATCCAAAATCGGTCCAGCTCATTCTGGTCGGCGACCCCAGCATCAATGCCTTTGTCACCGGCGGCCAGAATGTTTTCATTCATTCAGGGCTGATAATTGCCGCCGATAATGTCAACGAATTGCAGGGCGTCATTGCCCATGAACTCGGCCATATCGCCGGCGGCCAGAATGTGCGTTTCAACGAAGGCGCGGGGCCGGCCACCAGCATATCCTTGCTGTCCCTTGTTGGCGCAGCGGCGGCGATCGCGCTTGGCGCCGGCGAAGCCGGGCTTGCCCTGCTGGGCCTTGGCCAATCGGTTGCGCAAGGGAAATTCCTCAGCTTTTCGCGCGATCAGGAAAGCCGGGCCGATCAGGCCGGCGCCAGCTTCATGGGCAAATCCGGGCTGTCGGGCAAAGGCTCGATCAGTTTTTTTCAAAAACTTCAGGGGCAGGAATATCGGCTGGCGATCCCGCAAAACAATGAATATGCCCGGACCCACCCCTTATCGAGTACCCGCATCGCCAATCTTGAGGCCGTCTATCGGGCCGATCCGGCCTGGGACAAGCCGATCGATCCGGCGCTGCAAGCGCGTTTCCTGCGCATCAAAGGCAAATTGATCGGCTTTGTCGCAGAGCCGGCATCGGTCATGCGGACCTTTCCTGAAACCGATCAGAGCGTTGCCGCCCATTATGCCCGTGCCTATGCCTGGCACCGATCGGCCTATGCCGATGCCGCCACCGGGGAGACCGACAAACTGCTCAAAACGGCGCCGAACGACCCTTATTTTCTTGAACTGAAGGGCCAGATCCTGCTGGAATCCGGAAGGATCGATGATGCCATACCGGTGCTGCGCCGTGCCGTGGCCAATGATCCGGACGAACCCCTAATCATGACGTTGTTAGGCCATGCGCTGATTTCAACCGAAACCCGGGCCGATTTCGCTGAAGCCGAGCCCCTGCTCCGTCGCGCCATTGCCCGCGATCGCGAAAATCCCTTTGCCTGGTATCAGCTTGGCGTCATCTATGATCGAAAGGGCGATGCCCCCCGCGCGGCGCTCGCCGCTGCCGAACGCTACAGCCTTGAAGGCAATGCCAAAGGCGCCGCCGCCAATGCCCGACTGGCGCTCAACGGCCTGCCCAAAGGCTCGATCGACTGGATCCGCGCCGATGATATTTCGCTGGTCGCGGGCGATGAACTCGGCAAAAAGAAGCGGCGATGAGACCGACACTGAAAGCGCTGATGGAGATACGGGTGCGGGCACTCTGGGCAGGCTTGGCGATTTTGACAGCCGGTATCGGCGGCGCGGTATTGGCAGCAGGCCCAGCCGCCAGCGTTGGCGGCACTGATCGCACCGCAATCGAAGCGATCGTCCACGACTATATTCTCAACCATCCCGAAATCATCCCGGAAGCGATGACCCGGATGCAGAACCGCGAAGTCACGCAATTGCTGACCAGCAATCGCAAGGACATTGAAACACCCTTTGCGGGTGCCGAAGCAGGCAATCCCAAGGGTGACGTTTCAGTGGTGGTGTTTTTCGATTATGCCTGCCCCTATTGCCGCCAGGGTCATGCCGATGTTGCAAAGCTGGCGGCTGCCGATCCGGGGGTGCGCATCATTTATCGCGATTTTCCCGTGCTGTCGCCGGCCAGTGAGGAAGCCGCCATGGCCAGCCTGTCGGCAGCGCAGCAGCATCGCTACCAGCCCTTCCATAATGCCATGTTCGAAAATCCCGGCAAGGTTGGCCGTGATCGCACCATCGCCATGGTGCGGACCGCTGGTCTGAACGAATTGCAGACGGCCAAGGATTTGAAATCACCAGCCCTGAAGGCCGAAATCACCCGCAATCTGGAACTCGGCCGGGCATTGGGCCTGACCGGAACGCCAAGCTATGTCATCGGCAATCAGATCCTGTCGGGCGCCGTCGGCTATGACAAATTGAAGGGCGCTGTCGCAACAGCGCGCACGGCAAAGGCCGGGTGATACAGGAACCCGATATAGGAGGCCGTTCATCAACGGCCTGGGCGCCGCTGGACATTGCGCTGGTATTGCGCCGGACGCTTGCCTGTTTCGGGTTGGATTTTGCAGGCGTGGTGATGTCGGGTTTTGCTCTGGTAACGCTGCCCGGCATCATCGCGCGCAGTCTTGAAACCGATACCTATATGACAGCGGTGATTACCCTGCGCGGTGTATTGGCCGTAATTTATGTGGCGCTGGTCAGTTGGGGGGTAGTTTCGCGCCTGTCGGGGCGGGCCTTGCCGCCGCACGTGTTTTTGACAGAAGGGTTGGCGCGCGCCCGGCCCGGCGTTGAAACGTCGCTGGTTGCAGCGGCCGCCGTGGTCGCCGCGCTGATTGTCCAGTTATTTGCACAGCATGGCACCGCAGAGGGTTGGCTGCTCGATGTGCTGCTGCTGACCGCCGGCCTATGGGCAGCCTCGGTCGTGTTGCCGGTGGTTGCGGTTGCGGTGGTCGAACGGTTGGGGCCGCTGGCGGCCATGAAGCGCGCCGCGATGCTGACTGTGGGCCATCGCAACCGCACCATGGCCCTGGTGCTGCTGCTTGGCTTGACGCTGGCGCCCGTGGCGGCGTTGATCGCCGGGCTTGGCGGCGGCAGCAACGCCATGCTGGCGGCATCGCTGTTCGATCTGTTTGCCTGCAGCCTCATCGCCACCATGCCTGCCGTCGTTTACGCCAGCTTGCCGGACCGCAATTGATGTCAAGCCATGATGAATTCCTGACGACAGACGCGGTACGCATCGCCTGGACCGAGATTGGCGAAGGTCGGCCGATCATGCTGCTGCACGGGCTATTCAGCAATGGCGAGACCAATTGGCGCAAATATGGCGCCGCCGCCGAAATTGCCGCCGCCGGCTATCGGGTCATCATGCCGGATTTTCGCTGCCACGGTCGCAGCGCCGCGCCACATGATCCGGCGCACTACCCGGATGATGTGCTGGCGATGGATATCGAGGCGCTGGTCCGCCACCTCGACCTTGGCGCGTTCGATCTGGGCGGCTATTCGCTTGGCGCACGCACGGCGGTTCGGCTGCTGGCACGCGGCATGCGGCCCGATCGCGTGGTGTTGGGCGGCATGGGCCTATCCGGCCTGACCGGCGGCGATGAGCGCGCCGCATGGTTTCTGCATGTCATCGCAAACCGCGACAGCTTTGCGGCCGGCACGCCGGAATTTTCTGCCGCTGCTTTCATGAAACAAAATCATATCGATGCCGATGCGGTTGCGCATGTGCTGCGCGCTCAGGTAGCGACACCGCTGACGGTATTGCGCGGCCTTGCGACGCCAGCACTGATCATATGCGGCGTCAATGATCAGGATAATGGTTCGGCGCCAGAACTTGCGCTGGCCATGCCCCAGGCCAGCTATCTTGAAATCACGGGCAACCATATGAGCGCTGTTACAAAGCCCGATTTCGGCACCGCCATAGCGGCATGGCTGGAGCATGATATCTAGGATGTATTGATCAAGCTTCGAGCTCTACAGCTCGAACCGATCAGGCGCATCGTGCCGAACGCTCGGCCCGGCCAGCGCGATCGTCATGATGCCCAGCCAGCCGATCAGCATCGCCGAACCGCCAAGCGGTGCCAGCGCCGCTACCCAGCGCGGCGCGCCAAGCGCCAACAGGTTTAGATCCATTGCAAACACCATGCTGCCGATGCTGATCGCCCAAGTGGCGCTGCGCACGAATGCCGTGTCGCGCCAGGCCAGCAGCGCAAAAACCGCAGCGACATGCGGCAATTGAAACATGACGCCGGTCATGATCCAGTCCCGCGCCTGCGGATCGCGGATGCCGTGCGCGGCAAAGGTGCCAAAGGCCAGGGCGATGATGGCATTGGCAGCGGCAAAGGCGGGCAGGGCGCGGCTGCCCATCAGTTGCTCGCGCGCAGCAGTTCACGCGCCGTGATGACGCGCATGATCTGGTTGGTGCCTTCCAGGATCTGGTGGACGCGCAGGTCACGAAAGATGCGCTCGACCGGATAGTCCATCAGATAGCCATAGCCGCCGTGGAGTTGCAGCGCGCGGTCGGCGACAGCCATCCCCGCATCGGTTGCCAGCCGTTTGGCCATGGCGGCAAAGCGCGTCTTGTCGGCGGAACCGGCGCTGACCTTGGCGGCGGCCTGATAGAGCAGCGCGCGCGCCGCGGCGAGGTCGGTTTCCATATCGGCGAGCGTGAATTGCGTCGCCTGAAAATCGGCAATCGCCTTGCCAAACTGGCTGCGTTGGCGGGTATAGGCAATGGCTTCGTCAAGGGCGCGCTGGCCGCCGCCAAGGCTGCACGCGCCGATATTCAGGCGGCCACCATCGAGCCCGGCCATGGCGATGGCAAAGCCCTGCCCTTCAGCGCCGACTCGATTGCCAACCGGCACCCGCACCGTATCGAAATTGACCTGCGCGGTGGGCTGTGAATGCCAACCCAGTTTTCGCTCCGGTGCGCCAAAGCTGACGCCCGGCATATCCCGTTCGATGACCAGACAGGAAATGCCACGCGGGCCATCTTCGCCGGTTCGCACCATCGTTACATAAAGATCATTGACCCCGGCGCCGGAAATGAAGGCCTTGGTTCCGGTGACGACATAGTCATCGCCATCGCGCACCGCCCTGGTTTTCAATGCTGCGGCGTCAGAGCCTGATCCGGGCTCGGTCAGGCAATAGCTGGCAATCCGCTCCATCGTCACCAGCGACGGCAGATATTTCGCCTGGAGCGCTGCATCGCCAAACGAATCGATCATCCATGCCGCCATATTGTGGATGGAAATAAAGGCGCTGGTCGAAGGACAGCCATAGGCCATTGCCTCCATGATCAGCGCCGCCTCCAGCCGGCCAAGGCCGATGCCGCCATTGGCTTCGGAGACGTAGATCGCGGCAAAGCCGAGCTCGGCTGCCGCCTTGATCGTGTCCTTGGGAAAAATATGTTTTTCGTCCCATTCAGCGGCATGGGGCGTGATCCGATCGGCGGTGAAACGCCGTGCCGCCTCCTGAATGGCGCGTTGATCGTCAGTAAGGTCAAATTGCATGGCAGACGTCCGCTATATTGGTGCACCCATCTAGCGGTTTTGAACAAGCTGGCGAACAGAAAAAGGCCGCGCGCGGCCTTGTGCATACCCTTTGCAAGCCAGATATCCGGGCGTTGCGCAGCGCATGCTGGCGTTGACGGGGCAATTCCGGCATGTCCGGCGGGATGACAACACAATTCGCCACCGCGCTGGTAGATGACCTTGCCAGCATCCATGCGGCCTCGACCAAATCGTTGCGCGCTGCGCTTGGTGCCTTTCTCAACGATGGCAAGCTGCCCGACATTGGTGCCCGTGCCGCCGGCGCCTGGACCTATCCGGAATTGCGCTTGCATCATGCCGGCGGCGGTGCGGCGCGGCCGATCAGGGCCTTTGCCCGGCTGAACCGCCCCGGCAATTATGCCACAACCATCACCCGGCCGGAAATGTACCGCGCCTATATTGCCGAACAACTCGGGCTGATCATGGCAGATTATGACGTGACGGTCAGCGTCGGGCGTTCGAAAATTGAAATTCCCTATCCCTATGTGCTGGACGGCGCCGCTGACCTTCGCCTCGATGCGGCCGCGGCGTCTGACCTTGCCAGGCATTTTCCCACCACCGAACTCGCCCAGATCGGTGATGAACTCGCCGATGGCCTATGGGATGCCAGCCTGTCCAACGATCGCCCGCTGGCATTGTTTGATGCGCCGCGTACCGATTTTTCGCTGGCCCGGCTGAAACATTATACCGGCACGGCGCCTGAGGATTTTCAGCATTACATCCTGCTGACCAACTATCACCGCTATGTCGATGAATTCGTGCGCTGGGGCTGCCAGCAGATCGAGCGAGGCGAGTATGACAGCCTTGCCTGCCCAGGAGGGTTGACCATCACCGCCGCGCATCCTGCACCCGATCAGGCCGCCAGCGACGCGGCCTGGCGGCGGCACCAGATGCCGGCCTGGCACCTGACTGCAGCGGGCGGCAAGGGCATCACGCTGGTCAATATCGGGGTGGGGCCGGCGAACGCCAAAACCATCTGCGACCACCTTGCCGTGTTGCGCCCCGAGGCCTGGCTGATGATCGGCCATTGTGGCGGTCTGCGGCCGTCGCAGGCCATCGGCGATTATGTG
The DNA here is from genome assembly GCA_038221665.1 of Sphingomonadales bacterium. Lineage (GTDB taxonomy): Bacteria > Pseudomonadota > Alphaproteobacteria > Sphingomonadales > Sphingomonadaceae > Sandarakinorhabdus. The sequence continues at coordinate 37,868 of JBBRIC010000009.1, forward strand.
CTGGCGCATGCCTATCTGCGCGATGACCATGTGCTCGACGATGTGTTGCCGCCCGAAATCCCGGTACCGGCATTGTCCGAAGTGCAGATCGCCCTGCAGGCCGCCGCCGAAGCCGTCACTGGCCGGCGCGGCGAGGATCTGAAACCGCGCCTGCGCACCGGCACTGTTGTCACCACAGATGACCGCAATTGGGAATTGCGATTTTCGCGCTCGGCGCTGCGTTTCAACCAGAGCCGCGCCGTCGCCATCGATATGGAATCGGCCACGATCGCGGCACAAGGCTATCGATTCCGCGTGCCCTATGGGACGTTATTGTGCGTTTCCGACAAACCGCTGCATGGCGAAATCAAGCTGCCCGGCCAGGCCAATCGTTTTTATGAAGGCGCGATTTCGGAGCATCTCCACATCGGTATCGAAGCGATGAAATTGTTGCGCGATGCGGGGCCCGGGCTGCATTCGCGCAAATTGCGGGCTTTTGATGAACCGCCCTTCCGATAAAAACGATCGACAGGCCGCCATGGTGCGGCTGGGCGCTTTTGTCGGAAATCTACAATCCTGCCCTGTTGGATCAGCCTAACTTGTCCAATGCGACCCGAAAGGCGTGCCAGCCAGACAATAATGCCCGGCCGGCGCGACTTTTTGACTTGCGGCCCGGAACAGCCCCCTTGTTCCGGGCCGTCCTCTTTTCGGGATGGCGCGACAATCCGGCCATATCTGTTGCAGAAGTGGCCTTGGCATGACGTCGAGCGTCGTAACCCGATCGTAATAACTTTGGGTTTATATCTGCCTGTGTAAATGTGCGTGCGGGGGCAATCCGCGTGGTCAGTATTCGCTATTTTCAACCGGCAAAGGCGCTTCAGCGCTATTTTTCATCCTATTACTGGTTTCAATCGGACCTGCCGATATTCAGTGATCTGATGCGGGCGGAATTGCCTCAGATCCGTTTTATCACAAGGGGTAGCCCGCAGAATCTCTATGCAACGGGCATTGTGCGCCCGGGCAACGGGTCGCAATTGCAAGGACCAACAACAGGCCCGGTGCGTTTTACGGCCCATGGCCCGCTGCACTTGTTCGGCATCGGCGTGCTGCCGGAAGGCTGGGCCACCTTGATTCGGGAACCCGCCGATCGGCTGGCCGATGATGTCACCGATCTTGCGGCCATTATTGGTCCACGCGTGAACGACGTGCTGGCAAGGATGATTGCGGCGCGCGACGATGACGCGCGCGTTGCCGTGGCGGACGGCTTTTTCCTTGATCTTGCGGCGCGCGCCCGCGCCGTGCCGCGCTGGTTCACCGCGCTGACGGATGATTGGTTGACGGGGTGCTTCAACCCGCATGTCGACACGCTTGTCGCCGATACCGGCATGTCGGCACGGACGGTTGAAAGGCTGGCGCGGCAATTTTACGGCGCATCGCCAAAATTATTGGCGCGCAAATATCGCGCCCTCAACGCCGCTGTCCAGATCGGCAATGGCGAGATCGCCGGCTGGGCCGATCTTGCCGCCGGCGCATTTTATGATCAGGCGCATTTCATCAAGGAATTCAAACAATTTACCGGGATGACGCCGCGCCATTTTCTGGCCGATGCCGCGCCGATCACGCGGTTGACGATTGCCCGCAAAAAACTGATGCCGGGCCTGCCAAAACTTGCGCTGTACAGTTAGCGGGCCACGACCAATTACTGCATATGGTCTGGCGCATAGCCGGGCGTCGGCACCAGCGCCAAAGCCGCAGCAAGGATCGCGACGGCAATCAGCCAGCTGGCAATGACCTTGATGGCGATAGCGCCGCGGCCTTGCGCCAGCCACGCCGCCGGCAGCACCAGCAGCAAAACCGGCAGTGCCCGCAGCAGATCGAGGGGCAAGCCCGCGATGGCCAGCGTCGCCCCGGCCCAGATGCCGGCGTTGATGGCGAGGACGATGGACAGCGGCGACCCGACGCCGCCGGGCAGATGCACCATCGCCGCTGTGATCGCGACGCTGGCCCAGCAGCCGGCAAAGACCCATTCCCGCCAGATTTCGGGCAGGGGCATAAGGCTGCAGGCAATGGCCGCCAATGATGCTGCGATTACCGCCGCAAAAAGCACGCGGCGCGGCGCAAAAGCCAAGGCAAAGGCCAAGGCCGCAAACAGCAGCGCCGCCGGCAGGGCGCCGCCCCTCAATGGCCGAGCGCCTGGAACAGAAACCAGCCGCCGGCCAGCATGATCAGCCCCCCCGTCACCCGCACGACCGTTCGCCCGATGGGCCAATGATCGATGGCGCCGATGCCGATGCCAACGATATGCAGCATGCCGGTCGCCAGCACGAAACCGACGCTATAGCCGATCGGATCGGCGGCCGAAGGCAATTCCTTGCCATGCGCATAGCCGTGAAAAATGCCGAACACGGCAACAATCGAAGCGGCCAGCCAGATCGGCGCCCGCACCGCGCCGGCGATCATGCCGCCCAGCACCAGCACCGACAGGGCAATACCGAGTTCAACCGGCGGCAGCGGCATGTTGATCATGCCCAGCACACCGCCGATCGCCATGACGGCAGGAAATATGACCGGCAGCAAAAAAATCAGCGGCCGCCCCAGAAACGCCCCCCACAGGCCAACCGCGACCATGGCCAGCAGATGATCGAAACCCGACAGCGGATGCACGAACCCCGCCGCAAAGCCGCCGGTCAGCCCCGTCCCGCCATGCGCGTCTGCCGGGCTCGCCAGCAGCACCCCGGCGACAAGGCCCGCAACAAGGCCCGCAACAAGGCCCCAAACAAGACGTGCCACCAATTGCGCAGTCTGTGCGTATATCAAAGGCGTTAAATTGCGGCCAAACCGATCAAGCACAGGAAAACCCCCCAGATGCGCCTTGCGACCCTGCTGATTGCCAGCCTTGGCAGTACGACCAGTCTCGCAGCCCATGATTTCTGGGTCCAACCCCTGGTGTTTGCCGCCGCACCCGGCGTTCAAGTGCCGATCACCGTTTTTGTTGGCCATGGCAAGGACCGTCAGCGTTGGGGCGTCGATATCGCCCGGGTCGAGCGTTTTGACGACATCACTGTCAGCAGCCGCCAAAGTCGCCGTGCCGAGCTGCATCTCGATAGCGGAAGTTTTGATGCCATGCTTGGTTTCACCAAACCCGGCCCGCACATGTTGGTGCTGCAATCGACCCATGCCAGCAGCGAATTGCCATCGATTCGCTTTAACGACTATGCGACGGTCGAAGGTTTGACCCCGGCGTTGCAAGCCCGCGCCGCTGCCGGGCTCACCGATACGCCCGGCCGCGAAATCTACAGCCGACGTACCAAGACGCTGATTGATATCGGCGCCGCCGGTCAGCACGCGTCGTTCGTCACCCGCCCGCTTGGCCTGACGCTTGAAATCGTGCCGGGGGTCAATCCTTATGCTGCCAACGTTGGCGACAAGCTGCCGGTGCAGATTTTCTACGAAGGAAAGCCGCTGGCCGGTGGTTTTGTCAAAATGACCAACCTTGATTTCGATGCAAAGCCGGTCGAAACGCATCTGACCGATGCCGCTGGCCGCGCTGTCTTCAATCTGCCGCATCAGGGCAAATGGCAGATGAACGTGATCTGGACCAAGGCCCTGAAGGGCGACCCAAGGGCCGATTTCGACACCACATTCTCCAGCCTGACCTTTGGATTTGCGCCGCCTGCCGCGCGCTGAAATAGAAACAACCCGGCGGCAGGGATTTGCCGACCGGGTTGCACTTTTGTTGCCGCTGGATGGCGCCGGATTACAGCGGAACGGCGCCGGTCGTCAGGCTCAACGGTATGATATCGCCAGCCACCGGGTCCCGCGCGATGCTGTTCGGATCGGCGCGATAGGCCACCCCGAAATTCGCGCCGAACTGATCCTCGACCCGTGCCGTCGGCGGCGCTACCACAACCGGCGGCGGTGGAGCGGGGCTATCGCTGCTGCCGCAGCCCGCAAGCAATGTGCCCAGAAATCCGACACAGATGAGGTTACGCTTCATAGTCGCCATAACTTTGTCCTTTTACTGTCAAAAGTTCATGGAGCCGTTTGCGGACGCGGTGAGCCACGCAGCGGGGCATTCAGATACGGGAATGTGTTAAGAATATTCGCCGCATTGCTGGGGGCGCCATCAGTATAGGCCACCTGGCCTGTCGGCGCATCGGATGGTCGGCAAAGACCAAGGTCGGTCATGCGGCCCGCAATCGGCACGGGGTAGCACAGCCGCCCCATCGCCACGCGCAGCGTGATGTCGACGGTGTCATCGCCCGGACGGCGGCCGTTTGGATAGCCGGCAAGATCATCGGCAACAACGCCAAGCGCCCTCTGGTTGGCCTGCGGCGTCGGCGCGATGCCGGTGTTCAGCCGCAGCATTTCGGACGGGGTTACGGTCCGCATTCTATTCAGCGTGTCGATGCCGGTCAGGAACACCGCAACCAGATCGGCGCGGGGGAAATTGGTCGGCGCCAGATCAGCGAAATTGGTCCCCAATGTCGCATTGACCGGGGCGCGGAACAAGGCGTTCAGGATCGCTGGAAAGGTTGGATTGGTGACATAGTCGGCAACGGCGCCATCGGCCGTTGGCTTGACGGCGTTGAACAGGTCCTTTTGCGGCAAGCCGATGACCAGTTCATTGACCAATGGCGCGCCCAGCCGGGATACCTGGACATAGGACCCGCCCTGAAACGCCGGGGTGTTAAATGTCGGCGCCGTGCGCAACAGCCGCGCCTGCGGCAGGCTGGCGGTGCTCCAGACACCGATGACGCCATTGCCGGTGCCGGTCAGGCAGGCAATCGGCACTTCGATTGCGATCGACGTGACATTCTTCTTGCCGATCAGCTCCTGGTTATCCTGGCTCTGGACGATGCCGCCCGGAAAAGGTGAGCCATTGCCATAGACCGGATCATTATCGCCTTCGATCGGCACAAAATTCACCAGATCGAAAACCGGGCCAAGATTGACGGCGAAATATTCTGCCCGGGCACCGACAAACACCCGACCCTGGGTCGCACAGCCGGGGATGGCCATCGGATAGATGAACCTGTTGGCATAGGCCGCATAGCCACCGGGGATCGATTTGTTGCCGGCATTGTCAAACGGTTTCAAAAATGTGCCGCCTGCTGCGGGGGTGACCGAGGCGCGCGTACCGGTGCGGCGTTCTCCGGTCACAAGGGTCAGGGTATAGCTTTCGTCCTCACCAAGATTGGCATCATTGGGGTTCGTGATCGGCCCGATGTGGCGCAAAGCGATAGGAAGCGTCCTGCCGCCAACCGTCACGGTGCGGCCAGTGTCGGCCTTCAGCACATTGTTGAATTTGAACTGATAGGTCAGATCTTCGACCGCATCGCCGGTATTGTCGACATGGATTTCATAGATCGCGTCAGGGTCCATGGTGTAATAATTCGGGCCATCGCCGGGATTTTCGCCGGGCTGGAAATTGGCAATGATCGTTACAAAGGCATCGCGGCCGGGTTCATAGCTGCGAAAGGCGTAAACGTCGGTATTGTCGACCTTTGGCATTTTGGTAATGTTGGAAGCTTCGCGATGGCTGGAGGCAGTCGCAGGAACAGCGCCCAACGCAAGCACCGCCGTCAATGCCGAACATAGCAGAACACCTGATTTAAAATGCATCATACGCCTCCTGTTTTACTATCAAACGATAGTAATACCCGCCCTGCAGGCACGGAAGGTGCATGCTTTCATGGTAAATACGAACCGACGCGCAAAAGGATGCACCAAATTATTCGCCGCGAAAAATAACCCGCCCGGCAGCCGCCCGGCATCATCGACTTTCATTTTACCAGCGCCGCCCAGCGCCAGCTTCCCGACCCCAGCACCAGCACTGCGGTGCCGCCGGCATCAGGGACAAGCAGCAGCCGCGGGCCGATGACATCTGCCTCACGGCATTCGGCGGACGCGGCCATGATGGTTTCAACGATGCGCTGGCGGATGGGGTTGGCCGTTTCAGAGCCGCCGATCGCCGCAGGATCGGCCCATTGTCCGTCCCAGAGCATGATGGCGTTCGCCACCGATCGCGCTTCGGCTGGAACCTGGCCAAGGGCCATACGCACGGCGGCGCTGTCCCGCAGATCGGCCTGCACCGTGTCTATGAGGCTGCAGGCGCCGCCAGAAGCGGCTGCTGACGGGCTGGCGGCGACCGGGGCGGCGATTTCAACGAGCGGTGCCGCAACCTCTATTGTAATGGGCGCATCAGCAATGATCGGCGCTTTCAGGGAAATATGCGGTACCGGGATGGCATAGACACTGATCGCTGCCGTCGCTGGCTTTGGCTGCGGTTGCTGACCATCATATATCAGCCCGGCGACCAGCATCAGATGCGCGAGCACGATCATTGCCGCGACGCGTTGGCGGATGCTTTTCACGACAGGCTGGCCATCGAATCGCGCGATCGCAGCGATTGCAGGCGCAAAGCCTGCTGGTTTCTGGCCGCCATGACGCTCAAGTGTCGCACGTATGGCTTCCCCTTGCTGGCCAATACGTTTGGCACCGATCAATGGTTGCGCGCGTGTCGCAGCGAGGCGGCTGCATTAACCACCTCGCGCCGTTCAACCGTTGACATGCGACCCAGGCATCCCACATAAGCCGGACAGTTTTCGTCCAGTTTAAAGGAAGCCTGTGATCCGCTTGAGCAACCTTGCCGATTATGCCGTGGTCGTGATGACCGCGGCGGCGCGCCAACCGACGGCAAAGCTGTCGGCGGCGCAGGTGGCCGATCTGACTGCGATCCCGGCGCCGACCGTCGCCAAATTGATGGGCACATTGGCGCGAGCCGAATTGCTGGTCGCATCACGCGGCGTTGCCGGCGGCTTTGTATTGGCACGCCGCCCCGACACCATCAGCATCGCAGCGATTGTCGAAGCTGTCGATGGCCCGATAAGCCTGACCGCCTGTGTTTCGGCGATCAGCCATGATTGCGCGATCGAAGACCGCTGCAGCGTGCGCGGCCATTGGCAACCTATCAACCGGGCGGTGCGCGCGGCCCTGGCGGCGGTGACGCTCGCCGATCTTTTGCAGCCTGCGGCAGCAACGCGGCTTGTGCCCGATGCCGCACGGCAGGAAGTGAGCGCATGACCGATCTCAACAGCAGCGCCGACGCCCTGGTTCAGGATGTACCTTTGGCCGATCAGGCCGCCCGGGCCGCCGTCGCCGACCTCGCCAATTACAAATGGGGCTTCACATCGGATATCGAATCCGAAATGGCGCCCAAGGGCCTGAATGAGGATACGGTGCGCTATATTTCGGCCAAAAAGGCCGAACCGCAATGGCTCCTCGACTGGCGATTGAAGGCGTATCGGCGCTGGTTGACGATGGAATCGCCGGACTGGGCGAAGCTCGATATTGCGCCGATCGATTATCAGGACGCTTATTATTACGCG
>JBBRIC010000010.1:0-45200 GCA_038221665.1 Sphingomonadales bacterium
ATATCGATGTCGATGCGATCGGCGCCGATGCGGCACTGCCCAGCAATGGCGAGGCTGGCAAGGCCCAGCATCGGGCTGCCGGTGGCGCGCCGGATGCGGGCCTCAAGATAATGACCGAGGCAGGCGAGCCAGCGAGGGTCGGCGGCTGGCGGCAAGAGGGGCGAGCGCCGGACGCTGGCAATGTGATGTTTGTTACGGCTGCCGCAGTGCCTTGGCGCCCGGCAGCGACGTGGGGAGTCAATCAGTGGAAACCCGGACTTGTGCCAGATTGTGCGATGCCGGGATGTGATGATGGTGTTCGTGCCGCCGGCATCGGAAAACGGCGTCAGCCAGCCAGGCGGGACCTGCCAGCGGTCCGGCAGGGGTGGATCGGCGGCGGCCGGCCGCAGCGCCCGGTGCAAGCGATCCGCGCGATAGGCCGGCCCGAACCAGGCCACCGCCAGCCGATCCAGCAGGCGCGACGGGCAGAGCATCAGCCCGGTATCGGCGGGGCGGCTGAAATCAGCATAGAGTCCCAGCGCCAGAAAGGCATTCAGAAGGAAAAACAGCCCGGCAAAGTTGCTGGAAAAACCAGGGCTGCCGACAGGAACCGCGGCGGGTTGCACGCGATCTGCGCTGGTCAGCGGCTGCATGACCGGTGCTGGCCAAGGCGCGGCGCTGACCGATCGGACATGTGTGGCCGGGATGCGGGGGGGCGGTGCGGTCGTCTGCAAGGGTGCAATGGCATTGGCCCTGACCAAAACTGACCGATGCCCGGCGCGTTCGGCAACCACAGATTTGACGGCTGCGGCAAGCTGTGCGCGCGGTGTCGCCGGATCGGCGTGAAGCTGCAGCAAGGCGAGCAGCAATTCGGCCGCAGCGCCCGGCAGCATGGCCAGGTCATTGCCAGCCGATCGAGCCGCCGCCGCTGTGGCAATGACGGTTCGGATGTAAACATCTGGCTGCGCGGCCGCGTCGCCATCCTTGGATATTTGCATCGCTAAATTAGCGCTTTTGAAGACTGCAGCTGCGCGGCGTTCCGGCAAGCGCAGCCCATGGCTGATCTGCAGCGCCGATCCCATTCGCGCCAGATCGGCCGGATCGAGCCGCGCAAACAGCGCCGCAGCCAGCCCTTGGCGGGCGAGCCCGGCAATGATCGCCGGCAAGTTGCGGCCATCGTCGAACAGTTCCCGCCGCGCCCAGACCAGCGGCGAACCGCCCGCCCGCCTCGACGCAGCGTCGCCGCGACGCCCCCCGCCGTTCGGGCCAAGCCAATTGCCCAGCAGCCAGCTGGCAAAGGCGCTGCGGCTGGTAAAACGATAGGCGGCAGCGTGCCTGCCGGGGGGCGGATCGACGGCCGCCAGCGCCAGTAGCGCGCCAAGTTCACTTCCCAGCGTCTGGCCAAAGTTGCGTTCGACGCCACCAGCGGCTGACGGGCGCAGCATCGCCCGGCTGCGATGCTGCGGGATGAGCAACAGTTCATCGCTGCCCAGCCCCAGCCCGGCCAGCGACACCTGTGCCAGCCCGGCCGCCAGCAGGCCGCGTGCAGCAGCGCCACCGGCGATGCGGGCGCGGTCAATCTGCAGCGTCTGGCCGGTCGCGATCATCCTGGGCGATGCTGCATCACTGGCGGACGCGGGTGATGAACGATCCGAACGATCCAAACGGCAGCCGCGATTTATAGGATTTGCCGTTGATCGTGACGAACCGACCGGTATCGATTTCAGCCCGCACGACCCAGGCCGGCAGATTTGCGCCCAATGGCAACAGCGCCAGCCCCGATTTTTCAGCAAATCTGGGATCGACCTCCGGGCTGCTGACCAGCTGCCGCGCCGCTGCGCCGATGATGTTGATCACATAGCCGTCGCCATCGACCGGCAGGGTTTCGCCATTGACCGGCGCGAGGCGGACCACCAGTACGTCGGACTGGCGGGGGACGGTCAGGGTCGCCGCCGGGCCGATAATGAAGCTGCTGCGGAAACCATCGAAAGATCCGATCAAGGCCCCCGGCCGGATCGGGTTTTTCTCGCGGCGATAGGCCGTGCGTGCCGTCAATCGAGAGCCCTCATACAGACCGGCAGGCGTCACCGCCCCGGCGCGCGATTTGAAACTGCCGTCCGCCAACAGGGTGATGGTCGACCCCGGCTCCACCTCGATCTTGAGGCCATCGGCGTTGGCAGGCGTCAGCCGGTAATCCCGAACCGGCAGTTTCAGGCTGTCATCGACCAGCACCGAGGTTTCAAGCCGCAGATACCCCCCGGCATTTGGCCGCAGCAGCCAGGTCGCGTTGCCAAGCGGTTTTGCCCCGCCGATCTCGGATTTCCAGGTCATGCCGGGATTAACGTTCAGGAAAAATTCTCGCAATGTCAGGCTGGGCCTGGCGTTTCGCCCCAGCATGACGCTGCGTTTTGGCAAGCTGATCGTCGGCGTCCCGACAAAGGGTGAATTGACGCTGACAAAATCCATGTTGAACTGGCGGCTGGTGTTGACGCTGTTGTTTCCGGTCACGTCCACCCGGATGCATTGATGGGGATTATTGGTGTATTGGGTCTGCAGCGCAGGCGAGCTGATCGCCCAATTGCCCGAATAGACGGTACGATAATCATTCTGGTTCAGCGCGATCGGCGGCGTTGGATTGGACCGCGTCAGGCCCCCGCCCGGCGTCCAGGGCAGCGTTGGGATCGGCGCCCAATTGCCGCCCGATACGCCCCAGTTGGCGATGCGGAACAGCGCCGTCAGCCCGCTGGCCGCTGCGGTCGAGCCATTGGCCAGCGTTGCGTTGAATTCATTGTTCGTGGTGATGCTGATCTTGGTCGGGTCGGCACCATTGCTGCCAAACCCGACGATGTTGACGCCGGCTGCCAGCGGCCCCAGTTGCGCAATGCCCCAGCTTGCCGGCCGGGGTGTCGATTCGATCTGGGCGGCGATGCTGGTGCCATCGGGGCCGGCGATCTGGCGGTCGGACGGCCAGGCATATTGAACGGCGGCGTCTTCGGCACTGTTGGTGGGGATAACGTCGACGAACAGGCCAAAGCCACCGGCCTGCACCGGCACCGTGCCGCGCGGCAGCCGCAGTTCGACCGACCATGTGCCGTGCGACGGGAAAGTGTCACCGGCGCCTCCGAGCGTAATGGCCGTGGCGGTGCGGGCGGCAATGCCACCGGGCACTGTGGCCGTTGTCCAGGTTATGACGCCGCCGGCCTCGCTGCCGGTCCAGAATTTCAGGCCGGCGACCTGGCTGTCAGCCGGGCCATTGACCGGGCATTTATTGCCCATCGCCGTGACGGCGGCGCAAGGCTGGACATGGAGGCGGCGATAGCCGTTCGAGGTACCGTTGATATTATAGGCGACGACGATGATATCGTCGCTGCCGAACAAGGGGAAATCATTCAGCACACAGCCGGCCTGCGTATCCTGGTCGCAGGTGTTGTCCTCGGCCGTGAAACCGAACCAGATATTGTCGCTATCGGCCATGGCGCGCATCGAAGCCGCCGGCAGCGGCGCCCCATCCTCCATGCGATAGAGCATCGAACCGCTCCATTCGCTGGCGTTGATGACACCATCGAACGTCGGGCTGATTGCCCCCGGCCGCAGCGGCACCGAAATCTGGTAATTGGCGTTGAATTGCGCGGCAGCCGGGCTGGCCAATGCAGTGGTCACTGCGAGGCCAACGATGCGGCGATTTTTGGTAGAAAGCATGCTCATGGTGTAACTCCTTCATGGGGTTAAAATCAGACTGGCACCGGATTAACATGGTCGGCGCGTCGGCGCAGGTTGATGGTCATTGTACGGGTCGGCGCGCCGCCCGGGCCGCTGACGGGGATGCTGACGCTGCGATCAAAGCCGGTCGGTGCTGCGGCGCTGAAGACGCCGGTGAATTTCAGTGCCAGCCGGATTATGGCCTGTACCGCCGGGCCGCCGACTGGCGCCGACAGGCTGCGATCCGCCAGCGCCATGTCGAGCCGTGCCTCCCAGCCGGCGCCGCCAGCGATGACCGGCTCGCCGATCTGATAGAGGGTTGCGGCAGCGGCGCCGGCCGGCGCCGAAACCGTAACTTCAAACCGCACCACCCGTTCGGTGCCGGCGCCGCTGGCGTCGCCAAAATAGATATTGCTGCCGGTAACGCCGATCGGTGCGTTGAACGCTGCCTTGGTCACCGGGCCAAAAATAATGTCGGTGACGGCGACGGGGCCGCTGGCGGCGACTGTTACGGGCGTTGCGTCGGAATCCGCGCCGGCATTGGCATCGGTCGTGCCGCGCAGCCGCAGCCGGATCGTGGCGGTGCCGTTGGCGCCGGTATGGACGCGCACCCGCACGGTGCGCGCTACCGCTGCGATGGTTTGCGGGACCGACATGGTTTCATCACCCGCAACAATGTTTGCCGACCAACCGGCGGCTGCGGGCGACAGCAGCGCCGACACGGCAAAGCTTTCGGCCCGGCTGGACGACGCGTTGACGGCATAGACAAGGTCATAATCGGTATTCGCGGCAACCTGTCCCGGCAATGCGGCGCCGCCCGGCAGGCGCAGCCCGGGGCTGGCAAAGGCAAAGCCCGCGATCAGCGCGTCGGTCGTCGCGCCGCGGATGAAGAATTGCTGCACCGCTTCGCCGGCACCATTGGCAATGCGCACCGCTACCTGGGCGCCCGCAGCCGGCAGGCCCGGGATGGCCGGGCTGGGGAATATCAGCACGGTGTCGGCACCCGAAACGATCGAGCCAATGGGTACATCGACACCGCCGACGGTGATCAGGGTCAGCTGTCGCGGGCTCAGATTGCGGCCAAACACCGTCATTTCTTCCCCTGACCGAAGGCCGGCCGGTTCGATGCGGGTGATGATCGGCGGTGAAGCGGTATTTCTGGTGCCATCCTCGACAATCGCCATGCGGATTGCGAGGTCATTGATATCGGCCCTGAGCGCGTTGAACAGATCGGCGGTGATGAGGTCGCCCGGTGCAACGGCGCTGGTGTTGATGCCGGCCAACCTTGTCGTGAAGCTCAGCCGTTCGGGCGCCGTCAACGCCCGGCCGAACAGCCCTTCGACCGTTTCGAACAGGCGGTCGGTGGTGGCGCTGATGACACGGGCATCAGTGGCAGGCGGGTTGGTGGCCATGATCGGTTCCTCTCCAGTCAGCCGAGCGCGACATTGGCAACATCGAACCGCGCAAGGTTGAATCGTGCATCGGCGCGATAGGCGAGGTGCCCGCTGGCAAAGATGAGATAGGGGTCGAAGCGCCCGGGATCGCCCAATGGCAGCCGCTGAGACAGGCGATTGCCGGCCACCGCATACAGCCAGATGACACTGTCGTCGCTGGCTCTGATGGCGGGGGTGGTCAGGCTTTCGGCAACCAGCGCTTCGACCTGTTCGGCATTGATATGGACGGGACCACGCACTGTCATGCCGGCAAAAAAACGCTTTGCCGCGGCAAAATCGGCATGGGGCAAAACCCCGACAGGCGGCAGGAACGGAAAATTTGCGCGCGCCGTGAGCATGCCGAGCATGCCGGCGGGGCCGGTCAGATCGGCCAGTTGCCGGGCAAATTGCTGCAGCATGGCACGGCCGGTGGCGATACGGCGCGGGCCGGCAAGGCTGGGAAGCCAGGCTGCAGCAGCGGCGCTATCGGGCCGGGCCAGCGGCCGTTGCACCGCATCGGCATCCAGCAGCGCAACATCGCTGGCGCCGGTAAAACCGACCAGCGCCAGCGGTATATCGTGCGGCGACAGGCCATAGCCAGCCATGGCGACAAGCAGATCGTCACCGCGATCGCCGCCGGCAAGCAGCGCATTGGCCCAATCGGCCAGCACCCCTGCACCAAAACAGCGATAGGCCAGCCGGTTGCGAAAATCGGGCGCCGTCATGTCGAGGTCACTGTAAAATTGCGGGCGGATTTCGAGCAGGCGAAACTGGACAGCGGCGATTTCGGCATCGGTGTTGCAGGCAAAGGCCGTGCCACCCAGACCATTGCTGGCGGCACGGCCAGTGGCGACGCTGGCCGGCGCCAGGGTCAACAGATAAATGCCTTCGCCGGCCAGATAGGTCCCCGACAGCGCCGGGCTGCAATTATCGAACCCCAATGGCCCCGTTGGCCCTGGCCGGGCGATGTGGGACAGGCGCACGGTTTCGGCGGCCGACAGCCGCAGCAATTCCCCTGCGGCATTGATAGCCAGCCCGGCTGCGATGCTGACCCCGGGCAGCGGATCATCCGGGTCAGCAGGCGCGCGGCGAACCGACAGGCCAGAGACGATACCGGTACCAAGCCCCAGGCCGATGCGCGCTTCGGCCTCTCGACGCGCGACCTGTTCGCGCGACAGATCCTGCCCCGTCAACAGCCGGCCATTGAAGAAATTGACCGATTCGATACCGCCTTCGGTGATGGCCTGCTGGAGGCTGCGCGCGTCGGCCATCACGCCCTCCCTTCGCGGGCGGCAATGATCGTCCAGGTGCCGGCGCCATCGGAACGCACGCTGACCGAGCCGCGTGGTGCCAGCGCATGGCTGGGGGCGCCGCCGATGCTGCCACTGCGCGCCGCCGACAGCTTGGCGGCGCCGGCGCCGACATTGCGCAACACGAGCTGTCGCCCCAGCGTCGTCGGTCCAGCGGCAGGCATTTTTATGGTAATATCGGTCGCGCTGTGGACAAGGACGATGCCTTCATCGAATGGCGCGGCCGCATCGCCGGTCATAAAGGCGAATTTGGGCATGGGACTGGCGGCGGCAAAGGCTGCCGCTGCGGCGATGCCGGCGGCGTTGCCAGCCAGCAACAATGGCCGGCGGCTTTCATCGACCGTCACCAGAATCTCATCGACCGTAGCGCCGGCCTTGACCTCCCAGCCGCCACCGGCATTGCTGACCGGCAGGTTGATGATGGCCAGCAACACGCAATCATTGGCCGCAACGCTGGCGGTGCCGCATGGCTGGGCGGCGACCAGCGGCCGCAGCCGGGTCACCCAGAGCTGGCGGATGGCCAGCAACAGCGCCGGCCGCAACACCGGATTGACCGTGATCGCCGCCAGATCGGCGGGGTCGACAACCGGATCGATGGCCCCCAGCGCCAGCCGCAATTGCAGGCGGGCGCGGGCCGTCAACAACGCCAGCGCCTTGGCATCCGTGCCGCCGCCGGCATCATCGGCAATGCCGGCGACAAAGCCATCCAGCAGCGCCAGCGCCTCGATCTCGGCCATCGGCGGCGCAACAAAGCTGAAATTCAAGGTGTAATCATCGGCAATGCGCGACGGCCGCATCAATTCCTGGGCGCTGCGGCAGGGCTCCCCAGGGATCGGCACCGGCGCAACGGCGCAATCCGTGTAGCAAAGCGTTAGATAGAGCGTCAGATCGGCAGCGTTCGGCGGCGACAATGGCGCAGCGATCGCCGTGATTTTTGCAGCCGTTTCAGGGTCGGCCAGCCAGGCGTTCAGCGATCCGCATTGTTCACGGCCAACGCAGATAAATTGCCCGCCGGGGGCAAGGGCGCTGCCCGGCGAGACGCGGAGGCGCGGGCCATTGGCGCCATCCGCCTCGACATCGACCGCCAGCCCGGCAAGCGTGCCATAGCCCAGTGCCTCACGGGCGAGCCATTGGTCGCGAGCGGCATGATAGGCGAATTCCTGGGTATAATCATCGGCCCCCAGGATCATGCCGTTGGTGAAATTCACATGCCGCGACGCATCGGCATTGCTGCTGCCAACGCTGGCACTGAACGGACTACAACATCCCATGACGGGCCTCCCTCAAGGGTCGGAACAAGATGACCGGCATCAGCATAATTGTTGCCGGCGAAGCGTGCTTGCATTGTCCGTGGCCGCCGCCGATTGGGGGCCACCGACAAAACCCGCACCCAGCCAGGCGCGGCCGAGCAACACCGGCGGGATCAGCTCCGGCGCCCGGCTGCCCGCGCCAATCTGGCTGTCACGACCCAGCCGCGCCTCGCCGACGCGGTTCATCGCCCAGTAGAAACGAATGTCGAAAATCGTCTGCGCCGGTTTTTCAAGGCCGACAATGCGGGCAGCGAGCGCCAGATCGGCGGCATCGGCGGCGGAATCATTGTCGGTGCGGGTGCGCGGCAGCAGCACGGTAAAGCGATGCGCGGCGGCGGCCATCGGCAGCATCTGGCCTTCAAACGCCAGCCAGTCGCGAATCGCTGCGATCGACGCGGGCAGCCGATCGGGGATCGGGATTTCGGCAAATTCAGCCCAGCCGCTGCCCCAATCGGCATTCAAGCGCCCGATGCTGCGGTAACGCGCGGCTAGAAACCCCTGCCATTGCTGGCGCAACCGCGACGGCAGGGCCACAAACGCCGCCCATGCCGCCTTGATCGCAATGGGTACCTCGCCTTGCGGCTGGTCGGTCACCAGCAACCCCGATGTTGCTGCAAAGGCCTGCCAACGGCCGCGTTCTGCGGCCCCGGCGGCCGGCACGAAGCCGAAATGCTCGGTGGCGAATTGCGCCCAGATTTCGGCGTCCCGGCCCATGTCGCCCAGATCGAACCCCGCACCGCGTTGCTGCGCCGTGGCTGCCGGCGCGCCCGGCGCGCCCAACGTCCGCGCCCAGCGTTCGATGAGGCCGGCGCTGGCTTCCTCGGGCTGCCATCCGTTTGCAAGGCTTTGCTGGCCCGGCCCGACCGCCTCGATGGCCGGCATTGGCCAGACATGCCCGCTGCGCCGGACCGAATAATTTTCTATGATGCGGATGCCACCCGGGCAATCGCAGCCCGGCCGGCCGAAATCGAAATCAGCGGCCGAAAGCTCTGGATCAAAGGCCAGCCGCAGCGCCAGTTCCAGCCCGCGCAACGTGCCGCGCCGCCCGAAAAAGCCGGCGGCATGGGCGATGAACAGCCGGCGCCGGTCTTCGTCCCAGGCCGGATCGAGCGCTGTGTCATACCAGCCCGCCAGCCATTCAAGGCTGTCTGCCGGCGCGGTGCGCGGGTCGAACAGCGCTTGCGCGGTGGCGATCCGGCCTTCGATACTGGTGCTGATGCCTTCCATATTGGCGATAAAGCGGTCGAGAAAATCGGCGGGGCCCGGTTCGGCGCGGTAGATTGCTGGCAAAAACCGGGTCCATGACAGGCGCGGATACCAGGCCCGGAGCGCTCGCAGATGCGGGCTGAAACGCCCATCGCCGGCCAATCTGATGCGCAACTGCAGATAACGCCCGACACAGTCTTGCAACAGCAGATCCCAACAGCCGCGCCCCATCGCCACATCGGTTGCTGCCATGGCGGCGCGGCCTTTCCCGGGCAATTCACCGCCATCGCGGTTGAGATAGGGCCGGGGTTGCTGCGTCCATCCGGCCTCGCCGGGCGCCAGGTCCGCTGCCGTATCGCTGGCGCGCGCCTCGATCTCGATCGCGGTGCCGGGCGGCATACAGGCATCGATCCGCAGCCTGTCCCAGACGCACTGCGGATCGGCCCCGTCCAGCAGCGGCGTCACGAATTCTGCCGTCGTCGCATGCACCAGCCGGCGTTGTGCGACCGCCGGCACCCAGATCGGAGTCGGCCCGCTGTCATAAACTATGGTATCGCCGCGCCGCACCAGCGCCCGGCCACCAAAGCGGCGCAGTGGCACCACATCGGCTTCGCTGCGCGCCTGCCACAGGCCATCGACATGGTCGAGCCGGATGCGCCAGGCCTGATTGCCATTGGGCACAGCGAGCAATAATTCTGCCGCCGTTTCGCCATCCAACCGGCCGGCAAGCGCAAAGGCGAGGCCCGGCGCCGGCCCCAGCAAGCGCGGCGCATCGGCGTCCGGATCGAGGCAGAACAGCCGCGCCGGGCCGCCAGAGCCAGCATCGAGGATGACGACGGCATCGCCGATGGCGGCCAGCGCCGCCGGCGCCGCCAGCCCGGACAGGGCAATGCCGGCAATCGCCGATGCTTGTGCCAGCGTATGCGGATCGCCGCTGACTGGCTGGAACAGCGTTGGGACAGGGCTGGCGGTCGCACCTGTTTTGGGTGCCATCCGGTCATCGAGCCTCAGCAGCGCTGCCGGGCGCAGGGCATCGCCGCGATCGAGCAACCACAGGCCATGGCAGCAATCCGCGCAGATATCAGCAACATCGGGCGCAAAACCGGCTGGAAACAACAAGGTTTCCGGCGCGCCACCGCCAACAAGATCAAACCGCAGAACGCCATCCGCAATGCCGACCACAGCACCAAAAACCACGATCAGAAAATCATTGCCGGTAACAGCAGCCGGCCCCAGCCAGCGGGGTGCCGGTGTTGCCGGCGTCGCGTCGCCAAAGGCCCGCCCTCGCGCCCGCGCCGCAGGCACGTCGCGCGTATCGGGCCAGAACAGCACGGCGGTTTCGCCACCGCCGGCGGCCTCGATATGCAACGCGGCCCGATCGTCCGACACGAAATACAGGTTGCCGAACCGGTCTGTGGCTGCCCCACGCCGGCTCGTCGCATCGTAAAGCGGCTCGCCGGGCGTCGCTGGCAAGGGCAGGATGCGGGGCGCAAGGGTCAGCAAGTTGCGCTGCCTGTCCCAGCCGGGGGCGCCATCGGCGATCACCCCCGCACCCTCGGCGGCGTCCCAGATCGCCCCCAATGTCGTATCGACCGCCGCCAGTTTTGCTGTGCAGCGTCGCCAGTCGCTGGCCCCCAGCAGCAAATGATAACGGGCGCCGTTGACGTTCATCAGCAGGTTTCCGCCACGACCGGCACCGGCAGGCGGCGCTGGTCACTGCTGGTTGCAGGCACAGACCCGCGCACCAGATCGATCGGCAACGGGTCCCCGCCGACGACCGAGATTCCCAATATCTCCGGCAGCTCCAGCCCGGTTAGCGGCACGCTTTGCTGCGCTGCCAAGCTGCCGCGCGCCAAGAGCAGATTGACGACAGCCACCACGCCCGGCGTCCGTGCCACTTCGGCCAACAGGCTGCGGGCATGGACCGCCCGGCCCAGCGGCCAGCCAGCCGTTGCTGGATCGGGTTCGGGCGCGAACAGCGGCGGGATCAAGCTGTCAAGGCTGGTATCGGGCGGTGGCAAGGGGCTGAGAAAGCCGGTCAGCCGGGCGGCAACGGCTGCTGCCACTTCGGCGGCGCCATGGCCGCCGGCAATCTCGATCCCGACCGATACCCAGATGCCGACATAATCGGGTGAGCGAATGACAAGTTCGGTTGTCACCAGCCGGCGCGGATCGAGCTGGCGGCAGAGCGCATCCAGAAAGTCGCGGTTGCCCCTGGGCGCGCCCGGATGCGCCGGATCAAAGGCCGGAATGGCCAGCAATGTCACGGCGCCGGGTGCCGTCCCGATGGCCACGGGCGCGATATCGGGGTGCGCCGCCGGCAACACATCGATGCGGCCGACCGCCACCCCCGGTGTACGCCAGGCAATGCTGCGAAAATCGGCTGCGGTCACCAGCCTGTCGCGATGCTGGATGATGCGCGGGATATGCTTTTGGGCCGCGGCAATGCTTTCGGCATCGGCGCCGCCCGACATCGGCAATGGGTTGGTCGCCGCGATTCCCGCCATCAGCAACGGGCCCTGCTTCAAGGCGCCGGCGCCGACATTGCCAGCCGCGCCATGCGACCAGGCATAGCTTCCGTAAAGCGCCTCGTCCGGCGCCGGGCGGCGTCCCGACAGGCCATCGCCAAAGCTGATGACGCCGGCTTCGGCGTCCAATGTGAAGACATCGGTCGGCCCGTGCCGGGCGACGGGCGCATCATGGACTGGAATTTCCGGCCCGGCGGCGAGGATATCGTCGATTTCCTGCCATTCGCGTGCCGTGTTGCCAGCGATGCCGGTGACGATCACCGATCCGGGCAGCACCGGCGCGCGGCCGAGCCGGCGTTGCTGATCCGGCGTGCCGTCGCCGCTGGCCAGAGGTTCGGCGTTGACCATGGCATATTGGCGGGCGGGGGCGGCATTGATGCCGACCCAGCGCAGTTTCAGATCGGCCGCGGGCCCGGCGCGAACGGCAATCCAGGTGATCAGCCGCGCTGCAATCGCAGCATCGTCGATCGCCGGGGGCAGGTTGCCGACACCGGCTTCGAGGGGATCGAGATCGTTCCAGCTCTTGAGGTCGGCAGCGCCGGGCAGGGTCAGTTCGACGATGCCCGCTTGCAGCGCCGGGTCAAAATCGGCGCGCGCTGGCAAATTGACATAGGCTGGCGCCGGCCGGCCATCGGCATCGCGCGGCAGCGCGGCCCCGGCGGCCGGGCGTTGAAAGCTGAGGATGCCGGTCATGGCGCTGGCCGGCCGGGGACCAAGCCGGTAGTCACTGGCCACCGCATCGGGGACAAGGCCCAGCGATAATGTGCGACCGCCCAGCGCCGTGCGCACCGCCGCCCAGGGGTTTTCGCCCGATTGCCGGTCGATGTCGCGTCCCAACAGCGCGATCCAGACCGTCCGGTCAACGCTGGTGGCAAAATCGATGCCGCTGCCGGCGGGCAGGGCAAGGCTTTCGTACAAGGTCAGGCTATCCGGCAGCGGCCGGCCGTAGGAGGCATATAACAGGCTGTAATAATCACGCAGCGCCTGGGGCGGCGAGGCCAGCGGGCGTTTGATGAACAGCCGCGCCTCAACCGGCAGCGCATCAAGGCTGGCCGTGGTGCGATAGGGGATGCTGCCGGCCAGCAATTCCGTGCCCGCGCCAAGCACGGCGCTGTCGAGTGGCCCGCGATCATTGGCAAAGGCCACAAGCCCTGTGGCGGCAGCGGCCGGCGCCAGCGGTTGCCCCAGCAATTGCAGAAATTTTTGACGGTTGCGGGCCGGAATCTGGTTGGTGCGATAGAGGAGGCTTTCGGTGATATGGGCAAATAGCTGGACCAGCGTGATGCCGGGATCGGCGGCATTGAAATTTGTCCATTCCGGCGTGTGCACCGGGATCCGGGCAACGAGCTCGTCGACAAGGTCGCGATAGCGGCGGGGATCGAGCGGCGGGCTGGGCAAGGCCATGCTCAGGCCCTCCCGACCGGTACGGCGAGGCTGGCTTCGCCCGCCGTTCCGGACGCGACCAGCCGCCAGCAGATTGTCGCAATCGCTGTTTCGGGCGACGCCGGATCGGCGCCTACGCTGATCGATTCGAGCCGGATGCGCGGTTCGGCGGCCTTGAGCGCGGTGCCGATGGCGTCGGCAATGCGCGCATGGGTGCCGGCGTTATTGCCTTCGAACAAAAAACGATCCAGCCCGGCGCCAAAGCGCGGCAGGCCGATGCGTTCGCCGGGGCTGGTGCCAAGGATGATGGCGATGGCATCGGTGATGCTCGTTTCACCGACCGCCCATTCAAGCCGGCCATCGCCGCCGATGCGCGGCGGAAAGGCGATCCCCTGGCCGAGCAACCGTGCCTGTTCAGCGACAAGCGCAGGCGCGCGCGCCGCCGCCAGCAGCGGCGAGGCGGGCATTGCCGAAAGCGCGCTGCCGGTCATGCGCTGCCTCCCTTGGCTTTCAGCCCGGGCACCGGGAAGCACATCACGAACCAGGGCAGCCAACGGAAGATGAAATCCAGGAGCGAGACAATGATCATCAGCAGGATCAGCGCGCAGATGGTCACGATCGGGATGCTCAAGGAACAGATCATGCCGATATCCATGTCGTTGCCGTTCTTGCAGCCGGCGCCGTCGCCGATGTCGATATCCTTGTGCAGCGGCCAGGGCAGCACCTGGCGGATCAGATCGATCAGGCCCAGCCCCTTGGCGCGCTGCACCTGGCCGCAAAGCATGTCGGACAGCACAAAGCCCGTGCCCCTTGCGTGTTTCCTGAGGCCCGCGGGGCTGACATCCAGCGGCAGGCTGATGCGCAGCGGGCGCGCCGGGGCATCTGAATCAAAGAAACCGGCAAGTTCGAATGACGCACCTGGCACCGACAGGGTGGGTGGATGCAACGGGCCGCAATCTTCGTTCAAATGCACAAAGCGCAGGCAAAACAGGCCTTTGTCGCTGACCGTATCCGCCATCGTCTGGGCCAGTTGCTGGGCATAGGGCAGCGGCCGCGCCGATGTTTCGATTTCGGGCGTCAGGCAGCGCCCGAACAATGTCGCCAGCCGTTCAAGGTCGTTCAGATCAAAACCTGCCGCCGTGCTGACGGGCTTCAATAATTCGGACAGGTCGGCATTGCCAAGAACTGAAGTTTGGCGGAATGGCCCGAGCGCTGTGATGCTGGCCGCCGAGGCGCCGCCGTCGCTGCCGACACCGGCCAGCAGCATGTGGAAACCCGGCCAGCCACCACCAGCGGCGCCGTCATAAAAAACCGTGGCGGCATCGAGGCTGGCGACGGTGGCGGGTGTCAGATCGCGCAAGGCCGACGCGATACTGCGGCGATACGGCCGGGCATCGCCGCTGACCCCGACGCGGCGCAGGCCGGCCGCCAGCGACGTTGTTTCGGCACTCGCCAGATCGCGGGCGAGGAAATCATAAAGCGCCAGACGCGGCCCGACCAGCCCGGCGGTGCTGGCGGCGGCAATCGCGGCCGCAACGGGCGCCAGATGATCGTCAAGCACCCGGGCCATGTCGGCCAGCACCAGCCAGGCCTGCATCTGCAAGCGAAGGTTCGCCTCCCTGACCCGTATCTGGCGCTGGCTGTCATTGGCACTGGCGTCATTGCGAATGTCATCGGCGGCGGCCAGCGCGCTGCGGATCATGGCCTTCCAGGGTTCGATGACATCCATGCGGAATTCGCTCGACCGGGCGAGTGTGCTGGGCCGGCTGGTCGGAACGCTGGCCGGAACGCTGGCCGGATCCAATGCAGCCCTTTGACCATCGACGAGCCGTTGCGCATTGCGACTGACAGTGGCGCCCAGATAGGCCTCGCGCCGGGCAACGGGGATCAGCCCGCCCCAGACCGCACGGCGTTTGCCGCCGCTGTCCAGATGCGCGAGCGGGAAAACCGCCAGCCGTTCCTCGCCCGGCGCCAGCACTGCCTCGCTGCTGCTGTCGCTGACGCGCTGCCAGCGGCTGCCATCGGCATCGCTGACAAAGGCGAATTCGACGTTGCTGGCCTGCGTGTCGCCTGGACGTGCCGGCAACAGCCGCCGGATGACCATGCCCACTTGTTCATTGCCGCCGGCCAGCGCGCGGTCGGGCAGGCCGGGGATGCCACAGGCGAGCGTTGCACAGGCGATGTAGTAGCGCTGGTGCGCCGGTTGGTAGAGTTTCAGCGGGGCGGGCGTTGGCGGCGCTGGCTCTGGCGGCGCTGGCTCTGGCGGCGCTGCGGCACGTCTGGCCGCGCGCCGCGCCGCTTTCATCGGCCCGGGCAGCGGCACATGGTCGGTTGCATCGGCCGGGGACCCCATCGGCACGCGCCAGGTTTCAGGCCGGGCCACATAGGCCGCCAGTCGTGCCGGATCATGCGCCAGAACCGCCAGCAATTGTTCCATGAAAGCATCGCTGGCAAAGCGCAGGATGACAGGGGCAAGGCCGGGGCCGGTCGCGCCTTGCCACAATGGACGCGGCGCTGCCCAGGTCAGTGGGTGCTGAAGCGTCAGCGCGATCACCAGATATTCCCCGCGCCGGGCGTATAGCTGGCCGAAACGACGCTGTTTGAAATGACGGTATCGGCCTGGACGACGCCCGAGAATTTCGACATGCCGGCATCGACCTTGACCATCCCCGACGCTACGGCGACTTGCGGCGCGTTGATGGTCAGCTTGGTCGCTGCGGTGATGGTGATGCCACTGGCTTCGAATTTCATCGAATTGCCGTTGGAATCGCTGATTTCAATGCTGCCGGGGCCATCCTTTAGCGTGATCGACTGGCCGCCCGGCGTTTCCAGCTGCAGGCGTTCCTGGCCGTTGCTGTCATCCAACGTCAGCGTCACCCCGCGCCGCGATTTTATGACCTTCAGATTATTGGCACCGCCGCTCAGCGCCGCCGGCGGCCTGTCCTGCCCGTTCCACAGACCGCCAAGAACATAGGGCCGACGCGGATCGCCCTGTTCAAAGGCGACCAGAACCTCGTCGCCGACTTCGGGCATAAACCAGCTGCCGCGATCATTGCCGGCGAACAATGTCGCCATGCGCGCCCAGACGTCATAGCCGCCGCCGCCGGCATCGGGGCTCCAGGGTAGTTTGACCTTGACGCGGCCCTGACCATCGGGGTCGTTGATGTCGCTGACTTCGGCCGGGGCAACGCCATACCAGCGCCCGCCCCAGCCCGACGCGGTGCGCTGATCGAACGTCGCCAGCGTGCGGTCGATATCGAAGGAGGGGCCAAACATCAGGGCCGCCCAAGGCCGGGACGGTCGCAGCGAAATTCGCTGCGCGCGCCATCGTCGCAATCGAACAAATGGCTGACCGCAATGGCGCGATAGCGACCATCGAACAACGGCCCCAGCCCCGACAGATCGAGCATGGCGCCGACTCGCAGGCGCGGGTCGGATTCGCACAGCCCTTCGCCCGTCACAAAGCCCCGCGCGGCATGGCGATAACTCGCTTCGGCAAGCTGCCGCGCCTCGGCGGCCGTCGTCGGGCAGCCATGCGCGATCGTGTCGGTGCGGGCGCCCAGCGTCCGACCCAATATATCGCCACCCGCTTCGTCATTGCCGATTTCGTTTCTGATCGCGGCCACATCGGCGCTGTGGCTGATGCCGGCCCGCGCTGCCACGTCCCAGCCGCTGGCAACAATGGCGCTGCGCTGATGGGCGAGATCGGCGATCACTTCAAAACGCCGCAAACTGCCCGCCCAGGCGAGGCCAAGCGCTGTACCACCGCCGCTGCGCGCCACTTCCAGACGACTGCCCACGACCCGCACGACGGCATCGGCTGCCCGGGCAAGATCGACCAGAAAGGCCAGATCGCTCTGGTTCAGCTGGGCGATCACCGGCGCGGCTTCGCCTTCGACATCGATTACTGGCGTCAGGCCATGGTCGCTGGCGATCTGGCGCGCGATGCTGCCGAGTGTCGCCTGTTCAAAAGCCCGGCTGCGCCGCGTCATGCGCAAGCCCTGCAGCCGGTCTTCGGCATGGATGCGAATTTCGGGTGTTGTGCCTTCGGGATAGTCTGCGGCAATGGCGCTGATCCGGCCTTCGAACAGCGCGTCGCTGCCGATGCTGACCGTCAGCGCCTTGCCGAAATCGAGCAGACGCCGGTCAAAATACTGAAAGCCCGGGGCTTCGCTGCCGCCCCAATTGCCAAAGGTCAGCTCGGCGCGCGCCATGCCATCAAGGCTGTCGGTCAATTGATAACGCAGCAGCCCGGCTTCGAGCAGCGTCTGGCGATTGCCATCGATGCTGATCGCCGGCCGCGCCGCCCTGACGGGAAGCTGGGCGACATTGCTGGGCGCGGCGCTGGCCATGCTCTAATGCGCCCGTAACCGCGCCGCGCGGGCGGCAAGCTGGCGCAGCACCCGCTGGCTGTCGGGCAGGCGCGGTCGCATGATCGCTGGCGCCGCTGCTGGTTCGGCGCTTGCGGCGCTGGCTTCGAATTCATTGATGATAACGGCCATGGCAGATCCTTATCCAAACCCGAGGCGAATGGCGGGCAGAGCCGGTGGCGCGGGCGGTGTCGCGGGCAGTGGCGCGGGCGATAACAGGGCCGGCGCGCGCCCGAGGTTGAGATCGATCAGCGCGCCGGGATTGAGCCGCAGCGCGTCCTCGATGCCATTAGCCGCGGCAATTGCCTGCCAGTCGCCAGCCTTGCCATTGGCAGCGGCAAGCCCCGCCAGGCTATCGCCGGCGCGCGCCGCTGTAAACGCGTGCTGGCCAATGCGGTTTTTGCCACGGCCGGTGCCATCGAAGTGCGCCACCAGGATTTTTTGCTGGCTGAGCGTCAGCGTCACCTGGGCGCGCAGTGGCTTGCCGTCCGGGGAAAAATATTCGAGCGTTTCTTCCAGCGCTTCGACCATCCCATCGAACAGAAATGATCCCCAGGAAAAACGCAGGCCCGGCGGCGCCAGTTTTGCGCTGTCACTGGCCGATGGTTTTGGCGTGATGAAATAGACGACATCGGCTGTCAGCCGGCGCACATCATCCAGCGGTGCCTCGGTCATGGCGGTCACATCGAACCAGAGCGTGATGGCAAGTTTCGTCGTTCCCGCCCCGACAAATTGCCGCCCGGCATTGCCTGCGGCCTGATCGCCGCCCTGGGGCTGGACGATCTG
Source organism: Sphingomonadales bacterium (assembly GCA_038221665.1). Taxonomy (GTDB): domain Bacteria; phylum Pseudomonadota; class Alphaproteobacteria; order Sphingomonadales; family Sphingomonadaceae; genus Sandarakinorhabdus. The sequence continues at coordinate 18,005 of JBBRIC010000010.1, forward strand.
GTTGGCGAAGCTGACCTTCATGGTTTCAGGGTTGAACTGCACATCGACAGCTTTGCCGCCGCCCAGTTTTTCGCTGAAATCCTCGGTCAGCTCGATCAGCCGCGCTTTGGCCAGGGCGGTTTCGCTCATGCCGCCCGCCCCGGCACGACGAGGCTGAATTTTTCATAGGCGATGTGCAGTTCCTCGATGGCGATCTGGCCATCCTTGCCGCTGAGTGTCGGCGCCTTGATCTTGATGGGCAGGCAGCGTTCGATCTGGAAGCGGGCGCGTTCGCTGCGGCCATCGGCGGCAAGCAGGACAATTTCGGCATTGGCGCGCAGCGCCGGATCGCGGGCCGAGCGTTCGAACCAGCGCCACAGGTCGAAATTATCGGTCATGCCGCGTTTGAGCGTCAGATTGGCATAGTTGATGGCGCTGGCCAGCCGGATGGCGCGATCATTGGCGCCGCCCTCGCGGATGGTTTTGACGTCCATGGTCATTTCCAGCCCGTCGCAATCGGCAAAGGCGGCGGCGGCCAAGGGCGCGCTGTCGCCATCGGGATAGATTTCGACCGAAAAGTTAAAGCTGGTAAACGGATAGGCTGCCATCACGCCGCCTCGCTGACGGCCAGCGCCGCGCCGCGCCGGGCCAGCCGGATATTGATGAAACGCAAGGGCGCCGCCGGCGCAACGGCAATATCGATGACAATCCGCGCGTCATCATCATCGGCCAGCGCCTCGGCAACCCGAAAGGATTGCGCCGAACTGCTGCCGGCAAAGGCCCCCCGGCGCTGCAACAGGTTCAGCAGCATGACAAGGCTGCGGGTTACAGCCCTTCGAGTCACATCATTATCGGGTTCAAAGACATGGACCGCGCCAGTGCGGGCAAGGGCGCGGCGCAACAGGATCAGCAAGCGGCGGGTGCCGATCTGCCGCCATTCCGGTTCCCCCGACAGGGTCATCGCCGCCAATGCCATGGCCCCGCGCGGCGTGGCGCGGATGCTGTTGATGCGCACTGCCTCAGACCGGCCAAAGTCGGCGAGAGACACATAAGGATCAAGGCCGATGACGCCGACAAGCGGCTGGTTGGCCGGTGCCATCCAGGCGCCATCGCGGCGGGCGCGCGTCGCCATGCTGCCGGCGATCGCGCCATCGGGGCAGGTCGCAAGGCCATTGCCGGCGACAGGCCAGGGGTGGTGGAGTGCCCCAAAGGACAAGGCGCGAATTTCGGCATCGCCCAGCTGATCCGGCGCTCCATAGCCGGGCGCGGTGGTGGTCAGGCGCTGGGTATAGGAAGCTGCGGCAGCCGCTCGCCACGCCTGTGGCAGTGACAGCAAGGCAAACATGTTGGCCGTGCCGGCGGCCAGCCGCAGCAGGCCGACATGGATGCGGGCGAGGCGCGCTGCATCGGGGCCGGTGGCAAGATAGGCACTGCGCTGAACGGTGACGCCAGCGGCTGCATAGGCGCTGATATTGCCGGCGATTTCGGCGCGCAGGCGATAGTAGAAAATACCTTCCGGCCGGCCTCTGACAACAAAGCTGCTGCCGGTGCCGCGCCAGATTTGCGCGGCGGCGGCAAAATCGGCGCGGGGCGATTCCGCCAGCACGAATTCGCTGCCCGCCTCGCCGCTGTCCCAGCTGAGGACAAAACTGTCGCCGCTGGCAACAGCTGGCGCCGTCAGCAGCGGGGTTGCCACCAGCCGCGTGTCACAATCGAGGAAGCGCCCGGTCGCGGGCGCCAGCAAGGCCCCGTCCGCATCGCCAGCGCAGCCGCCAAGATGATCGCGCCAACGCGGCGGCACGCTGTTCCCGGGCTCTGGTGGCGCGATCGGGCCGGTCGCCAGCCGCCGTTCCCAGCCCGGTTGGGCGGCGTCGGGCAGGGCAATGATGCTTGGCGCATCATAGGGATCAGCGTCACTGTTCAGCGCGGCATGGATGCCGAGCAGCGCGCGGCCTTCCAGGTCGCGCAGCGCCTCGGCACGCGGCAGCACGGCGCCCGCCGACAGATCGGCAAGCTCGGGATCGAGATAAAGCTGGGCATCATGGCGCGACAGCCCGTCGCGGGCCAGCGCCGGGCGGGTCGCGGCAAGGGCGGTATCGCCAGCAGCAAAGCCCTGCCCGAGGCCGAGCGGCAACCAGCCGATGGCGAGCAATGCCGCCTCCGACGTTGTGCCGGCCGGGGTGCCGAAACGCGCGCTGATTGCTGCCAATCCGCCCGCGGCTGCCAGCGCTGCGGCGATGGCGGCGCGCGCTGTCGCTGGCGCTGCAAACGCTGTTCGGGCACGCGCAGCGGCATTGCCGGGATCGGCGTAAAAACTGTCGTCATCAACCAGCGTCGCGAGTGACAGGGGTTCAAGAATGCCGCCGCCCAGTGCTGTGGTAACACTGCTGTCACCGCCGATGCGGGTGCGGATGCCAAATTGCAGTCGCTGGGCAATGAACGCCGTCAGCGGCAGTGCCGGCGGCACCGCGCGCCAGGCCGGGCCGCTGACGACAAAGCCCTCATTGCGGTCAACGCGCAGCCACACGGTGTCTGGCCCCGCCACGAAAGTAACCCAGCCACCGGGAGGCAGGGACAATGGCGTTGCGGCAACCAGTTCGGGGGTGCTGCCGGGCCTGAATTCGGCGGCAAGGCCTTCGATGTCGACCGCCGCCGCCGGGCCGTCGCGCACAACCGCAAAGGCCCCGGCCCAGACCGCCAGCACATCGCCGCCGTCATGGCGCACCGCCCGCGCAAATCGGCGCGTGCCGCCATCGGCATCGCTGATCTCCAGCAGATCGCCGACCGCGATGCCGTCATGGTCGGCAAATCGCAAGCCCAGCGCCAGCGCCGCCGGCGCCGCGATGGTCAGCGGCAAGCGTTCGCTACGGGCGGCCAAGGTCATCGTATCGGCCCAGCTGCCCATGCTGGCGGCCGCGAGCCTTGCAGGGGCGGTGACGTGCATCGATCCCGGCGGCCCCGGCATGCGTGCAAGGACGCCGCCGATCGTAAATTCTGCGGCCTCGGCGCAATCGGCATCCGGCAGCACGGCCCCCCAGCGCGCTGCAAGGTCGGGGGTGCGCGCCAGTCGGATCACCTGACAGCGCTGGCCGCCATTGGCAAAAAACGCAGCGACCGCCGCCGGCAGTTGCGCCAGCAGTGTCCGCCCTTGCGCATCGTCACGCGCCAGTTGGAGGTCGCTGCCAAATGTCTGGGTATAGGCCGCAGCGCTATCAAGGGTCAGCGCCCGATGGCACGGCCCGCGCGCTGCAAAGCCGGCAAACACGGCAATATCCAGGCGCGGCAGCCCGGGCGCCGCCGGCGGTGCAACGATATCAAAGGCAAGGCCCGGCAAGCGCGGTGACATGGTTTATTCCATCTCCAGCCGCTCATAGGCGAGGACGAGTTCCTCCATCGCCACATCCGTGCCCTTGGCATTCAGCGGGCCGGATGTGTGCTTGGTGATGCGGGCGCGCATCAATTTCCAGGTCTGCACCGCCTGGCTATGGTCTTCGCTTTGCAGCGAGATGGTGACGGTGCGCAGCGCGTTCTGATCGCCGTTGCGGATCTGGTCGAGCCATTTGTAAAGATTGAGCGAGCCGATGACGCCGCGTTTCATGGTGACGTCGCTGGCCTTGTTCATGCCGGTTATCTTCATCACCGAATTTTCGCGGCTGTTGCCGGTGCGATATTCAGCGACGGTAACTTCCATGCCGATGCCGCTGATTTCCTGGAAACCGGCGTCAGCGCCTTCGGTATTGCCGTCCCCCAGATCAACCAGAAAGTTGAACTGAACATAGGGACGCTCGCGTTTGACAGCCATCCTACTTCCCCTCAGGCTTTGCGATCGGCCGTCCATTGGCCGATACGGAAGATGACGAATTCGGCCGGGCGCAGCGGCGAAATGCCGATCTGACAAACCAGCCGGCCGTTATCGAGATCATTCTGCGACATGGTGGAACGATCGCATTTGACGAAATAGGCCTTGTCCGGACGGTCCCCGAGCAGCGCGCCGCTCTGCCATTCGTTCAGCAGGAAATCCTCGATGGTCCGACGCACATTGGCCCAGAGCCGTTCGCCATTGGGTTCAAACACCGCCCATTGCGTGCCCTTGTCGATCGATCGTTCGACAAAGGCGAAATAGCGCCGCAGGTTGACATATTTCCATTCGGGATCGGAACTGATGGTGCGGGCGCCCCATAGCCGCATGCCGCGGCCTTCAAAAAACCGGAAACAATTGATGCCTTCGGGGTTCAGCACTTCCTGCTGGGCGGTGTTCAGGCGTTTTTCAAAGCCCAGCGCCAGCCCGACGACTTCATTGGCGGGGGCCTTGTAGACGGCGCGTTCGATATCGTTGCGCGCATAGATGCCGGCAACGAACCCCGATGGCGGATAATGATTTTCCTGCCCGGTGGCCGGATCGATGATGCGGACCCAGGGGTAATAAAGCGCTGCATGGCTTGAATCAAAGCGCCCGCGATAGGCGCGCACTTCCGAAATAGTGTCGCCCTCGATGCTGTCGAGGACGGCAATGCGATAGCGCATGGTGCGGGCATGGCTGATGAGCGCATTGGCGATGGCCTGGGGGCTGCCGTCGGGCATGTTGCGCCGGGTGGAGCCGGGCGCGGCAACGATCGAGATATCCTCGACGCTTTCAAACTGGCGCAGGCCCGTCGTGCGATTGTTGGGCAATTGCGTGCCGGCAAAGGCAGCCGGCGCCGGTGCCTGGCCGTCGCTGCCATTTTGCAGCATGAAAATCGCCGTGGTCAGCGCAGGATTGGCGGGGTCGGTATCCAATTGGGCACGGGTAAAGCGATTGCTGGCCGCCGCCGCCGCGATATAGCCATTGAGGAACGTCAGGCCATCGATCGAACCGCCATTGGCGACGGTGGCGGCATGGGCAGCGGTTGCGGCGGCGGCTTCACCGGCAGCGGCGTCACTGCTGGCAACCGCGGCAAGCCGGGCCTGTTCCGCCGCCGCGCGCGCGGTTTCGGCCGTGGCCAGCAGGGTGTCGAGGGCGATTGCCGCTGCGGCCGAGGCCGTTGCGGTGGCGCGCAGAGCCGCTGCATCGGCGGCCGGCGGGACGGCGGTTTCGGCGGCCACGGCGGCGGCTTCATCGGCTGTTGCCGTGGCTTGACCATTGGCGGCGTTGGTCTGGGCGGTGTTGCGGGCCGTGGTGCGCGTGCCGACCAGCGTTGTCGCCGTTGCAGCAGCCGCCAGCAGTGTCGCCGCCCGCGCCTCTGCCGCCGTGCGCGCGCCAAGCGCTTCGGCAACCGACATCGCGGCGATGACGATGGGAATGGTCCGGGATCGGGCCAGACTTGCCGGCTCGCTGGCGAAATGCGCGAACAGCGAATCCAGCGTGCCATTCTGGTCATGCAAGGGATCGAGCGCCAATCCGGCGGCGACATAGGTGGGCAATTCCCGGGCCACCTGTTCGACCGTCACCGTGGCGTTGACGACCCGCACCGCAACGGTTGCACTGGCGGTGGCCAGATCCTGCATGTCAAAATTGATGCTGGCTGCGGGTGCGGCGTCGGTCGAACCCCTGAACGTCCAGCTTTCGGTCAGCGGCGCATAGGTAAGCAGGTACAGCCCCGACCGGTCGTTGCCGGCGACATCAAAGCCCGTGACCCTGACCACATCGCGGGTTCGGGCGCCGCGCACCCTGGCCACGCCGTCTTCCATGGTAAAGCGATTCTGGCCGCGCGTGAACGTCAGCCGCACCCGCGCCTCGCCGGCGCGGCCGGGGAAGCGGGCGCGCATGGTGATATTGGCTGGCGGCAGCGGATTGATGACCCGGGCGCAATCGCGCACGAAATCATTGGCATCGCCGCCATTGGGGGTAAAGGCGCGGGCGACATACAGCCGCTTGCCGCCTTCTTCGAAAAAGCCGCGCACGGCGTTCCACAAATGATTGTCGACCGGCGTCCCGTCCCAGTCGAGCGGCAGGCGGCCGCCAAAAGTCTGTTCGAATTCAACGATGGAGGTGATGATTTCAGGGTCAAGATCGATGGGGCCATAGCGCGATGCCCCGACAAAGCCGGTTGTCGTCGTGCTGACGCCTTCGATCGATTTGGCCCGATATGAGGTTTCCTCGATAAAGACGCCGGGGGCGAGATATTCAGGCATCGGGGCTTTCCCTTTTCGATTTCAGGCGGGGACGATGAACAGGCTGGAGGCTTTGGCCGGCAGCGCGCGGGCGCTGCGCAGCACCAGCGGCTGGCCAACGCTGAGTATCTGATCGGCAAAGGCGTCATTGCTGCCCAGCCGCGCCAGCACCGCCGATGGGGTGCGGTTGAGCTGGCCAAGAATATCCGGCAGCAGCGGTGGTGCACCGTCCGCCGCAGCGCCCAGCCGGGCACAAAAGACAGCGATCGTGACCGGCCATTCGATGCGCGTGGTGCCCGCAGCCTTCGCTGCCGGCGTCGGGGTGGGCAGCAAGGGATAGGGGAAGGATATGAGGATCGCGCCATCGCCATCGGCGACGCCGACACCCCGGACACTGCCGGCGATGCTGACGGTGACGACCGCAAAGCCGGCATTTCCGGCCGGCAGGCCGGCGTCTGCAATGGCGAGATGGGCGCGAACTTCGGCACGCATATTGGGCGAAACACGGGCAATGCCCGGGAACATCGGCACAAAATCCGGCTGGTAGCCGGCCGGCCGGCCGGCGGGCAGCAGCGCCGCGCCGACGCTTGCGGGCAGCGCGCCAAAATCTGGCCAGGCAATGGCGGCCTCAGCCGGCAGCTTCGCCACCATCCGCAACGGCAGATAGCGGCGGCGGGGGTCGCTGATGCGAATTTCAAACGGTTGCGCCGCTGCCGGCCAGAGCAGCGGATCGGCCGCCACGGCAGGGCGAAGGCCGGGCACATCGGGCGCCGTCCAGATGCCGCCGGCTGCCGCCGCAAGCGTCAGCCGGCGCCTGGAGGGTCCGGTTTCGGTTGCCGTGACGATCAGGTCATCGTTGATGGACAACAGGTCCGAGGCATCGCGCAGGCGCAGCGCCAGCGGCACCCGCAACGTCACAAGGTCAGGCGAACGGAGGCGCGGATCGATGCTCATGATGGCTGTGCGCCAACCAGGAATTCGCGCTCCCTGACCGGGGGGCCTTCGTTTACCGGGTCACTGCTGTCGATCAGCAACATACGCATCAGATAATTGGCCGAAGGCGGCAATTGCTTGAAGCGATCCCAAAGCGCCAGTTGATCGGCCAGCGCCAACGGGTCGCAGACCAGATCGACATCCTCATTGGCGGCAAAAATATCGGATTCGGCGAGGTAAAAGTTCAACTGCGCGGCGGTCAGCGGCCCCGCGTCCTCCAGCGCCCGCATCACCCAGCCGAGCATGCGTGCCTGGCGTTCCGCATCACTGGCATAGGGAATGACGAGAAAGGACAGATCGAGCGGCAACGATGGCTTGAAGCGATTGCCAAAGACATCGAGGCGTGGGCCCCTGGCGCGGCGCTGGCCGTTTATGCCGACCCGCCACAGGCATATGCCAAAACCTTCGCCGGGCAGATCCTTTTCAACCACGCTGGCCTGCACCGTGCCAACCGTCAACGCGTTGCCGAATTCGGCACGCGGATAGCGTTCCTTGATCAGGCCGGCGATTGTCGCCCCTGCTGCTGCGATGGCGCGGTAATGCGCCATTCAGGCGGCGCCTGCCGTGGCGGCCGGGGCTGTGCCGCCGGCCGCCGTGGCGATGGCCGCGATCAGGGCTTCGCGGCCCCTTGCGGCGAGATCGATCGGCGCTCGTGCCAGTTGATACAGGGCGCCGACGCCGCCATCTTCGGCGATGGTGATGATGCCCAGCGGCACCGCGGCCAACAGCCCCGCCATCATGTCGGGCCAACCATCCACATCGGGCGCCCGCAACACCAGCACATCAACCTTTTGGCGTGCCGTGATCGTCTGCAACGACTCGGCCAGCCAGGCGCCTGGCGCAACCCCCGCATCGACAAGGTCGATTCCCGGCGCGGTCAGCAACATGTCGCCGATCATCGATCGCAACAAGGGCGGCATGTGACCGACAAGGACTCGAATTCCCAACCTGTCTCTCCGATGCGGAATGGCAGCTGGACCAAGAATGGCGGCCAAAGGATGGAGGCGCATGAACCGGAAACCGGCATAAATGGTCCGGTCACGGTCAGGACCATCTTGACGGGCTTTGGACTTGCGCGCTGCCATTAGGCGACGTCATGCTGGCGCGAATATTGTCCGGCCAGCGCGTTGCCAGACATGTTGCAAATTGGCCCGGACCATATGGCCTATCCCCGGCCGAACCGGATTGCCATCAAAGCCGCGCAACGGCCGGGACCATTGGGTCGGGGCTGTCACAACGGCCGAATCTGTGTCACTATTCGAGGAACGTCGCCAATAAAAATATGAAACATTTTCAATATTGCCGTCGCGCGGCGCTGAGCACAGCCCCGTAGCGCCGTCGATGTGATGGTTCGGGGATTTGGCCGTGGGAATTTTGAGCAAAGAGCTGAACATTGCCCGCAGCGGCGGCAGCATGCCGACTGCCGTGATCATCAGCGATGTGCTGCTCTATCGGGAGGGCGTCCATGACGGCCTGCAGCGTCTGGGCGGCGTCGAAATCGTCGCCGCCATCGGTTCAGCCGGCGTTGCCGCGCTGCTGGATCAGGGTTTGCCTGACCTTGTCATCATCGACGCTTCGCGGCCCGCTACGCTGGCGGCGGCCCGGCTGCTGGCACGCGCGGCGCCCGGTATCCGGATCATCGGGTTCGGCATCGGTGACCATGACGAGGCGCTGGCCGGGGCGGAGGCGGGCATCACCGCCTTTGTCGGGCAGGAAAGCAGCGTCGCCGATATCCGCGAGGCAGCGCTTGGGGCCATGCGCGGCGAAGCGCGCTGCTCCCCTGAATTGACGGCAAAATTGCTCGCCCGCCTCGCGTTGCTGGCAAATGCGCTACCCGCCGCCGAGGCGCTGCCAAGCCTGACCGGGCGTGAACAGGAAATTGCGCAACTGGTCGGGGATGGCCTGTCGAACAAGGAAATCGCCATTCACCTCGGCATCAGCCCGGCAACGGTCAAGAACCATGTCCATATCATTCTCAACAAGCTCGATGTGTCGCGGCGGCGCGGTATCGGCGCCATGCTGCAGCGCGCGTTATCGCCGCTGCGCCGCACCGCGCCGGACTTGCGCGTTCCGGCGTGATCAAGGGCTCAAAAAAATCGGGGCTTGCCGGACGGTAACGGGCCAGCGGCGCCATAATATTTGCGCTTAACCGCGTTTCGTCGCGCGTTTTTTCTCCAACGGCGTCAGCGCATCGGCGCGTGCCGCACCGCCGGTCACGGCCAGCCCGCGCAGGCGATCGAGCGTTGCCCGAAAGGCTGACATTTCGGCGCCGGCAAGCTGGCTGCCGCCGATGAATTTCAACTGCACGGGGTTGACCGGCTGGCCACGCAGCCAGACTTCATAATGAAGATGCGGCCCCGTCGACAGGCCGGTCGAGCCGACATAGCCGATGACCTGGCCCTGGGCGACATGCTGGCCGGGCTTTACCGCAAAGCGTGACATATGCGCATAGCCGGTGTTCAGATCCCTGGTGTGCTTGACGAGTACATAATTGCCATGGCCGCCATGGGGCCCGGCAAAGGCGATCGTCCCGCTGGCGGCGGCCATGATCGGGCTGCCACTGGGCGCCCCGAAATCAACGCCCTGGTGCATGCGCGAAAAGGCCAGCAGCGGATGGAAACGCATGCCGAACCCCGATGTCAGCCGCGCGCCATCGACCGGCGTTTTCATCAGGCCCTTTTTGGCGCTTTCGCCGTTTGCCTTGAAAAACTCGCCGCCGCCCTTGGCTGGGCGGGCCAATTCGATATCGTCCTTATTGTCGCGGCGCAGCGCCACATATAACAGGTCGCCCTGGCGGGTTTCGCCGGTTTCGGCGCGGTCCTGGGCGACGATCAGATCAAAACGGTCGCGCTTGCCAACGCCATGCTGAAAATCGACGACATAGCCGAGTGCCTTGGTCGCATCATTGATGATTGTGGCCGGCAGACCGGCGCTGCGCAACGCGCGTTGCAGATTGCTGCCGACGCTCCCGACCACGCGCAACGGCGTATGGTCGATACTGATCGGCAGCTGTTTCAGCTGCAGCGCGCCATCGCTGCGATTGATCATGACGCGCATGTCGAACGCCGTGCGCAGGCCCAATTGCTCCAATGGCCGCGGCACGCTGCGATCCGGGCGACGACCCAGCACGTAATCGGCACTATTCCCCGACGGCACCGACGCTTCCCGCTTCACCGGCGCCAGCAACTGCCGAACACTGGCCAGATCCTCGCGGCCGACCCCGGCCCGGCGCAGCGCCGATTCAAGACTGTCCCGGCCACCAAATCTGACATTGCCTTCAACGCGCGGCCGTTCGGGCGGCTCGGCCAGCGGCTCGACAAGGCCGGGATTGGCCAGGGCCGGCGCGCCTGTCGCGCCACCGCGCGCCAGCGGCGCGATGGTCTGCGGCCGATTGGCCTCGCGCTGGGCGGGTGTCGGCGCAGGTCGGCTCAATTCGGGCAGGGCGGGCACCAGGCTGGCCAGCGCCAGCGCGCTGCCGATCAGCGTGAGGCAGGCACCGCAGCCCAGCCACCAGTGCCGGCTGCCGATCCGGTCACCAAGATCGATGGCACGGTCGCTGCCGATGCCGATCCCCAGCCCTGCGCTGCTGAAACGGTCTTCCGCCCGGAACCGCAGCCGCCAATGCGCCAGGGCCAGCGATGCAGCGGGCATTGCCCCGCGCCCGGCATTGCTGGCCGCCAATTGCAGTGGCTGAAACAAACGCGCTCCCCCTGTAGCCGATTGTTGTACCCTCCTGGCTTCGCCTGATTGCAGCTTGTGTGTCAATATTGCCACGCGGCCGGCTGGAAATTATGCGACAGGGCGATAGTCTTTAAACGGTCACTTGAGTCCGAAACACAGTCGTGCACTATATGTGGTGTTGAGCACTGACAAAGGGCGCTATGGGCCGATTGAAGTCCCTGCCACATGGAAACCGCCGAGCCGGCGATTGCGCCGGTATCGACACGGACCAATTTGCGGCTTGCGTCAAATCGACCCCGCTATCGACCTCGCTATCGACTGGGCCATTGCAAGGCCCGCCCCCGCCAACCAGATTGTCCGTGTGATACCGCGTGCCCATCTGCCGGTTTCTGCCCCGCGTGGCGCCATCGCGTCCGGCCAGGTCGTTGCCGTGCTGGGGCCAACCAACACCGGCAAGACGCATCTGGCGGTTGAAAGGCTCTGCGGGCATGCCAGCGGCATCATCGGATTTCCGCTGCGGCTGCTCGCCCGCGAAGTCTATGACAAGGTGGTGGCGATAAAGGGCGCGGCGTTCGTTGCGTTGATTACCGGCGAGGAAAAGATCGTGCCGCCGGGCGCGCGCTGGTTCCTCTGCACGGTCGAAGCCATGCCGATGGATCGCGAAGTCGCCTTTGTCGCCATAGACGAAGGCCAGGTCGGCGCCGATCCCGAACGCGGCCATGTCTTTACCGAGCGCCTGTTGCACGCGCGCGGCTATGCCGAAACCATGATCCTTGGCTCCGAAACGCTGCGGCCCCTGATCCGCAAGCTGCTCCCCGAAGCCGAAATCCTGACCCGGCCACGGTTTTCAACGCTCAGCTATGCCGGTTCGAAAAAGCTCAGCCGGCTGCCACGGCGCACCGCCATCGTCGCCTTTACGGCCACCGAAGTCTATGCGCTGGCCGAAATGCTGCGCCGGCAAATGGGCGGCGCCGCGGTGGTGATGGGCAGCCTCAGCCCGCGTACCCGCAACGCCCAGGTCGCCATGTATCAATCGGGCGAAGTCGATTATCTGGTGGCGACCGATGCCATCGGCATGGGCCTCAACATGGATATCGCCCATGTCGCCTTTGCCTCGCTGGGCAAATTCGATGGCCGCCGCCAGCGTCGCCTTACTCTGGCGGAAATGGCCCAGATCGCCGGCCGCGCCGGGCGTTATCAAAAGGATGGCAGCTTTGGCACGGTGCAGCTTGGCACCGCTGCTGCCGCGGCTTTTACGCCCGAAGAGATTGACGGGCTGGAAGGCCATCGCTTCGAGCCGTTGCAGCAGCTTGTCTGGCGCAATACCGAACTGGATTTCAACAGCCTGCCGCGCTTGATCGGCGCCCTTGATATGCGGCCGCCGCGCATCGAATTGCAGCGCGGCGATGATGCCATCGATCTTGCCGTGCTGAAACGCCTGGCGGGCGAACCCTGGGTGATGGAGCGCGCGCCCGGCCCGCGCGGCGTCTCGCGGTTATGGGCAGCCTGTGGCCTGCCCGATTTCCGGAAAACCGGCGCCGAACAACATGGCCGGCTGGTTGGCAGGGTTTTCCGGCATCTGTCGGAAGGCGATGGCAAGCTGCCCGAAGCCTGGATCGCCAGCGAAATCGCCCATCTCGACCGGATTACCGGCGATGTCGAAACCCTGGCCGATCGCATCGCCGGGGCCCGGACCTGGACTTATATCGCCAATCGCGCCGACTGGCTGGCCGATGCGCGGCACTGGGCCGAACGCACGCGTGAGGTCGAGGATCGGCTGTCGGATGCCCTGCATCTCGCGCTGACCCAGCGCTTTGTCGATCGGCGGACGGCTGTGTTGCTGCGCGATCTGAAGGCGCGCGGCGGTGACCAGCGCGTTGAAATCGATCCTGATGGCGCGGTTGCGGTCGAAGGCGAAACCATCGGGCGTCTGGATGGTTTTCGGTTCATCGTCGATGGCCAGGCCCGCGCCGGCGAACAGCGGCTGCTGCTGGCCGCCGCCGAACGCTACCTGGTGACTGAAATGTCGCGCCGTGTCGCACGGCTGACGGCAGCAGCTGATGCTGATTTCGGGCTGGGTTTTGGCGAACGGCTGCCGCCGCGCCTGTTGTGGCTCGGATCACCGGTGGCGGTGTTGCGCAAGGGCCGTGACACGTTGCGACCGCGCATCGAGCTCGATCGCGCCTTGAAAAACCTGCCCGCCAATGATCGCCAGGCCGTGCTGGCGCGATTGGCGGCATGGCTGACGGCGGCGGTCGCCCATGAACTCGTGCCGCTTGTCAGGCTTGGCGAAATTCGAGAGCTGGTGTCGCCGGTGGCACGCGGCTTGATCGTGCGGCTGCTGGAAACGCCGGGCGCCATTCAACGCAGCGACATCGAAGGCCAGGTCGAGATGCTGACCCGCAACGATCGCGCCCTGTTCGGCGCTGCCGGCGTCCGCATCGGTGCCGTCCATCTTTATGCCGCCGCCACTCTCCGGCCCGAACCGACGCGCTGGCGGCTGGCGCTCTGGGCGGTCGCCAATGATATTCGCGGCCTGCCGCCGCTGCCGCTGCCCGGTCGGGTCAGCATTGCTGCCGACGATGGTCTGCCGGCCGGGTTTCTTGACGCCGCTGGCTATTGGCGGATCGGTTGCGAGGCTGTCAGGATCGATATCGTCGACCGCCTGGCGCGGGCCATTCATGGCCGGCGCAGCGGGCGGGCGCCGTTCATCCCCGATCCCAATTGGGCAGCCACCGCCGGCCTGTCGCGCGATGGCCTGGCGCGGCTGATGCGGGCGCTGGGTTATCGGCTGCAACTGGTCGATGGTGCCGCGCATTTTGCCTGGCGCGGCCATCGCCGGCCGGTGATCGCGGCCGAATCCGAAACCACGGCGCGGCTGCTGGCGGATTCGCCCTTTGCCATTCTGGCCGGCGTGGCTTTTGGCGCCGCACGTTTCGATACCGGGTTTGGCCACGTCTCAACGGGAAAGAAAGGCAGGTAGCTTTTGGTTTATGGCAGCGGGCTTCGGCTCGACAAATGGTTGTGGTTTGCGCGGCTGGCGAAATCACGAACAGCGGCGCAAAATCTTTGTGAAAGCCGACGATTGCGAATCGATGGCCGGGTCATCGATCGGGCATCGGCGCTGGTCCGGGCGGGATCGGTGGTCAGCTTTCCGCATGATGACGACATTGTGGTCATCCGCGTCGAAGGCCTTGCGGATCGGCGTGGTCCCTATGACGATGCCCGCCAGCTTTACACCGACATGACCGGTGGTTGGCAGGCGCGCCGTCAAAGCGACACAATGTCGGCATTGACGGCGGCGTAGCGCTCGTTCTAGAGCGTTTTTGGTTCGGGCGGCACCGGCCCGCTCCCCCGCCAGCGACGAAGGTCGCATCCGCTCCTGCCACCCAGGGCATTGCACAATATGGGTAGTCGGGCGGGGGAGCGGGCCGGTGCCGACTGCATTTGAACAAAATGCGTTCTGGCAACGGATTGAATGGATTGAGCGGGCTGGTTCCGCATTGGAGAGACAATGGCCTACGTCGTCACTGAAGCCTGCATCAAGTGCAAATACATGGACTGTGTGGAGGTTTGCCCGGTCGATTGTTTCTACGAAGGCGAGAATATGGTCGTCATCAACCCCAGCGAATGCATCGATTGCGGCGTCTGCGAGCCGGAATGCCCGGCGGAAGCCATCCTGCCCGATACCGAGGGCGGTCTTGAAAAATGGATGGAGCTGAACGCGACGTTCTCGGCGCAATGGCCAAATATCACGATCAAGGGCGAAACGCCCGATGATGCCGATGCCTTCAAGGGCCAGGACGGCAAGTTCGACAAATATTTTTCCGACAAGCCAGGCACCGGCGCCTGACGCCCGGCGCCTGACGCATTTTTCTGGATCTATTGCCGGCGCGAAAGCGGCAGTTTGCAGCGCGTGCCACAGCGCCGGGACGATATGCTGGAGTTCTGACACTTTTCATGTTATGACGCTGTTGTGACGGTGGGAAAACCACCGCCGCGGTCGCCGGTTCTGCCGCCAATCGCTCCCCTGCCGGGACGGCGCTGAATCAAATGCTCATACTGGCAGGATGCCCGCCCACGCAAAAAACGCAAAACAGGTTTCACCGGGGTTCGCCATCGGTTGTGAAATCTGACATCCGTTGCAGCGGCGGCGCGCAGGAAGGAACAAAATTCCATGGCAATCGCCAAGCCGCTCGGCTTTGAAGTCGGTGACTATGTGGTTTACCCCAAACACGGTGTCGGTCGCGTTGTTGAACTGCAACGCTCGGAAATCGCCGGCTCGGTGCTTGAACTTTTCGTGCTGCGTTTTGAAAAGGAACGCATGACGCTGCGGGTTCCGACCAACAAGGCGGAAGCTGTCGGCATGCGCAAGCTGTCCAGCCAGGCGACGTTGACGGAAGCGTTGACGACATTGAAGGGCAAGCCCCGGATCAAGCGCACCATGTGGTCGCGCCGCGCCCAGGAATATGAAGCCAAGATCAATTCCGGCGATCTTGTCTCCATTGCCGAGGTGGTTCGCGATCTGCACCGTGCCGAAGACCAGCCGGAGCAAAGCTATTCGGAACGCCAGATTTACGAAGCGGCGATCGGCCGCCTGGCGCGCGAACTGGCGGCGATGGAAAATATCGATGAACCTGCCGCCCAGCTGAACATCGAACAGGTATTAAAGGCAGCCTGACGCTTCGCCGGCTTTCAGGCGGTTTCGCCAGACGATGACCAGCAGCCATGTGCTGATCGGCTTCAAGGCCGTTCTGTATTCGCTGCTGGTCGCCAATATCTTCCTTTTCCTCGCTGAAGCCAGCCCGACCAAGGCCATAGACGAGATCGGCTGGCTGCTGTTGCTGGGTGTGTTCGAATGGGAAACCCGGCGGCCGGATGCGGCCACCTGGAAAGGCTGGCCGCTGATCGTTGAACTGACCGGCTATGCGCTCGCGATCTATGCCTTTGTCGATTATGGACTCAGCCGCGAATGGCTGGATTTGGGCAATTCGGCCGTGTGGCTGCTCATTTCGGCGCTGATCGTCCTTGATATCGTTCGGCCGGTTGCGGCGGGCGCGCGCGGTCAGCAATGGCGCACATTGGCCAAGGGCTCGCTTTATCTGGCGACGTTCGGCTTTGCGCTTGCCTGGGGCATTACCGGGGTGTGGCTGGATTTCTGGGACGCCATGCTCTGGATCCTGTGTTTCTTCGTCATTGAAATCAATATTTTCCGCCTGGAATTGCGCCGGCCGCCGGCAATTGCCGCAGGGGCTTGAAGCCGGTTGCACGGCGGCTCGCTTTGTGTATTATTGTTGCAATACACAACGGAGATCGAAGCGATGAGCTATTTTCAGCATCTGGCAATTGGGTTGCTCGCCGTCAGCGGTGTCGCGGCCCATGCCGAAGACCGGCGCTTTACGGTTACAGGCTTTGACCATATCATGGCCAGCGGATCCGAAAACATCACCATCACGACCGGCAAGGCAGCGTCGCTGGTGGCGACGGGTGCCGCCGAACAGCTCGACAAGCTCGACATCAACGTCGAAGGCAACACGTTGCGCATCGACCATAAGTCGCACTGGGGCTGGAATTGGGGCAACCGTGATGCCGTCCGCATTGCCATCACCATGCCGGCGTTGCAGGGCATAAAGGCCAGTGGCTCGGGCGACATTGTTGCTGACCATGGTACAGGGCCGATGTTTGAATCGCGGCTTAGTGGCTCGGGCAATCTGAGGATTGCCGATATCGACAGCAGCGATGTTGTGCTCGGCATTACGGGATCGGGTGACATTACCGCTGCCGGCAAATGCAAGCAGGCCAGGCTGACGATTTCAGGCAGCGGCGAAATGGCGCTGGCCGGCCTTACCTGCAGCGCGGTCGATATTGGTATCAGCGGCTCGGGCGACGTCGTGGTGCGCGCCACGCAAGAGGCCATGACGCGTGTTTCAGGGTCGGGCAATGTTGTCATTACCGGCGGCGCCCGCTGCCAATCAAGAACGACCGGCCGCGGTACCATCAGCTGCCACTGACATTACCAGCGTCTGACGACCGTATCGAAATCGGGCCGTGGCCGTTCGTCCAATGGCTTTGCCGCAGTGCCGATAAAGACAAAGCCGGCAATGGCCTCACCCGGTTCGGCGATGATTGCATGGACCGCCGGCGAATAGGCCGCCCAGCCGGTCAGCCAATTGGCCACAAAGCCCTGAGCATGCGCTGCAACACACAGCATCGTCGTGGCAGCGCCCGCCGATAATTGCTGTTCCCAGGCCGGAATATGGCTGGCCGGATTGGGCCGTGAGAGCACGACGATGAGGCAGGGCGCCGGCGCAGCAAAGCCATAGGCAGCATCGCGCTCAAGCCGGGCGGCGGCCGGTTTTTCAGCGACATATGCATCGCCAAGCGCCGTCGCAAAGGCAGCACGGCGATCATCGGCGATGACGACGAAACGCCATGGCGCCAGCTTGCCATGGTCGGGGACGCGCATCGCGCTGGTGAGAATTTCGTGCAGTTGCGCCGCGTCCGGCCCTGGCGCCAGCATGTCACGCGCCTTGCCCGATCGGCGTGTGGCGAGCAGGCGGGCGGAGGTCGAGCGGTCGTTGAAACTGTCCATGCGGGGGTTATTAGCGCTTGCGCCGCCGGTCCGCTACCGCTTCCCCTTTCGCGCCCCCTGTCGCTCCCCCTTTCGCCACAGCCGATGCCTCGCTATCGTGATACCGGTACGGGTCAGCGATGTGCCCGATAAAGGGTGTTGGGGAGTTGCAGGTTTGACAGATATTGCCGCCGACGCGGGGCTGATCGACAGCCGGCCGCAGTGGTTTGGCCACCCCCGGCAACTGGCGCGGCTGTTCACCACCGAAGCCATGGAGCGTTTTGGCTATTATGGCATGCGGGCGCTTTTGACGCTGTATCTCGCCGATCATTTTCTGTTCAACGATTCAACCACGACCAGCCTTTACGGGGGCTTCACGGCGCTGGTCTATCTCACCCCGCTCATCGGCGGCTTGCTGGCGGATCGTTATCTGGGGTCGAAACGCTCGGTCAAATTCGGTGCCATCGTCATGGCGGCGGGCTATTTCATCCTGTGTTTTGGCGGCGATGCGGCCAGACCTTTTGCGATGGTCGATGGGACGCGCTACGAAGTGGTCGTAGAAAAGACCGACACTGGCAAACAGCAATATCTCCTCGATCAGGGGCGAAAACTGGCCATCAAGGGCAATGACGATGGCACGGTCAGCCTGCGGGCGCCCGATGGCAGCACGGCACGCCAGATCGCCCGCGGCGGGTTTGTCGCCGGCGGCGATCGCGACCCGCTGCTGATTACCATCATGCTCATCGGCCTGTCGGCGGTCACCATCGGCAATGGCTTTTTCAAGCCCAATATCTCGACGATGGTCGGTTCGCTCTATGCCAAGGCGGATCGCCGCCGCGATGCCGGTTTCACGATATTCTACATGGGCATCAACCTTGGCTCGCTCGGGTCGCAACTGGCCTGCCCGTTCGTTGCGGACCGCTTTGGCTGGTGGGCGGGCTTTTTGCTGGCAGCCATCGGCATGACGATCAGCTGGGCGCTTATCCAGTTCGCCGGGCCGCGGCTGGCGGGCTATGGCGAACCGCCGGCCCGCACCGGCAGCGATCGATCGTTATTAATCTATGGTGGCGCGCTGCTGATGGTGCCGGTCATCTGGTTCCTGTTCAGCAATCTGATGGCCGCGCCGCCACCGCACGCTGGCCAGGGCATCATGGGCTATATCGCCGGCCTGCCGATCCTGGGGCGGGTGTTGTTCGGAACGTTTCTCGCCGCTGTCATCGGCATACCGATCTGGTCACTGCGGGTTGGCTCGCGGGCAGAATTTGAAATGATGCTGGCGGCGATCATCCTCATCGTTTTCAACGTCGTGTTCTGGACCCTGTTTGAACAGGCCGGATCGTCGCTGACGTTGTTTGCCGACCGGAATACCAATTTGTCGATCTTTGGCTGGTTCAGCATCACCGCCGGGCAGACACAGTTTTTCAACGCGTTCTTCATCGTCACGCTGGCGCCCTTGATCGGCAAGCTTTGGGTGGAACTCGGCAAAAGGGGCCTGGAGCCGGGCATCCCCATCAAATTCGGTCTGGCCCTGATCGGGGTCGGCCTCGGGTTTTTGTTCCTTGTCTGGGGCACAAGCTTTGCCGGGCCGGATTTCAAGGTCGGCATCTGGTGGCTGGCCGGGCTGTATTTCATTCATTCGGCCGCTGAATTGCTGATTTCGCCGGTCGGTCTCAGCATGATAACCAAGCTGTCGATCGCCCGGATCGTCGGCATGATGATGGGGGTGTGGTTCCTGTCGATCAGTTGTGCGCAATATGTCGCCGGAGTCGTTGCGCAGGTGGCCAGTGTCGAAACCGTCGGCGGCCAGGTCACCAATGTGCGGGTCAGCCTTGAAACCTATGCCGGTGTGTTTCAGACCATCGGCCTGATTTCGGCAGGCATCGGTCTTGTGCTGCTGATGCTGTCGCCGTTGCTGAAACGCTGGATGCACGGCGTCAATTGATGCGGTGGCGCGCGCTCATTCTCGTGTCGATGCTGGCTGGCTGCGCAACGACACCGCCGCCACGGGCCAGCAGCGCCGGCGGCAAAACGTCCGAGATTATCGCCATCCCGAACGATCCCTGGCCATCGACCTATCGCGCCTATCCAGGCGTTACCACCGTCATCCGGAACGCCATTGTCTATGATGGCACGGGCAAGAAATTTTCGCCCGGCGCGATCCGGCTTGAAAATGGCAAGGTCGCTGAAATCGGCACGACGGTCACCGAGCCTGTGGGCGCCACGATCATCGATGCGACCGGCAAATATGTAACGCCCGGCATCATCGACATTCACAGCCATCTCGGCGTCTATGCCAGCCCGCAGGTCGATGCGCTGAGCGATGGCAATGAAGCGACCAGCCCCGCCCGCCCCGAGGTCTGGGCCGAACATTCGGTCTGGCCACAGGATCCGGGCTTTGCGCGGGCGCTGGCTGGCGGAGTCACCACCATGCACGTGCTGCCTGGCTCCGCCAATCTGTTCGGCGGCCGCGGCACCACGCTCAAAAACGTCTATGGCCGCAACGTGCAGGACATGAAATTTCCGCAGGCACCTTACAGCCTCAAAATGGCCTGTGGTGAAAATCCCAAGCGAACCTATGGCGGCAAGGGCCAGATGCCAGCGACGCGGATGGGCAATATCGCCTATGCGCGGCAGGTCTGGGCCGATGCCACCGCCTATAAACGCCGCTGGGATGATTATACGCGGCGGGCGGTGGCGGGGACGGCAAAACCCGGCGATGCGCCGCGCCGCGAGCTGGCCAATGATACGCTGATGGGGGTGTTGAACGGCCAGATTCTGATCCAGAACCATTGCTACCGGGCCGATGAAATGGCCAATATGATCTCGATGAGCCATGAATTCGGCTATCGCATCACGACATTCCACCATGCCAGCGAGAGTTATAAAATCGCCGATATCCTGAAATCCGAAGCAATTTGCAGCGCGATGTGGGCCGATTGGTATGGCTTCAAGATGGAAAGCTATGACGGCATCCGCGAAAATATCGCGCTCGTCGATCATGCCGGCGCCTGTGCCATCGTGCATTCGGATGACCCCAACGGCATCCAGCGGCTCAATCAGGAAGCTGCCAAGGCCATGGCGGCAGGCAATCGCCTGGGGCTGGCGATCACGCCCGAACATGCCATGATGTGGCTGTCGCTCAACCCCGCCAGGGGGCTTGGCATTGCAGCTAGGACCGGCAGCCTGGAGCCGGGCAAGATGGCCGATGTCGTGCTGTGGAATGCCAGCCCGTTTTCCGTCTATGCCCGGCCTGAAAAAGTCTGGATCGATGGCGCCGTCATCTATGACTGGGCCGATGCCCGGCGCCGGCCGGTGACCGATTTCGAACTCGGCCAGCCGGGCGCGGGAGATCCGAAATGAAGCGGCTGGCCGCTATCCTGCTGGCAACGCTGGCGCTGCCGACCAAAGCGGCAACGATCGCCATCATCGGCGGCACGGTTGCAACGGCTGTCGGCGATACGGTCATCGCCGGCGGCACCGTTATCGTCCGCGATGGCCGGATTGCGGCGGTCGGCGCTGGCCTGCCCGTCCCCCCCGGCGCCATGGTGCTCGATGCCACCGGCAAATATGTGACGCCCGGGCTGATCGTGGGCATGTCGACGCTCGGCATTGTCGAGGTCGAAGGCGTTGGCGAAACCGACGATGCCAGCGCCCGTGGTTCGCCTTTTTCAGCCGCGCTCGATATTGCTCCGGCGATAAACGCCGCGTCGCCGCCGATCGCGGTCAACCGGCTGGGCGGGGTGACGCGCGCCATTGTCGGGCCTGAAATCGGCGGCGCGATATTTGCCGGGCAGGGCGCCATCATCAGCCTTGCCGACCGTCCCGACATATTGATGCGGCCGCGCGCTTTTCAACTGATCGAGCTTGGTGAAAACGGCGCGCGGGTTGCCGGCGGCTCGCGCCCGGCGGCCTGGCTGAATTTGCGCAACGGCTTTGCCGAGGCGCAGCGCTATGCCCGCAATCCGGCGGCGTTCGATTCGGGGCGTGAACGCGATTCACTGATCAAGCGCCTCGATGCCGCCGCCCTGGTGCCGGTTGTCGAGGGCCGGATTCCAGCGGTATTTCATGCCGAACGCGCCAGCGACATCACCGCGATCCTTGCGCTGCGGCGTGAATTTCCGCAATTGCGCATCATCCTCATCGGCGCCCGCGAAGCCTGGCTGGTCGCTGGCGAGATTGCAGCGGCCAAGGTGCCGGTCATCACCCTGCCATTGTTCGACTTGCCCGACGCGTTTGAAACGCTGGCATCGACGCGATCGAACGTCGGGCGGCTTGTGGCGGCCGGCGTCAAGGTCGGGCTTGGCATTTTTGGCGGTGATTCGGGTGCCCAGCCGCGCAACCTGCCCTATTTTGCCGGCAACAGCGTGGCGCAAGCCGCGGTCCCGGGCGGCATCGGCCTCAGCCGTGGCGAGGCACTGGCGACGATTACCCGGGTACCGGCACAGATTTTCGGGCTTGACGATCTTGGCACGCTGGCGCCTGGCAAACGCGGCGATGTCGTGGTCTGGGATGGCGATCCGCTGGAATTGACCTCGGCGCCGGTCGCCGTGCTGATCGATGGCGTGCCGCAATCGATGGTTTCGCGCCAGACCCTGTTGCGCGATCGCTATCGCGATCTGGCGCCCGGCGCCCTGCCGCTGCAATATCCCCGTCCAACGCCGCCTTAGGAGCCTTGATGACCGACATCACCCTCCTCATCATCGCCGTCTCGCTGTTCGTGGGCAGCCATGAAATCCTGTCGCATCCGCTACGGGCGCCGCTGCTGCGGCTGGTCGGAAACACCGGCTTCACGATCGTCTATGCGATAGCTGCCTTTGGCAGCCTTGGCTGGGCGGTCCAGATCTGGAAGGCGATACCGCCGGACAGGCTCTGGCTGGCGCCCGCAGCCGTACATTGGCTGGCGGTCGCCCTGATGCTGTTCGCTGCCATATTGTTCGTCGGGTCGGTAACGGCCCCCAATCCGGCGCTGATGGGCATGCCGGCCGGTGGCAGGCCGCGCGGCGTGCAGCGCATCACCCGCCACCCGATGATGTGGAGCTTTGCGATCTGGGCGGTCGTCCACATGATCTTGTCGGCCGACAGCCGGACGCTTGTTCTGGCCGGCGGCATCCTGACCCTGGCGATTTTTGGTGCTGCCATGCAGGACGGCAAGAAACGCGCCGGATCGCCTGCCTATCGCGACCATATGGCCGCCACCGGTTTTGTGCCCTTTGGCGCGCAGTTGCGCGGGCGTCAGCCCTGGGCGGCGATTTTTCCCGGCGTTGTGGCCAGCCTTGGCGGGCTGGCGCTATGGGCGCTGATCATTTTTGTACACCCGATGCTGATCGGCGTGCCGGCCTGGCCACAAGGATAGACGATGGATTTTAGCGGCAAAAGCGTCTGGATCACCGGGGCCTCATCGGGCATCGGTGCCGGGCTGGCCACGGCCTTTGCCCGCGCCGGTGCCCGGCTGATCCTGTCGGGCCGCAATGCTGCGGCGCTGGCCGAAGTCGCCGGGCGCTGTCAGGCCCAGACGCTGTTGCTGCCGTTTGAAGCGACCGACCTCGAGATTTTGCCCGACGTCGTCGCCGAAGCCGAGGCAAAAAGCGGCGGCATCGATATCTTGATCAACAATGCCGGCATATCGCAACGCAGCCTCGCGCTCGATACCGATTTTGACGTCTATCGCCGCGTCATGGAGGTGGATTTCTTTGCGCCGCTGCGGCTGACGCAATTGCTGTTGCCGGCATTGGTCAAACGCGGCTCCGGGGCGATCGTCAACAATGCGTCGGTGGCTGGAAAGGTCGGATCACCGCTGCGCACCGGCTATTGCGCTGCCAAACACGCGCTTGTCGGCTGGTCCGATGCGCTGCGCGCCGAAATTGCCCAATATGGTGTGACCGTACATGTCCTGACGCCGGGCTTTGTCGCTACATCGATCGCTGCCAATGCGCTGAAGGGGGATGGCAGCATCAATGGCCCGAACGATGACCCGGTCAATGCCGGCATCAGCACCGATGCAGCGGCGGCGCAGATCCTTGCCGGCCTCGCCAGTGATACGCCCGAAATCCCGGTGGGGCGGCTCGATGCCGCCGAAATGCAATTGCTGAAATTTCCGCGCGAAAACCCGGTGGCGCTTTATGCCATCATGGCGGGGCTGGCGCCCAGGGTGGCGCGCGGATGACCGTAGCGCCGCCGCGACGCATCACCGGCCGCATTCGCTATACGTCGAAAAAGCCCGAATATTATGATGCCGAGCGCGGCCGCGAGGATTTTGCCTTTACCCGCCACGCCGATGGCGCCGTGACGATCCGCGCGCATTGCGAGATCGATGAGCCAGCGCCAACGGTGATGCGCGACATCCTTTATTCGCTCGATGCCCGGCACCGCCCGATGGATTGCCATGTGCGGCTGAGCCTTGATGACGCCTATCATGGCAGCGGCTGGATACGCTTTGATCATGACGCCGGCATGGTTGAATGCGAAAGCCATGGCCCGTCGATCGGCCGCCTGTCGCAGCGCCTGGCGATTCCCGATGGTTTGGCCGGGTTCGGCACCCATCCGATTGTCGGCGATGGCTATCTGACGCGCTGCATGGATGTTACCCAAGGGCCGCATCGGCGGCTGCTGACGGTGTTGTTGCCCTCGCCCGACCATCGCGGCGCGACGCCGCCCATGCTGGCCCGCGTCGATATCCATCTCGAATATGTCGGTGAGGCCATGAAAACCGTGACCGCTGGAAGCTTCCACTGCCGACATTTCCGTTTTGTTGACGAAGGCAAAATGGGCGGCACCCAGCACCCGCCCTATGACATGTGGGTCACGGCTGACGATGATGCGATCTTTGTTTGCGGCGGGGTCGGCGGCTATATGCAGACCTGGTACGAATTGATGGAATTGGCACGCTAGATTTTTCGCTTGGGAATAGCGGCAAAGGCGGCTAGAGCGGATGCAGGCAAGGTGGATCGAAAAAATCCCTCGCCCTTCGACATTGTAAAAACCGGCGGCGCACCAGAGCAGGTGACCAGACGCAAGAGCCGGAACCCAGGGTCGAACATTTTCCCATCACGGCATGTGGCCGTCCGTTCATGCGGGGACGCGAAGTTGATCAGAAACAATCAGAACCGGCGACGTCGCGGCGGCAACGGTCCTCGTCCGCAACAGATGAACGGCGGCAATAATTACGGTAATCGGCTCGATAACCGCCAGCGCGGCAATGCCAGCCAGCTATTGGAAAAATACAAGGCGCTGGCGCGCGATGCCCAACAGGCCGGGGATCGCGTGACCGCAGAATATTATCTGCAATATGCCGATCATTATTACCGGATATTGGGCGATTATCGCGATAAACAGCCCAATGACGGTCGCCAGCGCGGCCGTGAATTTTATGAAGAAGACGGCAATGGCTATGCCGCCAATGGCGACGACAGCGATGCCGCCGACGATGATGACCGCGACAGCGACGGCAATGAAATCCGTGGCGATGATCGCGGCGATGATCGCAATGACGCCAGACCGGACACGCGAGCCGATGCCAGAACCGAAGATCGCGGCAATTGGCGTGAGGAGCGTAACGGCCAGAATCGCGACCGCAACTATCGCGACAATGTGCAGCGCGATGGCGGCCAGCGCGACGCCGGACAGCGCGACAATTCACAACGCGACTCTGCGCAACGCGACAGCTCGCAACGTGACTCTGCGCAACGCGACAGCTCGCAACGCGACAGCTCGCAACGCGACAATGGTCAGCGTGATGCCGGCTCAACCGGTCAGCGCGACGGCAATGGCCAGCGCGAGCCCCGGCGCGAAGCCGAATCAGGCCGGGAACGCCAGAGCTGGAATGGCGGCAACCGCGGACGCGATGTCGAGACGGATCGACCGCGCAATGCCGATCGCAACGAACGTCGCGAGCGGCCGGAACGGCGCCCGGAACAGGCGCGTCCGATGGCGGCCGAACCGCTGGCGATCGATGAAGGCCCGATTCCGGGTTTGCCGGGACCAGCCACATTGCGCCTGCAGCGCAGCGTCGACGCGTCGGCGCGTGAACCGGCAATGGCGGCTCTCGCGGCCGATCCGGTCATCATGCCGCTGGCCGACGATGCAGCGACCGTTGCGCCGCGCCGTCGTGGTCGGCCGCGCAAGATTGTTCCCGAACTGCCGACAGAGGGCTGAATTAAAACACCGATCCGGCTGTCCTGCCGGCGTGTCATCACGCTCTAAAGCTCGAATTCGGTGATCGAATCGTCATGTCCGGATCGATTCGACACAAAGACGAGGCCCATCAGCGCGCCGGCGAGCAGCAAGGCGATAAAGATGCCGCCGCCCATGGCGATGATGAAATGCAGGCGCGGCGGCGCGCCGCTGGCCAGCATTTGCCAGATCGCGAGGCCCGCCGTCACAATGGCGACAATCGTCGTCACCAGCATCAGCCGCCGGAATCGCCGCCAATGATCAGCGCCGGGAGGGTGCTGCGATGACGATTCGGGTGCGACGTTCATGCTTTGCCTTCCGGCCCGAATCGGGCGATGATGTCCATCATGGGCCCGTTAGAGGCTCTGGTGATAGTAACATGGGGAGAAAGCCGTGATCGCAACGATCCTGACCGGCAAGAAACCGATCGTTTCCGTCGAGCGCTCGACCAAAATCGCTGAGATCGTGGCGATCCTGCATGAACATCGCATCGGCGCGGTGGTCGTTGTCGATGCAGACGGGATTCACGGCCTCGTCAGTGAACGCGACATTTGTGCGGGACTGCACAGCCACGGTCCCGCGGTTCTTGATGCGACCGCGGCGGATATCATGCATGTACCCGGCGCCATCACCTCTGTGCACATGACGGTTGCGCAGGCCATGTCGACGATGACCGACCGGCGATCGCGGCATTTGCCGGTGATTGTCGATGGCAAGATCGTCGGGCTGGTATCGCTGGGCGATCTTGTAAAGGCCCGAATCGCGGAAGCCGAATCAGAAGCCCAGGCGATGAAGGCCTATATTGCCAGTTGAACAGCCGACCTGACCAACATCAAGGGCCCTGACATGGCCTGTCGGCGCTGTTTGTCGCCAATCCCTAGTGGTCCAGGGGGGATTTCGAACCAAACGGTCAAAAAAACGTCATGCATCGTGAAAAAGGGGTTGCACCGGTCAAAGCGCGCGCCTAGATGACCACTCCCGGCCGACGGGCACTTCGGTGCCACGCCAGCCACCACAGCGGCGGCGGTTGTAACGCCCCTTAATTCAAGGGGTTAAGCAACTGTTGCGGTGCCGGGAACTTCAAGCGACGTTCGGTTGATCCGAATAGACCTTGAAGAAAGCTGTTGACGGGATATTTCGAACGGCCCATAAGCCGATCCCGTCGCCGACGACGAAACCCCAAGGGTCTCGCCGCCGACCTCGAAAATCTCACTGGTCCGTACCCCGGCATCGTCGGGGGGCTTGGCCAGTATCGCTCTTTCTCATTGTAGGTTGAATGAAGGGACATGTGGGCGGCGGTCCACCGTCCGGGCAATTTAGGGTCCGGTCGCGGTGGTTAAACACGCTGCTTATATGTCCTATAAACGTTACCACAAAGCACTTCGCTCCAGATCAATCTGGGGCCAAAATGCCTAGTTGAAACGTTGTGCAGACAGATAAGCTCCTAAAACGGGTTTTGGTTGTGCCGGGTGTAGAAACCCGCTGTGACCATTATTCGATCATGAACTTGAGAGTTTGATCCTGGCTCAGAACGAACGCTGGCGGCATGCCTAACACATGCAAGTCGAACGGACCCTTCGGGGTTAGTGGCGCACGGGTGCGTAACGCGTGGGAATCTGCCCTTAGGTACGGAATAACTCAGGGAAACTTGTGCTAATACCGTATGATGTCGAGAGACCAAAGATTTATCGCCTAGGGATGAGCCCGCGTAGG
>JBBRIC010000011.1:0-42822 GCA_038221665.1 Sphingomonadales bacterium
TTGACCGCCCAGTCACGGCCGCGCGCTTCGGCAGGCGTCGTCGCCAGCCGCTGGCCAACGCTCGTCGTCAGATCTTCAAGCAGGGCATAGGCGGATGCGGTAGCCAGCGCCTTGTCGCGGATAATTTCGGCCTGTTCGATACGGCCGGGAGCGGCAAAGGCCGGGCTGGCCAGAAGGAGCAACAGGGCAGGAGTCAATGTCAGGCGCATGCAATATCCTTTGCAGCGCAAGTGCGGCATCGGTATCGCCGGCGCAAGGCTTGTCGTGACTTGTCGTGACTTGACGTGACTTGACTCCCGACAGGCGTTGCGGCGCATAGCCGGCATGATCGCGATCATTCCATGGTAAGCCAGGCGCGGGCGCGGGTCGTCACGGGCTTGCGCAGCCTTATCGAAGCCTCGCTGTTGAAAGGCTCCATCTCGGCAACATTGGCCGTGGCCAGCGCCGGCATCGTCATCGGCCTCTTTGCCGGTTCGATCTCGATCGTCTTTGACGGGTTGTTTTCGATGATCGACGCCATCGTCGGCATGGTGACGTTGCTGGTGGCGCGCTTGCTGGCGAGCGAGGGCAGCAAACGCTTCCAATATGGCTATTGGCACCTTGAACCTTTGGTGCTGGCGTTGAATTCATCGGTGCTGCTGCTGCTCTGTGGCTATGCGTTTTTAAATGCCGTGCAGGGATTGTTGACTGGCGGCCATACACCCAGTTTTGGTCTTGGGATCGGCTATGCCGCGGTCGTCGCGGTGATCTGTTTTGGCATGGCCTTCCTGCTCAGATCGCGCAACGAACGCATCGAGTCGGAATTGATCGCCCTTGAGGTGCAAAGCTGGCTGATGTCGGGCGTCATCACGCTGGCGCTGCTGATCGCCTTTGCCGGCGCCTTGCTGCTGAAGGCGACGAAATGGGAATATCTGACGCCCTATGTCGATCCGGCCGCCCTGGCGTTGCTGGCGCCCTTGCTGCTGCCGGTGCCGCTGCGCACGGCGCGACAGGCCTTTGCCGAAATTTTCCTGATCACCTCAAAGGAACTCGACGACAGTGTCAGGGCGGTGATGCATGTCGTTGTCGCCCGCCATGGCTTTCGCAGTTTCAATAGTTATGCCGTCGAGGTCGGACGCGCCCGCTTCATCGAAATTTCCATTCTGGTGCCACCCGACATGCCGGTCGCATCAGTCAGCGATTTCGATCGCATCCGCCATGAAATCGGCGATGCGCTGGGCGGCGAAGGCCCGGAACAATGGCTGACGATCGTCTTTACGAGCGACCCTGATCTGGAATGATAGCGGCGTGACGGCGCTGGCGCAGCCCTGCGCCGGTCAAGCCGAAACCAGCGATCAGCAACGCCCAGCTTGCCGGTTCGGGGACATTGCTGATGACGAGGGTGTAGCGCCCGTTGCCGCCGCCAAAATCGGTCAATTGATAGGTGCCGACGCCGAATGCCGGGTTCGAGGTCGGACCGCTGAACAGCGCCGGCCCGGCAAATTGGAAAAACACATCGGGATCGCTGGTATCCTGCAGATCGAAACCGCCGCCAGAGGCCTGGACATAGAAATAAAGATCGATACGGCTGGGGCTGCCATTCAAGCTGGCCGGCGTATCGAAAACGGCAGCATAGGCGTTGGGCGATTGCGACGGCACCAACGGGCTGGGCAATGTGAAATCACCATTCGCATCGCCGAACAGCCGGAACAGCGTCGCCGCCGCTACAGGCGTTGCCAGCAGCCCGGCAGCGAGCGTTGCCGCGACACATGCAGATCGGATCGTCATCGGTTTTGCCCCCTTGAACTTTCGCGAAACGCTAACATTGCGGTCACCGGACCACAAGCTGCGACGGCGGTTTGAACTCGCTGGCTGGCCCTGCTAGAGGCTCCGGCAGCGCCCCATCCCATAATTTCGAAAGCCCCCCTCCCGTGGCCTATCAATACGCCTATGTCATGAAAGGTCTGTCAAAGACCTATCCCGGTGCGCCCAAGCCCGCGTTCAAGGATGTGACGCTGAGCTTTTTGCCCGGCGCCAAGATCGCCATCATCGGGCCGAACGGTGCCGGTAAATCGACGTTGATGAAAGTCATCGCCGGGATCGACAAGGAATATATCGGCGAAGCCTGGGCCGCCGAGGGCATTACCGTCGGCTATCTGCCGCAGGAACCACAGCTTGATCCGACAAAGGACGTGCGCGGCAATGTCATGGAAGGCGTGCGGCCGGTCGCCGATCTGGTCGATCGTTTCAACGCCATATCGGCTGAAATGGCCGACCCCAAGGATTCGACCGATTTCGACAAGCTGATGGAGGAAATGGGCGATCTTCAGGAAAAAATCGACGCCGTCGATGGCTGGACCCTCGATAACCAGCTTGAAATCGCCATGGATGCACTGCGCTGTCCGCCGGGTGACTGGACCGTCGATAAATTGTCGGGTGGCGAAAAACGCCGGGTGGCATTGTGCAAGCTGTTGCTCGAAAAGCCCGATATCCTGTTGCTCGATGAACCGACCAACCATCTTGATGCCGAATCGGTCGCCTGGCTCGAAAATCACCTGAAGGAATATCGCGGCATGGCGATTCTGGTCACCCATGATCGCTATTTCCTCGATAATGTCGTCAAATGGGTGCTCGAACTGGACCGGGGCAGGGCTATCCCGTTCGAAGGCAATTATTCGGACTGGCTGGAAGCCAAATCGAAACGCATGGCGCAGGAAGACCGCGAGGACGAAAGCCGCGAAAAGGCCATCCGCGACGAATTGAGCTGGATTCGCTCCAGCGCCAAGGCTCGCCAGACCAAATCCAAGGCGCGCATCAAGGCTTTTGATGAACTGGTTGAAAAACAGGCCAATCGCCGGCTCGGCAGTGCCCAGATCCTCATCCAGATTCCCGAACGGCTGGGCAATACCGTCATCGAAGCCAATAATCTGAGCAAATCCTATGGCGACAAATTGCTGTTCGAAAATTTGAGCTTCAGCCTGCCGCCGGGCGGGATCGTCGGCATCATCGGGCCGAATGGCGCTGGCAAAACCACGCTGTTCCGCATGATCACCGGCCAGGAAGTGCCCGACGATGGCAGCATCCGTATTGGTGATACGGTCAAGCTCGCCTATGTCGACCAGAGCCGCGATGCGCTGGCCGCGACCAAGAATGTCTGGGAAGAAATCAGCCAGGGCCAGGATAAATTCTATTTCGGCAAGAATGAAGTGCTGACGCGGGCCTATGTCGGGGCCTTTAATTTCAAGGGCGCCGACCAGCAGAAAAAGGTCGGGCAGCTATCGGGTGGTGAACGCAACCGCGTCCATATGGCCAAGATGCTGGTCAAGGGCGGCAATGTGCTGCTGCTCGATGAGCCGACCAACGATCTGGATGTCGAAACGCTGCGGGCGCTTGAGGAAGCGCTGGAAAGCTTCGCCGGTTGCGCCGTCGTCATCAGCCATGATCGCTTTTTCCTCGATCGGCTGGCAACGCATATCCTGGCCTTTGAAGGCAATAGCCATGTCGAATGGTTCGAAGGCAATTTTGAAGCCTATGAGGAGGATAAACGTCGCCGTCTGGGCGATGCTGCCGACCGGCCGACGGCGCTGACTTACAAGAAATTGACGCGCTGACGTCGATGCGTCGTTTGGCTGGTGGAGCAGGGGAGGATCGAACTCCCGGCCTCAGCAGTGCGATTGCTGCGCTCTCCCATCTGAGCTACTGCCCCGCGCCATGTCGATTCTTGGCGATGCTGCCGGTATATAAAAGCCCGACAGCACGCCTGCAATGATCATCATTGGCCGCTGGTGTCGGTCATTTGGCTGCGGGGGGCGCAGCCTTCCTCGCTTCGGCCATGGCGGCGTCGACATCGGCAACCGCCTTGCTGCTGACCTTGTTTTCAGCAACGCTCGTGCGCTTGTCGGGGTCGCTGCCGCAACTCACCAGCGCTAAAAAGCTGACGAGGGTGAGGAAGGCCGGGCCGATCGAAGGATTGCGCATGGCATTGCCATAGCAAAGCCGTGCCGCTTTACAAAGCCGTGCCGCTTTACAAAGGCGTGCGTGGACCCTTGTTCTGACGTCTTGAGATCGCTGCTGCCGGTTATTTCGGTGGCGGCGGAGGAGCGGTGTTACCGGGAGCCGGAACCGGTGCCGGGACAGCATCATCAACCGTACCGTCATCGACCGCCACATAGGGCGGATTGCCGTCATACATCAGATCGATCCGGCGTTGCAGATAGGCCGATTTGACCAGCGCATATTCATCAAGGCTGTCAGCCAGCAATTGATCCGCCCCCTGCTCGCTGACGCGCGCCCGCAGATTGACGATACGCACTGCAATCTGGCCGCCGCGTACGAACAGGCTGGGGCTGAGCGCAGCGTTGCGGGCGATATCCGATGGGTCGGCGAACAGATCAAAGGCCAGGCCAAAACTTTCGCGCAGCGTTGAAGGCCCGAAAATCGGCAGCATCACATAGGGCCCGGATTTGATCCCCCAGGCGGCAAAGGTCTGGCCAAAATCCTCGGGCTCCTGCGGGCGACCAAGATCGGTGGCATTGTCGGCAAGGCCGCCGACGCCGAGCACCGTGTTGATGAAAAACCGGTCGACGGTGCGAAACGCCTGCTTGATCTTGCCCTGCAGCAGCGCGTTGAGAAAACTTGCCGGCTCGCCATAGTTGCTGAAGAAATTGGTGATGCCATGGCGTCCTGCCTCGGGGATGACCGTGCGATAGACTTTTGCCGCCGGGCGCAGGGCGTAACGATCGACCTTCTTGTTGAACGCATAGATGCGGCGGTTTGACGCTTCCCAGCGATCCGCCTCGGCAACGTCAAGATTGCCGGCCCTCGATGTGACGCAAGCCCCCAGCGGCAGGAACAGCATGGCGACGAGCAGCGCCTTGGAAAAATCTGATCTGGAACGCATCAACGACCCTTGCCTGAGCATGACAAAGGCGCTCGCACATCGAACCCGTGCCGACAAGGGAAAAGCAGGGGCAGGCGTTGCTGCACCATGGCAAAGCCAGCAAGCCAGCTTGACACATATAAAGATATCTTTATGTCCCAAACGATGCAAAAGCTGCTGGAGATTTTCCGGGCGTTGGCCGATCCGAGCAGGGTCCGCATCATGCTGCTGGTGCGGCGCATGGAGCTGTCGGTCGGCGAACTGGCGGCCGTGCTCGGCCAAAGCCAGCCGCGCGTATCCCGCCATATCCGCATTCTGTCGGATGGTGGCCTCGTCAAACGCATCAAGGAAGGCGCCTGGGTGTTTGTGCGGCACGGCGAGGCGCAATATTGCGAGCCGTTGCTGGCGGTGCTCGATGCCCTTGCGCCCGATGCCGGCGCTGCCGATCTGGCGCGCCTCGATGTCATTCGTGCCGAACGCGCCGCGGCCGCCGATAGCTGGTTCGCCGCCCATGCCGATGATTGGGATCGTGAACGATCCGCATCGATCGGCGCCTTGGCGATCGAAACCATGATAGTGGCGGCGCTGGCCGATGCCGACCTGGGCAATCTCATCGATGTCGGCACGGGCACGGGCCGCATGATCGAATTGCTGGGCCGGCGGGCGCGATCGGCGCTGGGGATCGATCGCAGCCCCGAAATGCTGCGGCTGGCGCGCGGGCGAATTGAGGCCTTTGGTTTTGATCATGCCGAGGTGCGCCAGGCCGATATGTACGCCCTGCCGCGGCCGCCGGCGTCCGCTGATACGGTCGTGTTGCATCAGGTACTGCATTTTGCCGATGATCCTGCGGCTGTGATCGCTGAATGCGCGCGGGTGCTGGCGCCCGGCGGGCGGCTGCTGGTCGTTGATTTCATGCGCCATGGCCGGGAGGATCTGC
The DNA here is from genome assembly GCA_038221665.1 of Sphingomonadales bacterium. Lineage (GTDB taxonomy): Bacteria > Pseudomonadota > Alphaproteobacteria > Sphingomonadales > Sphingomonadaceae > Sandarakinorhabdus. Next base: position 5,796 of record JBBRIC010000011.1, read on the forward strand.
GCGAGCGGCATCGCCATCTGCGCCTTGGCTTTGGCGATGAACAGGTGCTTGGCTGGATGCAGGCCGCGGGGCTGTCCGCCGAGATGGCGGGACAATTATCGGCACCAGAGGCGCTGGGCATCAGCCTTTGGCTGGGGCAGCGCCCGGCGCCACAACAGTTGAAAAGGGCAGCGGCATGATCAAATCGATCGATGAACGCAATGAAGCGGTGCGGGCGCGCAACAGCCCGCTTTACGCCGATCTGCCGGGCGATATTGCCGTCAGTTTTGAGTTTTTCCCGCCCAAGACGCCGCAAATGGAAACAACTTTGTGGGAATCCGTCGAAACCCTGACGCCGCTGGCACCGCGTTTTGTATCGGTTACCTATGGCGCCGGCGGTTCGACGCGGGAACGCACGCACGCGACCGTTGCCCGCATCGCGCAGAACACCGGCATGGCGGCGGCGGCGCATCTGACCTGCGTCAATGCCAGCCGCGCTGAAATCGATGTGATTGCCGATGCCTATTGGGCGGCCGGGGTGCGCCATGTCGTGGCGCTGCGCGGCGATCCGCCGGTTGCGGGCGGGCGTTTTGAAGCGCGCGCCGATGGCTATGCCAGCGCCGCCGCGCTCGTTGCCGGGTTGAAGCGCCGCCATGATTTTGAAGTGTCGGTCAGCGCCTATCCCGAAGTCCATCCAGAAGCCGGCAACCTTGCCGCCGATCTGGATGCGCTGAAGGCCAAGCTCGACGCCGGTGCCAGCCGCGCCATCACGCAATTCTTTTTTGAGCCCGAAAGCTTTTTTCGCTACCGCGACGCCGTTGCCGACGCCGGGATCGCGGCTGAAATCGTGCCGGGTATCCTGCCGGTCAGCAATTTCGCCCAGTTGCGGCGCATGGCAGAACCTTGCGCGATTTCGGTGCCTGCCTGGATGGCGCATCTGTTCAACGGCCTTGATGATAAACCGGCAGCGCGGCAATTGGTGGCGGCAACGGTGGCGGCCGAACTATGCCGGCGGCTGTATGCCGGCGGCGTGCGGCATTTCCATTTCTACACGCTCAATCGTGCCGAACTTACCTATGCCATCTGCCATATGCTGGGGCTGCGCGGTAATCCCGGTGCTCTGGAGGCCGCCGCATGACCATCGCCGAACGCTTTCGCGCCGAAGCCGCCCGGCGCATCCTCATCAAGGATGGCCCTTATGGCACGGCGATCCAGGATCTTGGCCTGACCGAGGCCGAATACCGCGGCGATCTTGACCTGCCGATGGATCAGAAGGGCAATAACGATATGCTCAATCTGACCCGCGCCGCTGCCATCGCCGGCGTCTGTGATCGCTATATCGATGCCGGTGCCGTCATCCTTGCCACCAACACCTTTAACGCCAATCGAATTTCCCAGGCCGATTATGGCGCCGAACATCTGGTTGGCGACATCAACCGGGCCGCCGCCGGCATCATCCGCAACCGGGTTGATGCCGCCACGGCGCGCGACGGCGTGGCGCGTTTTGTCTGCGGCTCCCTTGGGCCGACCAACAAGACCCTGTCGCTGTCGCCGCGTGTATCTGACCCGGGTTTTCGCGAGGTCGATTTCGATGGCGTCAAATCCGTCTACCGCGAACAGATCGATGCGCTCGTCGAAGGCGGGGTCGATATCATCCTCATCGAAACCATCTTCGATACGCTGAATGCCAAGGCAGCAGCCTTTGCCGCCGCCGAAGCCGGCGAAGCGCTGGGCCGCGAATTGCCGGTGATGCTGTCGATGACGCTGACCGATCTGTCGGGCCGCAACCTCAGCGGCCAGACCGTCGAGGCCTTCTGGCATTCGATCCGGCATGTGAAGCCATTGGCCGTAGGGTTGAATTGTTCGTTCGGCGCGACCGAACTTCGCCCCTATGTCGTGGCTTTGTCAAAGGCAGCCGATACGCTCATCCAGGTCTATCCCAACGCCGGGCTGCCGAACGATCTTGGCGCCTATGACGAGGCGCCCGAAACCACTGGCGGGCTGGTCGGCGATTGGGCGCGCGAGGGCCATATCAACATCATCGGCGGCTGCTGCGGCACGACGCCCGACCATATCGCGGCAATGGCGCGCGCCGTCGGAAAATATCCCCCGCGCGCGATTCCGGTCAAAGCGGCGGCTTTGCAACTCTCGGGGCTGGAGGCTTTTTCCTTTGCTGCCTGAAACCACAGTCGCCGCCTTCATCAACATCGGCGAACGCACCAATGTCACCGGCTCGGCTGCCTTTAAAAAGCTGATCCTCAACGGCGATTATACCGCCGCTGTCGAAGTCGCGCGCCAACAGGTCGAAAATGGCGCCCAGATCATCGATGTCAACATGGACGAAGGGTTGCTCGACAGCGAGGCAGCCATGGTCACCTTTTTGAAACTGATCGCCGCCGAACCCGATATCGCCCGGGTGCCGGTCATGGTCGACAGCTCGAAATGGTCGATCATCGAAGCCGGGCTGAAATGCCTGGCCGGCAAGGGCATCGTCAATTCGATCAGCCTGAAGGAAGGCGAGGCGGCGTTCCTCGATCATGCCCGCAAGGTCATGCGCTATGGCGCCGCGGCCGTTGTCATGGCGTTCGATGAAAAGGGCCAGGCCGATACGGCGCAGCGCAAGGTCGATATCTGCGAACGCGCCTATAAATTGCTGATCGGCATCGGCTTTGAAGCCGCCGACATCATTTTCGATCCCAATATCTTTGCCGTCGCGACGGGCATCGAAGAGCATAATAATTACGGCAATGATTTCATCGAAGCCACGGCCGAAATCCGCCGCCGCTGCCCGCACGCCCATATTTCGGGTGGCGTATCGAACTTGAGCTTTTCATTCCGCGGCAATGAACCGGTGCGCCGCGCCATGCATTCGGTATTCCTCTATCACGCCATCCGCGCCGGCATGGACATGGGCATCGTCAACGCCGGGCAGCTTGATGTGCTCGACACCCTCCCGGCGGAACTGCGCGAGGCCTGCGAAGATGTCGTCCTAAATCGCCGCGATGATGCAACCGATCGGCTGCTCGCCATCGCCGACAAGTTCAGGGGCGATGGCAAAGCGATTGAAAAGGCCACCGATGAATGGCGCCTGCTGCCGGTCAACAAGCGCCTCGAACATGCGCTCGTCAAAGGCATCGATGCCTTTGTCGTCGATGATACCGAAGAAGCCCGATTGCTGGCGACGCGCCCGATCGATGTCATCGAAGGCCCGTTGATGGATGGCATGAATGTCGTTGGTGATCTGTTCGGCACTGGCAAGATGTTCCTGCCCCAGGTCGTCAAATCGGCGCGCGTCATGAAAAAGGCCGTGGCGCACTTGCTGCCCTATATCGAGGCCGAAAAATCCGCCGGCTCTTCATCCAAGGGCAAGATCGTCATGGCCACGGTCAAGGGCGATGTGCATGATATCGGCAAGAATATCGTCGGCGTCGTCCTCCAGTGCAATAATTTCGAAGTTGTCGATCTCGGCGTCATGGTGCCGTTCCAGACGATCCTCAAGGCCGCCAATGACGAAGGCGCCGATATGATCGGGCTGTCGGGGCTGATCACGCCATCGCTCGATGAAATGGTCACGGTCGCGGCCGAAATGCAGCGCGCCGGCATGACCATGCCGCTGTTGATAGGCGGCGCCACCACCAGCCGCGTGCACACAGCGCTGCGGATCGCCCCGGCGTATGAAGGCCCCGTCATCCATGTGCTCGACGCCAGCCGCGCCGTGGGTGTGGCGGGCACGATGGTCAGCGATACGTTGAAGGATGATCTCGTCCGCGCCACGGCGGTCGAATATGAAGACATTCGGGTCAAGCGCGCCGCCAATGCCCAATCGGCTTTGGTCTCGCTGGCGACGGCGCGGGCGAATGCCTATCGCCCCGATTTTGTAACGCATCCCCCCGTGCGCCCCGCCTTTACCGGCGTCATGACCATCGATGATGTGACGGTTGCCGATCTGCGCCCCTATATCGACTGGACGCCGTTTTTTCAGGCCTGGGAGCTTGCCGGCAATTTCCCGGCGATCCTGACCGACCACGTCGTTGGTGAAAGCGCGACCAGCCTTTATGCCGATGCGCAGGCCATGCTCGATCAGATCATCGCCGAATCCTGGCTGCGGCCACGCGGGGTCATCGCCATCTGGCCGGTGCGGCGCGATAATGACGATGTGGTGATTTACGAAGGCGATAATCGCGCCGAGGAAATTGCGCGGCTGCCCTTCCTGCGCCAGCAGATCGCCAAGCGCGAGGGCCGGCCCAACAGCTGCCTCGCCGATTTCATATCGCCCGATGCCGATTGGCTGGGCGGGTTCGCCGTCACCGCCGGCGATGGCATCGAACCGCATCTGGCGCGCTTCAAGGCGGCGCACGACGATTATCAGGATATTTTGTTAAAGGCACTCGCCGATCGCCTCGCCGAAGCCTTTGCCGAATGCCTGCACGAACGCGTCCGCCGCGATATCTGGGGCCATGAAACAGGGCCAAGGCAATCCAACCAGGAGTTGATCCGCGAAAAATACCATGGCATCCGCCCCGCCCCCGGTTACCCCGCCTGCCCGGAACACAGCTTGAAGGCAAAATTGTTCGACCTGATGCGGGTGACCGCGGCAACCGGCATCACGCTGACCGAAAGCTTTGCCATGCTGCCCACCGCCAGCGTCTCGGGTTTCTACTTCGCCCACCCGGAAGCCAGCTATTTCGGCGTCGCCCGGATCGGCAAGGACCAATTGGCCGAATATGCCGACCGCCGCGGCGTGTCGCTGGCGCAGGCGGAGGCGTGGCTGCGGCCAAATCTGGATTAATAATCCGAGAACTCCAATGAACGATTGACCCGCTTCGACCCATGCGTACAAATTGTGCTCGCCGGGGGCTGTAAGTGCGGGGGGGTCGCGTGTCGCCAATCGATGGACCAATACGGCATCCGGCGCCGCCAGACCGGAAGCCGCGTCGCCATCGCCCCAATCTGCGCCTGGCCAAATCCGTGCTTCGCATCTTTGGCTATGTTCTGAATTTTTTCGAACGCCACCCTTTGCACGTTTTCTTTGCCCTGCTGCTGTTGGGCTTTGTCATTGATCTGCTTGACAGTTTCGGGCTTGACGACGTTGCGGCCAATGTCTTGTCCAACACCATCGATGCGGTGTCGGGGCCGATGTATGGATCGCTGGAGCGCAAAGGGTGGCAGGTTCCAAAACTTGTTCGGAACGGGCAACAGCGGATCGCCATCGTCCTCATAGATGACCGGGCGCTGGCACAATATGGGGAAATCGGCCTACCACTATCTTATGCGACTCAGAGGGAAATCCTCGAAAAGGTCGACAGCGCCGGCCCAAAAGCCATATTCTGGGATTTATACTATCCCAAGCCGCGCGCCGCCGCTGCGGCTTTCAGCAATTTTGCCGGAAAATTTGGCTTTGTTGAAAAGCCAAAAGATGGTGCGACTAGCGCGGCCTATTCCGATCCTCAGATCGTGGCGCTTGCCCGTACGATGCGCAAGATCGGGGACGTCAGGCCATTGCTTATTGGCCCCGTCGGTGACGACCCCCTTCTGGCGCCATTGCAGGAAATTTCACCTGCAGATCCACCCTCCAGTCCATCTACCAGTCCACCGGCCAAGTCGCCACTTAGTTGGGCAACAGGCGTCCATCAGGTTTTCATCAAGATCAGCGATGATGGCACACGAACTTATCCCATGGTCGGCAAAACAGAAAATTTCGAACCCAATCTCCAATTTGATGCCGCCCGCGACAAAAGCGAGAAGGAACGCATCGACGAGTTGCCAACATTGCCGAGTGCAGCCTTTGGCCTTTACCGCGCTTTTTGCGGGGATAAATGCAGTGATCCTTCGCGTCGAGTCGATGCCGACCAGGATAAAATGATCATACGCTGGGGCTTTGGCGTCTCCAGAGAGCGCGAAGAATTGCTGCCCCCGGCATTGCAGGCGCGTTGCGGACACAGTGGGAGGGGGATATCGGGCGTTGTCTCCTATATTTGGCATGGCTTTGCACGCGGTTATTATGACCGCGATTTCGACACGGATCAGGCCTTTGGCCTGCACTGTGGTTATGCCGACACGATTTTGCTGAGTGAACTGAACAATCAAATCAAATCAAAGAACGCACAAGGAAATAAGGTCTTCCCGAAAGCCTCGGACCTTCTGAAAGACCGGATTGTGCTAATCGGCGTTGACATTGGTTCGTCCGGAGACCGGCGAAAAGTGCCGTTTTATGGCGGCGTCGCCGGGGTGGCCGTCCATGCCATGGCAATCGATAATCTAATTGAAAGCCATGGCAGGCCGATTCTAGCGCCTCGCAAAGTTTTCTGGGGGATTGATGAACTAGGATTACTGCAATACTTCGCTATTATGACAGTTTTATGTGTTAGTTACGCTTCGAGGTCACCGATGACGCATTTTTTTTCAGCCCGGGAGACACGAAATGAACAAAGCGAAACGTTATCGGCCTTGATTTTTATTTTCTTGGCAATAATATGGTTAATAATTTTCGTGATTGCCATTCGACGCGACTGGCCATTGGCAGTTGTGATATTTGGCGGTCTGCTTCCAGGCGGTTTAGCGGGCTTTTTACTGCTGATTTTTTCCAAGGCTGTGGCAAGAAAAAAGGTATCTGACGATGAAAAAATTTAAAGCAGGCGACCTCATATTTCAACACATGCGTCTCGCCGCTGTTGCAGCCGCCCTGATCTTCACGGTAAACTCTGCTTACGGTGCAGATTGTACGGCGTTAGTCGTTCCGCCGAAAGACTTACCAGATGAAGTACAGCTGTTTATTTTGGATGCTAAAAATCGCACGATTAATCCTGATATCAAAAAAAAGAGATCGGAGTTGTCCAGAGACGGACGTTTTGAAGAATGTGGTGATGCAAATTATTATGGTTATCAAACAAAATTACAATATTATCTGGTCAGCAAAATCAAAATTGCCACGGCGATCAAATGTGTTTGTGGCAGCCAGACATCTGAACACGGCGGCGTACCGGCAGGGTTAAAGGCGCCGCGCTGCGAATCCGGGTGCTGACAATCCATCGGAGTGTGCGGCGCTGTATCGCAACTGCCGCGCTTGTGGCCGCGTCTCCCCTGGCTGCGGCAGGGCAAGCCAATATCCCGAAAGAAAAAGTTCTCAGTGATAACGCCTACCTTGCTGTTGTGGCCCGTGAAAAGCTTAACATTGCACCGGTAGCGGCGGGGTTTCTGCCGTCAGTTGTGCAGGCAGGCGATGGCGACAGTCTTCCCGACCTCAATGCGCTTCAATATCAAGAATCGCGCGCGATATTGCAGGAATATGTTGCATTGATTGCTCGCCTTGGTCCCCGCAAGGATATTGTGCCCAGGGTCACGCTTGTTCTGGACGAGCGGCCAAATGCTTTTGCCGTATCGTCTGAGCAAATCAGCATTACAACCGGTCTTGTTTCCCAAATCGCGAATAGCATCAAAGAAAACAAGGATGCCGGATTTGAACTTATTTTTCTTCTGGCCCATGAATATGGTCATATTTTGTTCGATCACCCTAGGCGCTATGCCAAAAAGATTCAACCTGTTGGTTTTGAACATTTTTTTGGTTCTGCACTTCAGGTTGCTGTCACGATCAACAGATTCACGGGCGCCGCGGGTGCGGGGGCTGTCGTTAACAAGGATGTACTAAGCGGTATTGGCGGCGCAATTTCCCTCAGCCCCTATCTTGAAGCGGAACTTCATCGCTATGTTTATGGACCTTATGTAAAAGATGCCGAATCATTGGCAGATTTTGTTGCCGTCGACCTGTTCGATAGACTCAACGAGTTCGATAAAAAAAAGAATCCTGATAAATTTATTGCGGTTGATCCTCGCGTCGCAAGTGCCTTTCTCAGCCAAATGGAAAAATATGACAACAGCGTCGTCGGCCAATTGCAACAGGGGGCCAAGCGATTGGGCAAGGATCTCGAGCAGTCGATGAACGCATTTGCCAAAACAGTCCCGGATACGATCATGCAAAGCGGACCGGAGGCCGTGTGGCAAAATGCTCAAAATTCTCTGGCCAAGGGCGCCGGAAAATGGATCCTGGATACGATTTCAAAGCGTTTCTCGAAAGAAGAAGTCCATATTTATTATAGTGCCGAAAAACGCGTAAAAGCAATTAATGCCTATGCAGATAAATTTTATCCTTTGAAGGTCAAAGCAGTCAATAATTCGACGCTTGAAAGTTTTGGCTCGAAAATTCGGAGCACAGCAGATTTAATTACGGAAGATAATAACATTTCATCATTCGGGAAGTTTGCTGATGTCTACACGTCAGATTTTGCCCCAGATAAGGCAGCGAATGAAGCGCGTCTATTGCTGGCGAGCAGGGATATTGTCGGCGCGCGCGCCGTCCTCGATGCCGTTATCAAACAAATCGGCGCCAAAGCAGCCGCAATGCCGGCATCAGTGCCGGGTAAACCCGCAGCACGGCAGGGTAAGGGCAAAAAATCGGTAAAAGCGGCCGTAGCTCCAACAAAAGTCGCGCCAGAAACAACGATCAAATCAAGCAGTTTTCACATGGCCAACGCCCAGACATATATTTTTGAAGGCAAGCCGGCGGCCGCTGAAACTGCCTATAAACTGGCGATAGCGCAGCCCGGTGTGCCCTATTCCGCCTATATCGATCTGGCTACGGTGCAGGATCAACTTGGCAGGCCAGCCGAGGCCGAACGTTCGCTCGACAAGGGCGCGCAAATATTTGGCGAAAACAAATTCGTTATCGCCAGGATCAGCCATTATAAAGGCCTGCAGAAAAACGACAAGGTCCTGGAATTAATTGGCAAATGCGCTGAAATCAAGGAATTGAAAGCCCAATGCGACGCGATGAAGCCCGATGACAAGGAAAAAGCGGCCGCGGGACTGGTAAAGAGCTGACGGCGCGGATGCAGGCCTGGCGGCGCAACTGCCCATCAAGCCGGTGACGCGTTTGACCAATCGCGCCTTCCGGCAGGTCCTAACCTGTTTTGGATGTTGCAGCAGCCAAGTGCGACACCGCACGGCCCTTTTGCTTGTGCCGCTCCGGCGCTAAGCCGGTGCCATGCTTTATGACGCACTGAAATTTTTGCATATTACCGGCATTGTCATGCTGATGGGCAACATCACGGCGACCGCGATCTGGAAATTTTTTGCCGATCGCACCGGCGATGTGCGGATCATCGGCTTTGCCCAGAAACTTGTTACGTACACCGATTGGTCGCTGACGTTCTGGGGCGTCGTGCTGACCATCATCGGGGGCTATGGCGCTGTATTCGTTGCCGGGATGGATCCATTGGGTGATGCCTGGCTGGTCTGGGGGCAGGGGTTTTTCCTCGCGTCTGGCCTGATCTGGCTGGGGCTGCTGGTGCCGATCCAGATCCGCCAGAGCCGCGCAGCCAAAGGCTTTGCCCAAGCTGGCGCGGTGCCCGAAGCGTATCGGGCGGATAGCCGGCGCTGGATCGTTTGGGGACTGTTGGCCACCGTGCCTTTGGTTGCGGCTACCTGGGTGATGATCGCCAAGCCATTCTGAAAGCACTGTTTTTTTTAAGATGGTGAAGCATTCCGACCGCTTCGCCGTCAGCCATATTTCGGAAATTTGACATTTAAAAGACAAATTTGTGACAATTTGCTTGCAATCTCGTGACATTGCGCGCAAAAAATAGCGCCATGGCCACACAAGGCCATAATTTCCGGGTTTTGCAGCAAACCGGATGAAAGGACGCTGTTACGCTTCTAAAACGACAAGGATTACCATGATGACAGGACAATACCGCCGGCCCATTGTTGCCATTGCTGCTTTGTTCGCCGGGTTAGCGATCGTCGCTCCCGCAGCAGCAGCAGGCGAATTTTACACCCAGCAACTTTATTCCCAGCAATTGCACGTTTCCTATAAGGGCCTTGACCTTTCGAACAGTGCAGATCGCGCCACTCTGAACACCCGCGCGACCCGCGCGATCCAGGAATTTTGCGGCACGCCTGCCATTGGCAGCGAGCAGGAAGCCGAGGATATCGCAACCTGCCGCGCCGATTTGCGAGCCACACTCGAAACCCGCATCAGCGCTGCGGTCACCGCAGCGACGCACAGCGTGGCCACGCGCTAAATCAGCATCGCGCACCATGATGGCCGCTCCGGAAACCCCGGGGCGGCCGATTGCATTGCCGGGCTGGCGCCGCTGTCGCCATACCAGTGCTTGACGCCAACCGCTTCCGCCGCTTCAACGATCAGCGTTGAGGGAGCGCCAATGTTCAAGAAAATCCTGATCGCTAATCGCGGCGAAATCGCCTGTCGGGTCATCCGCACTGCCCGCGCCATGGGGATCAGGACGGTCGCAGTCTATTCCGACGCAGACGCAACGGCCCTGCATGTCGAAATGGCGGACGAGGCAGTGCATATCGGCGCTTCGCCGGCGGCGGCCTCCTATCTTGTCGCTGACAAGATCATCGCTGCCTGCCGCGAAACCGGCGCCGAGGCAGTGCACCCGGGCTATGGTTTTCTGTCGGAACGCTCCAGTTTTGTCGAAGCGCTGAGCGCTGCCGGGATTGCCTTTATCGGCCCACCGGCTTTGGCGATTGCTGCCATGGGGGACAAGATCGAATCAAAACGCCGCGCGCTTGCTGCCGGTGTTTCGGTGGTGCCGGGCTTTGTCGGTGAAATTACCGGCACGCCCCATGCGGTCGAAATCGCCGCCGGCATCGGCTATCCGGTGATGATGAAGGCCAGCGCCGGCGGTGGCGGCAAGGGCATGCGCCTCGCCTGGAACGAAGCCGATGTCCGCGAAGGCTTTGACAGCGTCAAGCGCGAGGCGCTCGCAAGTTTTGGCGATGATCGCGTGTTTATCGAAAAATTTGTCGAACAGCCGCGCCATATCGAAATCCAGTTGATCGGCGATGCCCATGGCAATATCGTTTATCTGAACGAGCGCGATTGTTCGATCCAGCGTCGCCACCAGAAGGTCGTCGAGGAAGCGCCATCGCCGTTCGTGACGCCCGAAATGCGCCGGGCCATGGGCGAACAGGCCGTCGCACTGGCAAAGAACGTTGGCTACACCAGCGCCGGCACGGTCGAATTCATCGCCGGTGCCGATCGCAGTTTCTATTTCCTGGAAATGAACACCCGACTGCAGGTCGAACATCCGGTAACGGAATGTATCAGCGGGCTCGATCTGGTCGAGTTGATGATCCGTGTTGCGAATGGCGAGCCGTTGCCGTTCGGGCAGGATGATGTGCGGCTTGATGGCTGGGCCATCGAAACCCGCGTTTATGCCGAAGACCCGTATCGCGGCTTTCTGCCTTCGATCGGGCGTCTGGCCGCCTATCTGCCGCCCGATTCCGGCCGCGATGGCAACGCGTTGGTCCGCATCGATACCGGCGTTGTCGAAGGCGCTGAAATTTCGATATTCTATGATCCGATGATCGCCAAGCTGATCACCCATGCGCCGACGCGCGGCGAGGCGATCAGGGCCCAGGCCAATGCGCTCGATCGCTATTTCATTCGCGGCATCAGCCATAATATCGATTTTCTCAGCGCCATCATGGCGCATCCGCGCTTTATCGCCGGCACAAACGTAACGACGGGCTTCATCGCCGAAGAATATCCCGATGGGTTTGAAGGCGCCCCCGTCGACACCGATACCCGCACTGCCATCGCTGCCACGGCCGCTGTCGTCCAGGCCATTGAAGCCGAGCGCGCCCAACTGATCGACGGGCAATTATCGGGCCGGGGCGCCGAATATGGCACGGACTGGGTCGTTGAGCTGGCAGGTGAACAGATCGGGGTAAGCGTTTCCGATGGTGCCACTTTCTATGTCGTCATCGATGACACGGAAATCGGGGTAGATACCGAATGGCGCGTCGGGGAACCGCTGTTTCACGCCATCATCGGCGGCCAACCCCGCAGCCTCGCTGTCGAAAAATCCGGCAGCGGCCTTAAAATCACCACCCGCGGCGCCAGCCATCGGGTGCGCGTGTTGACGCCCCGGGCCGCCGAACTCGCGCGCTTCATGATTCCCAAAATCGCGCCCGACATGAGCAAATATCTGCTCTGCCCGATGCCGGGGCTGGTCGTCAGCATCGCCGTTGCCGAAGGCGACAGGGTCGAGGCCGGGCAGCAACTGGCGACGGTCGAGGCGATGAAGATGGAAAACATCCTGCGCGCCGAAAAATCCGGCGTGATCGGCAAGGTCAACGCCAGGCCGGGGGACAGCCTTGCCGTTGACGCGGTCATCCTCGAGTTTGCGGCGTAATGGGCGATATCGCGCCGCCATCACGATGGTAGAATTAAGCCGGTCATTCAGCGTCAAGTTCGGGAAGGCAAATCAACAATGCGAGCTCAATTCTAGCGCAAACCGTCGCGAAACCGTCGGCTGCCGCCAACCCGTTCTCCCGAGGCGAGCGTTGCTTCAAAATCCCCGGACGCGGTGCTGGTGATGGCGGTGATGGCGCTGCGGCGGACCAAACGCGAGCGATGGATGCGGACAAAGCCGTGAGGTGCCAATAATATCTCGAGCGTCGCGAGCGTCTGGCGGTAAAGGATCGGGCGCTCGGGACCATGGAGTTCGACATAATTGCCCGCGGCTTCGGCGCGCTCGATGTCGTCGGGGGCGAGCCAGAGGGTGCGGCTGCCGTCGCGAACCTCGAGCCGGAATGGCGGGATGCTTGCCAGAGGTGCGCCGGCCGGGGTTGCCCATTGATCGATGGCGATCCCCATCCCGGTCAGCATCAAGGCGACGAGCACGTCCTTGCGAAGTTCGTAAAATAATTGTGACCAGCCAAGGTCATAGCTGTAGCTGCCGCCGAACAGCGTGTACAATGGTGGCCTGACCATCGCCAGCCAGGCGATATGCCCGGCAAAGGCCGGCAGCGTCAGCAGCAGATGCGCGACGATGCTGGCCGACACGCCCAGAATTGGCGGTCGCAGCCGGCGCGAGGCGCGCCAGAGCAACGGCAGCACCAGTAACCAATAGGCAACGCTGCTGAATTCCCAAAGCCATGGCTCATAAGCGTCGAGTTTCAGGCCGGCACCGCGCGCATCGAAACCGACGCTGGCGGCGTTGACGGTGGCTATTATCAGCCCCACCGCAATGACGCTGGCATGCGCCAGCCGGCGGCGTTGGCCGCTGGTCATCGTATTTTTGCCGTTCGTCCCCGTGCCCAAATTTTTGTCCCTGCCGTGCCACCGCCCGGCCCATGGCTGCTGCCGCGACTGCTACCGCCTTGATAGCTTGACGCCAGCGTTTTGGGAATCGGGATGCCTGGCATGACTCGTCGTTTTGATCTGGACTGGCTGCGCATGGCGGCCTTTGCGCTGCTGATCCTCTACCACATCGGCATGGTGTTCGTGCCATGGGGTTTTCATATCAAGACGGCGGTTCCGATCCGGGCGCTGGAGCCGTTGATGCTGTTCAGCAACGCCTGGCGATTGTCGTTGCTGTTCCTGATTTCAGGCATCGCCTCCCGCGCCATGCTGGCGCGTGGCAGTGATGGCTTTGCCCGTTCGCGCAGCTTGCGCCTGCTGGTGCCACTGCTGGCCGGGATGGCGCTTTGGGTGCCACCCCAGGCCTTTGTCGATGTGACGACCAATTTTGGCTATCAACAGTCTTTCCTGACCTTTTGGAGTCGCGACTATTTCCGCTTCGACAAGGCATTGGGGGTGATGGTGCCGACGTGGAACCATCTCTGGTTCATTGCTTATCTCTGGGTCTACACGCTCATCCTCGCTGCGCTGATGCGGTTGCCGGTCAATTGCAGGGCGGCAGCGCAGCATGGCTTTGACCGGCTGTTCGCCGGCCATCGGCTGTTCGTCGTGCCGGTACTGTTCTATTTCGGCGTACGCATGGCGCTGGCGGAGCGATTTCCTGAAACCCATGCGCTGACCGATGATTGGTGCATGCACCTGATCTATGGGGCTGCGTTCGGCTTTGGCGTCGGTATCGGGCCGACCAATTCTTTGTGGACCGGCATCGCGCGGATCTGGAAGCCGGCGGCCATCGCAGGTGTGGCGGGCTGGCTGGTCGTCGCCGCGATCAATATCGCCGACACCGACACAAGCGGGTTGGCGCTGGCGGGTGCCCGCTTGGCCCGCGCCATCCAGGCCTGGGGCATGATCATCGGGCTGCTGGGGTTTGCCCAGGCGCATTGGCAGCGTGACCATCCGCTGCGCGCGACGCTCAGCGAGGCGGTGTTTCCCGCCTATATCGCGCACCAGACGGTCCTCATACTGGTGATGTTCTGGATCAAGCCGCTGGGCTGGCCGCCGCTGGCCGAATTTGCCTGCCTGCTGGTCACAACGGCCGCCGGTTGCTGGCTGTTCTATGTTTGCGGGTGTCGAACGGGCGCGCTGCGGCCGCTGTTCGGCCTCGCGTCGCGGCGCCGGCCGGCACAGCGCTTGCCTGTGCCGGAGCATGGCTTCAACAAGTTCAGGTCTTAGGTGATGCTCGCCATTTCATAGAGGAAATCGACAAAGCCCATCGTCGATCCAACCAGCCCCGCGACCTTGGGGTTGCTAGAATCGATGACAAAATATTCGTTTGGGGCATGGGCGCCGGCACCATGGCCAAGGCCGAACTGGCCAGCAGCAAGGCTGACCGGCGGCTGCGTAAAGACCGAGCCGGGCCAGGAGCCGGCAAGGCGCGGATTAAGCGTATAGGCGGCGCCGGCACGGGTGTAGACTGCGCGCTGGGCCCGGATGATGCGGCTGTTTTCGGCGGTTTCGGTCGGGTCATAGCCGCCGGAGACCAATACCTCGATATCGCCAAAGCCGCGTTTTTTCAGATGCGCAATCAGCTTTGCCTCGGCTTCGCGAAACGTCTGGTTGGGCACCAGCCGGCATTCCAGCTTGGCTTCGGCGCGGCCGGGCAGCACAGTCTTTCCGCCGGGGCCCATATAGCCCGCGACCAGGCCCTGGATGTTGACGGTCGGTTGCGACGCCAGCCGCACCACCGCCTGTTCCCAGGGTTCATCGTTGATCCAGGCCTTGACGCCATAGGCAGCCTTGGCCTCGGCCTCGCTCGACGCGCGGGCGTTGATCAGCAGCAATTGCTTTTCGCGTGCCGACAGCGGGCGGACATTTTCGAACCAGCCATCGATAGCGGGGGTATGGCCATCGGCCTCGACCAGCGTGGCAAGCGCCTGCACCAGATGCCAGACCGGGCTGTCGACCATCGCATGCAGCGATGAATGCACATCGCCCTTTGGCCCGCGCCCCCAGCGTTCACCACTGGCGATCAGCTGGAATTCCAACGGCCCCTTGGCACCAAGGTTGATGTCGACGCTGCCATCGGCGCTTTGCCAGGCGGACGGGATGATGACACCTTCGCAGCGTTTCAGCGCCGCCAGCACGTCGGGGGCCTCGACGATCTGGTGGAAATGCGGGCTGGCGATTTCCTCCTCGCCTTCTGCCACCAGAACCAGATTGACCGGCAGTTTTAGCCCCGCTGCCCGGATGGCGTGCAAGGCCCCCAGAAAAGCGATTTCGGGACCCTTTTGGTTGATCGCGCCGCGACCGACGATCACCTTGCCAAAATTGGCCTTGTCGACCAGCGCGGCCTCGAATGGCGGGCTTGCCCATTCGGCGGGGTTCACCTGTTTCACATCATACATGAAATAAATGCCCATGGTGCGTTTGGCCCCGGCATCCAATGTGGCGAATATCCCCGGCGCGCCATCGGTCGGCATTTTCCTGACCATCTGGAAACCGGCGTCGCGCAGCAATCCCATGCTGAAGGCAACACTTTCTTCCATCTGCCATTTTTCGGCCGCGATGCCGGGGTGGCGAATCCAGTCCTGCAGGCGTTTGACGCTGGCGGCCTTGTCGGCCTCGGCAGCGGTCCTTATGGCCGCCATCTGCGATTTGCCGGCAGCAAACCCGGGCGTTGGTAATAGGCTGGCCGCCGCTGCCGACGCGAGCAAGGTACGGCGATCGATCGCGCTGGTCATGGCATTGGTCCCCCGTTGGTTTGGAATAATCTATCGATCCTGCGCCAACGCCTGTCCAGAGCCATGGCCTTGACGACGCGGGCCGGCGACCCGATCTGCAAGGGGCATGTTGGCAAGGATTTGCATATGACCGACGGCCCGAAACCCGCGCAGCATCCGGCGCATTATGCGGTCGTCCGCGATGCCGGGAAATGGCGCGTCAATTTCAACGGCAATCACTATGGCTATTATGACAGCGCCGAAGCTGCCACCAGGGTTGCGATTGAAACCGCCCAACAGGCGGGCGTTACCGGCTATGACGCGCAGGTGATGGTCGAAGGCCTGCCCATGCAATTTCGCCGCGTCTGGCGCTATGGCGACCCAGTGCCGCCCGCTGCCTGAAGCCGCAGCGCGGCAATCGCCTGATTGGCCAGCGCATCGGCGCGGTCATTGTCGGGATCGCCGCTATGGCCCTTTACCCAGCGCCATTCGATCGTATGACGCTCGGTCGCGGCCAGCAGCGCCTGCCACAGCTCGGCGTTTTTGACGGGTTTCTTGTCGGCGGTTTTCCAGCCGTTGCGCTGCCAGCCATGCACCCATTTGGTAATCCCATCGCGGACATAGACGCTGTCGGTCGACAATATGACATGGGCTGGACGGCTGAGCGCGGTCAGCGCTTCGATCGCGCCCTGCAATTCCATGCGATTGTTGGTGGTATGGGCGCTGGCACCCAGCAATTCCTTTTCAATGCCATTGGCGGCGCGCAGGATCGCCCCCCAGCCGCCGATGCCGGGGTTGCCCTTGCAGGCACCGTCGGTCGCGATGACAACGCGCGGCAGCGGTGCGTTCATCGGCCCAGCACCGCTGCCGGTGTCGCCGCCGCATACCAGGCCAGCCGCCGCGCAAAGGCCATCGTATCCTTTTTGGTGACCAGCGCGTCGGCCGGTGTATTCAGCCAGTCATAAGCGCGTGTAAGCGTGAAACGCAGCGCAGCGCCCTGCCCGAGCAATGGCAACGCTGCCACCTCTGCCACCGTCAGCCCATCGCCATAGCCGGCCGTCAGCGCCGCCGCACGATCGGCAAAATAATGGCGGCCATCGCCTGAAAAACACCAGGCGCTATGGGTCACGGCATAGTCATAGGCGCGCAGATCGGTGGCGGCGAAATAGAAATCGATCAATCCCGTCACCTTGTCGCCCTGCATCAGCACATTGTCGGGAAACAGATCGGTATGGACAGCTATCGATGGCAGGCCTGCCGGCCAATCCAGCGTGGCGGCAATGCCCGCAGCGACAAGGCCGGGCAATGTCCGGTCGATGCCCGCCAGACGCGTTTCACAGCGGGCGGCCATGGCCGGCCAGTGCGGCTGGCCAAGATCATTGGCGCGGGCAGCATCGAAATCCGCCGCCGCCAGATGCAGCGCTGCCAGCGCCGATCCCAGGGCCCGGGTTTGCGAAAGCGTTGGTTCGCTGATCGACAGGCCATCGACAAAGGCGATCAGAGCGGCCGGCCGGCCGTTCAGCTGTTGCAGCACGGCCCCGCTCCGATCGGCGATCGGGCGCGGCACGGGCAAGCCCTTGTCGGCGAAATGCGTCGTCAGCGCGAGGAACCAGGGCAGGGCGTCGATTGCCACCCTGGCTTCATAAAGCGTTAGAATATAGCGCCCGCGCGTGGTTTGAAGGAGGAAATTGCTGTTCTGAACGCCTTCGGCAATGCCCTTGAAGCTGACAGCGCTGCCAATATCATAACGGCCAAGAAACGCCGCCAGATCGGCAGCCGTGACCGGCGTATAAACCGCCACCTAAACCGTCATCGCGCCGGCGCCTATTCCGAAACCAGCGCGCGCGGCAATTTGAAAACCACTTGTTCGACCGCCGTCGTGACAGGCTCGCTGGTTACGTCAAAACGTTCGGCGAGCGCCGCCAGCACTTCTTGCACCAACACTTCGGGGGCCGACGCACCGGCCGTCAGACCAACGGTCATCACGCCTTTGAACCAGCCCCAGTCGATATCGGCGGCGCGCTGGATGAGATGCGCGGCGGCACCTTCGCGCTCGGCGACTTCGCGCAGCCGCTGGGAATTGGATGAATTGGTGGCGCCAATGACCAGAACCAGATCGGCGCGTGGGGCAATCGCCTTGACCGCCGCCTGACGATTGGAGGTGGCGTAGCAGATATCGTCGCCCTTGGGGCCCTGAATGGATGGAAAACGCCGGTGCAGTTCCGCCACCATGTCGGTCGTATCATCGACCGACAGGGTCGTCTGGGTGAGGAAGCCCAGTCTGTCCGCGTCGCCGACAACGACGCTCTGGGCATCTTCCAGGGTTTCAATGAGGGTCATGGCGCCGTCCGGGACTTGGCCGAAGGTGCCGACGACTTCCGGGTGGCCGGCATGGCCGATAAACAGGATATGACGGCCCGCCTCGACCAGCCGTTCGGCCTGGCGGTGAACCTTCGAGACCAGGGGGCAGGTGGCATCGAGATAGTTGAGGCCCCGGGCTTCGGCCGCTGCCGGCACGGCCTTTGGGACGCCATGGGCCGAAAATACCACCGGCACGCCATCGGGCACTTCATCGAGTTCTTCGACAAAAATCGCACCCTTGGCCTTCAGACTGTCGACGACAAAGGCGTTGTGGACGATTTCATGGCGCACATAGACCGGCGCCCCCCAGCGTTCGAGCGCCAGTTCAACGATATGGATGGCGCGATCGACGCCGGCGCAAAAGCCGCGTGGCGCCGCGACCAGCACGGCAAGCGGCGGCTTCAGGGCAACAGGGATGGCAATGGTTGCGGTTGGGGCATTCATGATGCCGGCTGATAATGCATCGCCAGCCGATGCGCCATCGGATTTCGATGTCGCGGGCGCCAATGCCTTGCTGCAACCCCAGCGTCTGCCTAAAGAGCGTTTTTGGCAATCATTTGCCGTTCCGAAAGGGCAAATTGTGTCTTTGGTGCGTAACACGGCATTCATAGCTACGGCGGCGCTGGCGCTGGCCGGCTGTCAGCGCAACCCGCTGGTGGTGAAACGCTCGGCCTGCCCGGCGGTGGCGATCCCGACCTATACCGGCGATGTGACGCTGTTCAGGCCCGGAAAGGCCCAGGATGCGAACAATATCGATCTGGTTGCGACGATCACCAACGTCCGCGATACCTGTGTTGAATCAGCGGCGGCCTTGGCCACTGGTGCGCGATTCGATGTGGTGGCGCGGCGCAGTGACGCTGTCGGTGCCCGCAGCGTCAGCCTGCCGGTGTTCGCTACCTTGGTGCAGGGCGGCAATCTGATCGTTTCGAAACAGCAGTTTCAGGTCACCTTGAACTTTGCCGATGGCCAGACTCGCACCACCAGCCATGCCGGGGCGCGATCGAGCGTCGCCAGTTCCGAAGCCTCGCTGCCAGCCGAAACCCAGGCACTGATCAATCGCAAGCGCAAGACCGGCGATGTCGACGCCGCGGTCGATCCGCTTTCCGATCCGGCGGTGCGCGCCGCCATCCGGGCCCACAGCTTTGAATTGCTGCTGGGATTCCAGCTTGGCGAAGCGGCGCTCGCCTATAATGTGACAAAATAGCCAGCAGCATTTGCCGCAATTGGCCCCGCCGGCGGATTGACTCAGCGGCGGCCATGGCGCACCTGTTCGACGTCGTCGGGGTCCGCTCCGGCGCCAGCGCGGGAGAGTGCGGCAGGGGCAACCCGGCCGCCGCCGAAGGAGCAAGCCGCCCCCGGAATCTCTCAGGCAAAAGGACCGCGCTGGCGTATTTTGCGACATTCTGGAAAGCGGGCAGGGTGACTCCATCGGCGTCGCCCCCAGCCCCACCGAAGGGGTAAATGCGGCCTGCCGCATGAAAGCTCTCAGGTCCGGTGACAGGTGGGGGCAGGCGCCTGGGGATTGTCCCCTGGCGTGCCACGCTGTTGCCGGAGGCCCGTTTTGGCCGATCAACCCGAAACCCTCATGACATTGCCGCTTGATGGCCTGCACCGCCGTCTGGGCGCGCGCATGGTCGGTTTTGCCGGCTATGCAATGCCGATCCAGTACAGCGGCGAATTTGGCGGCATCATCGCTGAACATTTGTGGACGCGCCGCCATGCCGGGCTGTTCGATGTCAGCCATATGGGGCAATTGCTGCTGCCTGCCGATGCCGACGCGCCGCTGGAGGCGCTGCTGCCCGGCGATATCTGCGGGCTGGGGACGGGCGTGCTGCGCTATTCGCTGTTCTTGAACGATGCAGGCGGGATCCTTGACGATCTGATGGTGACACGCCGCGCCGATGATCTTTACCTTGTCGTCAATGGCGCTGTGAAGGCCGCCGATATCGCCCATCTGCGCGCTGCCGGTATGGCTGTTTCGGTGCGCGATGACTGGGCCTTGCTCGCCTTGCAGGGGCCAGAAGCGGTGCTGGCGCTCGAACGGCTGATACCGGCTGTGGTGACATTGCGCTTCATGCGGGCGGCGGCCTTTGCCTATGCCGGCGAAACGCTGTGGATCAGCCGATCGGGCTATACGGGCGAGGATGGTTTTGAAATTTCACTCCCCGCAACGCTCGCCGAAACATTTGCCGAGGCGCTGCTGGCCGGGCCGGAGGTCAGGCCGATCGGGCTTGGTGCACGCGATTCGCTGCGGCTGGAGGCAGGCTTGCCGCTTTATGGCCATGACCTTGATGCAAGCAGCAACCCGATCGAGGCCGGGCTCGGTTTTGCCATATCGAAACGCCGCAAGCTGGAAGGCGGTTTTCCGGGCGCCTCGATCATCCTCGATCAACTGCACAATGGTGCTGCCCGGCGGCGCATCGGCCTTGCCATTGACGGGAAATTGCCGGCCCGCGAAGGCGCTGCCGTGTTTGCCGGTGGCACATGCGTCGGTACCGTCACCTCGGGCGGCCATGCCCCGAGCGTTGGGGCGCCGATCGCCATGGCCTATGTCGCAACTCCCCATGTCGCCGATGGCACGGCGCTCGAAATCGATGTGCGCGGCCGCAGGCTTGCCGCCCGTGTCGTGCCGATGCCATTCAAACCCAAAAACTACGTCCGTGCCGAAGGAACCGCAGCATGACCCGCTATTATACGCATGACCATGAATGGCTGGATGTCGACGGCAACAGCGCCACGGTCGGGATCACCGATTATGCCCAGGGCCAGCTTGGCGATGTCGTGTTTGTCGAAGTGCCGGCGGCCGGCACGCATGTCGCCAAAGGCAAGGAAGCCGCCGTCGTTGAGTCAGTCAAGGCCGCATCCGATGTCTATTCGCCGGTGACAGGCATTGTCAGTGAAGCCAATGCCGCGCTGGAAGGCGATCCGGCGCTGGTCAACACCGCACCCGAAACAGCCGGCTGGTTTTTCAAACTGGCGCTGTCCGACCCTTCGGAACTTGACGGATTGTTGGATGCCACCGCCTATCGGGCTTTTGTCGCAACCCTTTGAATTACGGCGTCAACGCCGCATCCGGAGCTTTCCCATGCGTTACCTGCCACTGACACCAGCCGATCGCACGGCGATGCTGTCAACGATTGGCGCCCTCGATATCGACGCGCTGTTTGTCGATGTGCCCGAAAGCGCCTGGCTGACCCGGCCGATTGCCGGGCTGCCGCTGCACAGCCCCGAAATGCTGGTTGAACGTGAATTATCGGCCCTGGCGGCGCAAAATCTGCACGCCGGCAGCGTGCCGTTTTTCGTCGGCGCCGGGGCCTATAAACATCATGTGCCGGCGACCGTCGACCATATCATCCAGCGCGGCGAGTTCCTTACGGCCTATACGCCCTATCAGCCCGAAATCGCCCAGGGCACCTTGCAGGTATTGTTCGAATTTCAAAGCCAGGTGGCGCGGCTGACCGGCATGGAGGTCGCCAACGCCAGCATGTACGATGGCTCGACAGCGATGACCGAGGCGGTGTTCATGGCGCGGCGCGTGACACGGCGCCAAAAGGCGCTGGTTTCAGGCGGCGTCCACCCGCATTATGCCAATGTCCTGAAAACGCTGACCCAGTTCACCGATGATGAACTGGTCAATTTCGAACCCGAATTGACCCCTGGCCGGCCCGGCGATGATCTGGCGGCGCTGGCTGCCGGCGTGGATGCAACGACATCCTGCGTGATCGTTCAGAACCCCAATATCTTTGGCCATGTCGCCGATCTCGCACCGCTCGCTGATGCCTGCCATGCCGCCGGCGCGTTACTAATCGTCGTCGTTACCGAAATAGTCTCGCTTGGCGCCATAAGGTCGCCGGGTGAAATGGGCGCCGATATCGTCGTTGGCGAAGGCCAGTCGATCGGCAATGGCCTGAATTTTGGCGGGCCCTATCTTGGCCTTTTTGCCTGCCGCGACAAACATGTCCGTCAGATGCCTGGGCGGCTGTGCGGCGAAACCGTCGATGCGGATGGGAAACGCGGCTTTGTGCTGACCCTGTCGACCCGTGAGCAGCATATCCGCCGCGAAAAGGCGACGAGCAATATCTGCACCAATTCAGGGCTTTGTGCGCTGGCGTTCAGTGTTCATCTGACATTGCTGGGTGAAAAGGGCCTGCGCCATCTCGCAGCGCTCAACCATGCCCGCGCCGTGCAGCTCGCCGAACGGCTTGGCCGCATTCCGGGAGTCGAGCTGGTAACGACCCGGTTTTTCAATGAATTCACGCTGAAATTGCCGGTGGAGGCGCGGCCGGTGGTGCGAAAACTTGCCGACGCCAGGGTGCTGGGCGGCGTGTCGCTCGGGCGGCTGTATCCGGGTGTGACGAATTTGCAGAATGGCCTGATCGTCGCTGTTACCGAATCCGCCAGCGATGCGGATTTCGATGCGTTTGAAGATGCGCTTGATGAGGTGCTGGCATGACCATGAACATGATCGGACGCGTGACCCGGCTTTCGGGTGAACCCGCGATGGAACTGCCCGGCGGTGTTACTTTTACTGGCAACAAGGCCCTGATGCTCGAAGAACCCTTGCTGTTCGAACGCGGCGGCGTCGATCGCACAGGCGTCGATCTGCCACCGGTGCCGGATGTTTCCGATCGGCTGGCAGGACTGGGTCGCAGCGCCGCCATCGGCCTGCCGGGCCTGTCGGAGCCTGAAACCGTGCGCCACTACACTCGGTTGTCCCGGCAGAATTACGCCATCGATCTGGGGATTTTCCCGCTTGGTTCGTGCACGATGAAGCATAACCCGCGTCTGAATGAAAAAATGGCGCGGTTGCCGGGCTTTGCCGATATCCACCCCTTGCAGCCGCAATCGACGGTGCAGGGCGCCCTGCAACTCATTGATACGTTGGCGCATTGGCTGAAAACCCTGACCGGCATGCCCGAAGTGGCGATGAGCCCCAAGGCCGGCGCCCATGGCGAATTGTGCGGCATGCTGGCGATCCGCGCCGCGCTGGAGGCGCGGGGTGACGCGCGCAAGATCGTGCTGGTGCCTGAATCGGCGCATGGCACCAACCCGGCGACGGCGGCTTTTTGCGGCTATGCGGTCGAAAATATCCCCGCCAATGCGCGCGGGCGTGTCGATGTCGATTCCTTGCTCGCCCGGCTGGGGCCGGATGTGGCGGCGGTGATGATCACCAATCCTAACACCTGCGGCCTGTTCGAACCCGATCTGGTCCAGATTTGCGACGCCGTTCATGCCGCCGGCGCCTTTGTCTATTGCGACGGCGCCAATTTCAACGCCATTGTCGGCCGTGTGCGGCCAGGCGACCTGGGCGTCGATGCCATGCACATCAATCTTCACAAAACCTTTTCAACCCCGCATGGTGGCGGCGGTCCGGGCAGCGGCCCTGTGGTGTTTTCAGCCGCGCTGGCACCCTTTGCACCGCTGCCGTTCGTCAGGAAAAGCCGCGATGGCCTTGAATTGGTGGAAGAATGGCAGGCGCATCAAAGCAGCGACCATGACCATAGTTTTGGTCGCATGGTCGCCTTTCATGGCCAGATGGGCATGTTCGTGCGCGCCCTTGCCTATATGATGAGCCATGGTGCCGATGGCCTGCGCCAGGTCGCCGAGGATGCCGTGCTCAACGCCAATTACATCCTTGCCGGGTTGCAGGATATCTACACCGCGCCCTTTGCCGACACCGGGCCGTGCATGCACGAAGCGCTGTTTTCGGATGATTTCCTGGACGGCACTGGCTTGACCACACTCGATCTGGCCAAGGCGATGATCGATGAGGGTTTCCACCCGATGACCATGTATTTTCCGCTGGTGGTGCACGGCGCCATGCTGATCGAGCCGACCGAGACCGAGAGCAAGGCCAGCCTTGATCAGTTGATCGGCGCCATGCGTTCGATTGCGACGCGGATGCTGGCTGACCCTGATGCGTTTCGCAGCAGCCCGCATCTGGCGCCGCGTCGCCGCCTCGATGAGACGGCCGCGGCCAGAAAACCGGTGCTGGGCTACCGGGATGCGCTGGACGCGGCGGCGTGAGGGAAACCGGGTCGCCTCATTATCAGCGCTACAGGTTTATTTCACCCGGCGAAGCTCCTGTTCGACCAGCGGCAGGATTTTGGCGACGATTACTTTTACGGCCCGGGGCGTCGGGTGCAGGCCGTCGGATAATTGCATGCCCGGCACCGCCGCAACCCCGTCCATGAAGAAGGGATACAGCGCGACACGGCGCGATTTTGCCAGCGCTGGATAAAGCGCGTTGAAATCCCGTGCATAGGCCGCGCCCAGATTGGGGGACGCCAGCATCCCGGCCAGAATGACGCGAATGCCGCGTTTCTGGAAATCGGCAATGATGGCATCAAGATTGGCCTTGGCAGTGGCGGGCGGCTGGCCGCGCAGCATGTCGTTGGCGCCAAGCTCGACAATGGCAAGATCGGGTTTTGTTCTAAGGCCGGCGACGCCCCAGCCAAGCCGGGCCCGGCCCTGCGCCGTGGTATCGCCCGAAACGCCGGCGTTGATGACGCTGACATCATGGCCGCGGGCGCGCAGCGCAGCCTCGAGTTGCGGCGCAAAGCCTTCGCCGGGCCGCAACTGATAGCCAGCGGTCAGGCTGTCACCAAAGGCGAGGATGCTGCGCGCCGGTGCCGCGCTTGCCGCCTGCGACAGCAACGCTGCACCAAACAGGGCGAGCAACTGGTAAGTTCCAAAAACCATGCCATATCGCGTCAAACGGAAATTCGTCATCGGGAGCCTTTGAAAAAGCCTATGGCTGATAATATCGTGATCGATGCCCGAAATGTCACCCTTTGCTTTGGAAAGGGCGACGGCGTCGTCAATGTCCTGCGCGGGGTCAGCCTGCAGGTCATGGCGGGCGAACGGCTGGCGATCCTTGGGCCGTCGGGGTCTGGCAAATCATCATTGATGGCAGTGCTGGCGGGGCTGGAAAAGGCCACATCGGGCCAGGTGCTGGTCGCCGGGGCGGATTTTTCGGCGCTGGATGAAGATGGCCTGGCGCGGGCGCGGCGCGGGCGTATCGGGATCGTGCTACAGGCCTTTCACCTTATACCGACCATGACAGCGGCCGAAAATGTCGCGGTGCCGCTGGAACTCGCCGGGATTGCCGATGCCGAACAGCGCGCACTGGCCGAATTGCGCGCCGTCGGGCTCGGGCATCGCACCGGCCATTATCCAACCCAGTTATCGGGCGGTGAACAGCAACGCGTCGGCCTCGCCCGTGCCATTGCCGCGCGTCCAGCGCTGATTTTCGGCGATGAACCGACCGGCAATCTGGATGAAACCACCGGCGCTGCGGTCATCACATTGCTGTTCGACAGACTGGCCGAAACCGGGGCGACTTTGGTGCTGATCACCCATGATCCGGCGCTGGCCCGGCGCTGCGACCGCATTATCGAAATGAAGGACGGCCGCATCGAGCGCGACTATTACGCCGGTGTCGCGCTGGCGGCCGTCGCCGAATGATTTTTCCAGCCTGAAGGGACCCCGATGACCAAATTCAGCTATTTTGATGGCATCACCGAATGCGAAGGCTATGTGGCCTTGCCGGCGGGCGTTGGCCCGCATCCCGCCGTGCTGGTCGCCCATAATTGGGCGGGGCAAAGCGCTGCCGACAACAGCATCGCCGATCGGCTTGCCGCGATGGGCTATGTGGGTGTTGCCATCGATGTTTATGGGAAGGGCGTGCGCGGTGACCTGAATGGCGACAATAGCGCGTTGATGAACCCCTGGATGGGCAATCGTGACGGCTTGCAGGCGCGGTTGCTGGCGGCTGTTGGCGCGGTGGCGGCGCATCCCCTCGTCGATACCGATCGCATCGCCATGATCGGCTATTGCTTTGGCGGGCTTTGCGCGCTCGATACGGCCCGTTCGGGCGATGCGCGCCTGAAGGCGGCGGTTAGCTTTCATGGCGTTTATGCGCCCTCGGGTCTGGACGCCAGGCCGATTGTCGCCAAGGTCCTCGTCCTCCATGGCTGGGAAGATCCGATGACACCACCAGATGCGACTGTTGCGCTGGCGCATGAATTGACGGCGGGCGGCGCCGATTGGCAGATCTACGCCTATGGCGGCACCATGCACGCCTTTACCTTTCCGGCTGCCAATAATCCGGCTGGTGGCATCCAGTATAATGCCGCTGCGGACCGCCGCTCGTGGCAGGCGCTGACCAACTTCCTGGCTGAGGTCATGGCTTGAGCCTGGCCTTGCGCCTGGCCCTGCGGGAATTGCGCGGTGGCCTTTCCGGGCTGCGGCTGCTGGCGGTCTGCCTCATTCTGGGGGTGGCGGCGCTGGCCGGGGTCGGCAGCCTCGCGTCGGCGATTACGCAAGGCCTGTCGGAACGCGGGCAATTGCTGCTAGGCGGCGATGCCGAGGCGCGGTTGACCGGGCGTTTTGCGAGCCCGGCCGAACGCGCCGCGCTATCCCGAACCGGCACGCTGGCAACCGTTGTCAAGCTTCGCGCCATGGCCGGGCAGGCGCAGGGCGATGAGCGGACGCTGGCCGAGGTCAAGGCCGTCGATGCCAATTGGCCGCTTTACGGGCGCTTTGCCATGGCCGGCGGCGGGCGGCTGCTGCCGGGCAGCGCATCGATATCGGCGGCGCTGGCCGAAAAGCTCGACCTCAAGCCCGGCGCTATGATGACCATTGGCAATGGCCGTTTCCGGGTCGCAGGCGTGACGGCGGAGGAGCCCGACAAGGCCGGCGATGGCCTGGGCTTTGGCCCCGGCGTCATCATTCGCAGCGAGGATCTGGCCGCCACCGGCATGCTGGCGCCCGGCAGCCTGTTTCGGAGCGAATACCGGCTGCGCTTGCCGCCGGGCGTTGACCCCGCAAAAACCGTCGAGCAATTGCGCAAGGCCATGCCGGACGCCGGATTTCAGTTTCAGGATCGCAGCAATGGCGCCCCCGGCACGCGGCAGTTCGTTGACAGGCTGGGGCAATTTTTAACGCTGGTCGGGCTGACGGCGCTGGTCGTCGCGGGTGTGGGCGTCGCCGGCGGCGTCAGCGCCTATCTGGATGGCAAAACCCGGACGATCGCCACGCTGAAAACGCTTGGCGCCGATACCGCCACCATCCGCGCCATCTATTTGTGGCAGATCGGATTGGTCACCATTGCGGCTGTCGTTATCGGGCTGCTGATCGGCACCGCGACGCCCTTTGTGGCGGCAAG
Organism: Sphingomonadales bacterium; assembly: GCA_038221665.1. Taxonomy (GTDB): domain Bacteria; phylum Pseudomonadota; class Alphaproteobacteria; order Sphingomonadales; family Sphingomonadaceae; genus Sandarakinorhabdus. Next base: position 33,193 of record JBBRIC010000011.1, read on the forward strand.
ATTTGCCGCCGCCAGCCTGCCGGTGCCGCCATCGCTAAATCCGCAATGGCCGGCGCTGGCACTGGCGGCTGCCTATGGGCTGCTTATCGCGCTGGCCTTTGCGCTCTGGCCCCTGGCAGAGGCGGCGCGGATGCCGGCGGCGCGGCTGTTCCGCAGCCTGACCGAACGCCGTGACCGGCCAACGCCGGCGATGCTGGCGACGATTTCGATGTCGGGCCTCGCCATAGTCGGGCTGACGGTCTGGCAGGCCAGCGATCGGCTGTTCGTGCTTGGCTTCCTGGGGGCGGCGCTGGCCTTGATCGCGCTGCTCTGGCTGCTGGCGGCGGTCGTTGCGCTGCTGGCACGGCACAGCCCGCGACCGCGCAACCCGATGGCGCGGCTGGCGCTGGCCAATCTGCACCGGCCGGGCGCGCCGACGCGCTCGCTGGTCGTGGCACTGGGGCTGGGCCTGACGCTGTTTGCGACCTTGGCGGTTATCGAAACGAATTTTTCGGGCCAGATCCAGCGCACATTGCCCAAACGCGCGCCGAGTTTCTTCATCCTCGATATCCCCAAGGAAGGCATTGAAGACTTTCGCGCCATCGTCAGATCGACTGCCCCCGGCGGCGCCATGACAGTGGTGCCGTCACTGCGCGGCCCGGTGACGGCGGTAAAAGGCGTGCCGGTCGACAAATTGAAGGCGTCGCCCGACGCCTGGATCCTGCGCGGCGATCGCGGCCTCAGCTTTGCGCGAGATTTTCCGCCGGCCAATACGCTGGTCAGCGGCAACTGGTGGCCAAGGGATTATGCCGGCCCGCCGCTGGTCTCGCTCGATGCTGATGCGGCGACGGCATTGGGGCTGAAGATCGGTGACAGCATCAGCGTTTCGGTGCTGGGCGTGGAGGTTAATGCCACCATCGCCAACACCCGCAAGATCAACTGGCAATCATTGGGCTTTAATTTTGCGATCCTGTTCGCGCCGGGCGCGCTGGAGGCGGCGCCCTATAGCTATATGGCCACTTTGTCGGTGGCGCCCGGACAGGAACGCGGGATCGAACGCGCCATCGGCCGGGGTTTTCCAACCGCATCTGTGGTCAGGGTCAAGGATGTGCTGGGCCAGGTCAGCGAATTGCTCGGGCAATTATCGGCCGCAATCCGCGCGGCGGCCTCGGTCACGGTGGCTGCGGGGGTTGCCGTGTTGATTGGCGCGGTCGCAGCGGGCGCGCGGGCGCGCACCTATGATGCGGTGCTGCTGAACTTGCTGGGTGCCACGCGGGGCCAGGTGGCGCGGGCGACCCTTGCCGAATATGGCTTTCTGGCGCTGATCGTCGCCGGCCTGGCGCTGTTGCTTGGCGGGCTGGCGGGCTGGTTCGTGATCGTGCAGATTTTCAAGCTGGAATGGCAGCCGGACTGGTTGCCCGTGCTGGCAACGGTGCTGGTCGGTGGCGCCGTGACGGTTATTCTGGGGCTGCTCGGTAACTGGGCGGCGCTGTCGGCACGGCCCAACGCCATCTTGCGGGATTTGTAGATTACAATTTCGACAGTGTGACGCATTGAAATATGTCGGTCGATAGGCGATATTGGTGATTATTCCGGCGATGGAGCCGGTAGGGAGAATTTCGATGGCAAACCAGGTGGATCCCCGCTTCGCCGCCGCGCCTGCGGTAGCCGAGGCTTCGGGCTATGATATCGGCCTGCGCAAATACATGCTTTCAATTTATAATTACATGGCGTCGGGCGTCTTGCTGACCGGCATCGTGGCGTTGCTTGTGTCATCGACGCCGGCCTTGCTGCAATTGTTCTTCGCAGCCGGCGCCGATGGCCGGGTCGGCCCGACGATTTTGGGCTGGGTGGCGATGCTGTCGCCGCTGGCCATGGTCATGGCGATGAGCTTTGGCGTCAACCGCATGTCGGAATCGACGTTGAAAACCTTGTTCTGGGCCTATGCCGGATTGATGGGCGTGTCGCTTTCAACGATCTTTCTGCAATATACAGGCGCGTCGATCGCCCAGACATTTTTCGTCACCGCGGCCAGCTTCGCCGCGCTCAGCCTCTATGGCTACACGACCAAGCGCGACATGTCGGCATTCGGCAAGTTCCTGTTCATGGGCCTGATCGGCATTGTCATCGCGTCCATCGCCAACATGTTTTTCCGTTCGGGCACGACCGATCTGATCATCAGCATCCTTGGCGTGCTGATCTTTGCCGGCCTCACCGCCTATGACACGCAGCGCCTGAAACTGATGTACGACACTGTCGCCGGCACCGATTTCGCCGGCAAGGCCGCCGTCATGGGCGCGCTGACGTTGTATCTCAACTTCATCAACCTGTTCATGTTCCTGCTCCGCTTCATGGGCGACCGCCGCTAGGGCGACCATAAAGCAAGATCGAAATCGGCCCGGCGGGGGACCCCCCGCCGGGCTTTTTTTTGGCGATTTCGCCGGTTGCAAATCCGCCATTTGAAGCGATTGCTGCCAATGCTAGGCAAGTTGCTCCAGGCTACGTTTCACTTTGGTTGAAGCGCAACCGCCAGCACGACGATGCAATTGAAATGAAATTGATTCTAGCGCCCAAGCGTCTCTAATGGACCCGAATCGAGGTGCTTCAGAATACGCTCCAGTGCCGCGATATTATGTTCATCTTCCGCGCTTTCGAGCGCTTCTTGAAGCACCGCGCGGATGTCGTCGGCGCCGACCCGCTCCATCTCCCAATTCGGGTATAGACGTTCACGTTTTTCCATACTCCGATCCAACGGAACGATGTCGTAATGGCGCGGATCGCCATGCAGGCTCGCAATCAGCGTCTCCACCTCGGCGGGCGGTCCCTCGATCCACTGGAAGAAGACGCCGCTGCCAAACACCAGCACCCCGGTGATGTCGCGTTCGACATTGCGGCGTTGCGACCAGAGGATGATGCGGTCGACTTCTTCGTCATCGACGCCCGTGGCGGCACGACTGCAATATACGAACGTGTCAAGAATGGGCGCAGCTTGGTCCACATCAGGGCCGCGTGGAAAGCCATATTCGTCAAACATCGAACAACTCGCTTTGTCTATGCCGGTCAGGCCGTACCTACCGGCAGGTCGTCATGAGCCTAGCGCATCTTTCGAATTTGAGTAAGCAAGTATGGGCGTTCCAACCCGGCCAAGGCTTTGCGCGCACCACCGCCCAAGTACCAAAGGCGCCTGGTGTCCTGCCCCTGAGGTTCGCTGATCTTCGCAGTGTGCTTCAGGCGCAGGATGCTGAAACGAAAGGCTAATGTCCCGAAACACAGTCTAATTTACGCAGCCCGATTTTCAGAATCGGGACATCAGATCATCACGCCGAAACTTCGCCCTAATTTCCAGCGACAGAAGCGCCTTGTCAGCGCAGCGTCGCTTCGACCCAGTCCAGCCGGTCCTGGCCAAAGAACATCGCGTCGCCGACAAAGAATGTGGGCGCGCCAAAGGCGCCGCGCGACACGGCATATTCGGTGGCCTTGACCAGCGCCGCCTTGTTGTCGGGGTGATTGGCGCGTTCCAGCCACAACGCCGGATCAAAGCCGGCGGTGGTCAGCGTTGCTGCCAGCACGACCGGGTCGCCAAGGTTCGCCGGCCGCTCCCACATCGCTGCAAACAGCGTTTCCGCCAGGGCCGCAAATTCGGGCAAGCCCCGCGCCGCCGTCAACATGCGCATCATGGTGATGGTGTTGATCGGAAAATCCGGGTTCATGGCCATCGCGATGTTTTCGCGCGCGGCATGGCGGGCCATGTCGATGCCCATCCAGCGGCCGCGCGCCGCCACCATCCCCGGCGGGGCATTGCCGGTCGCCTTGAAGATGCCGCCAAGCAGCACCGGGATATAATCGACGGTCGCCCCGCTGCGAGCCACGATCGCAGGCAGCCTGCGGTGCGCCAGATACGTTGTCGGCGATCCGACATCGAACAGGAATTCAATGGTTTTGGTCATCGCAAATGCACCTTTGCAATTAGCTGATTCTAGAATTTTTCGGCCCAGGGTCTGAGGTCAAGCTCGTGCGTCCAGGCGCTGCGCGGCTGCTGGTGGAGCATCACATAGGTTGCAGCAATGGCTTCGGGATCAAGGATGCCAGCCTCGGCTTTCAGCGCGTAGCGTTCCGGAAACTGGCTGCGGATGAATTCGGTATCGATGGCGCCATCGATGACGACATGCGCGACATGGATGCCCTGCGGCCCCAATTCGCGCGCACAGCTTTGGGCCAGTGCCCGCAGCGCATGTTTGCCGCCGGCAAAGGCCGCAAAGCCCGCGCCGCCACGCACGCTGGCGGTGGCGCCGGTAAACAGGATCGTGCCGCGGCCGCGCGGAATCATGCGGCGGGCGGCTTCACGCGCTGTGAAAAAGCCGCCCAATGCGCATAATTCCCAGATCTTGCGATAACGCCGCTCGGTTTCATCGACGATGGCCATCGGCGAATTGGCGCCGATGTTGAATACGGCAACCTCGATGGGGCCGATTTCGGCCTCGACCCGGTCGAACAGCGCCACCATCAGGGCTTCGTTGCGGGCATCGCAGCCAATGGGGACGCAGCGGCCGCCCTCGCTTTCAATGCGGGTGGTGAGCGCGGTCAATGCCTCGACACTGCGGCGCACCGGCACGGCGACCAGGCCGTCGCGGGCAAAGGCCGCAGCAATCGCCCCGCCGGTGGCATCGCCGGCGCCGATGACGATGGCGGCGCCGGTCATGTCGCTGCGCCTTCCAGGATCAGTAACATGGTCGCAATCCTTTGGTCGGAAACTTATGCCGCCAGCACCGCATCGGCAACAAATGGATTGCTGCGCCGTTCGGCAGCAAAGGTCGACATGCCGCCATGGCCCGGCACAAAGGCCGTATTGCCACCGAGCGGCCATAATTTCGTCGTTATGGCGCGGATCAGGTCGCCATGATTGCCGAGTGGAAAATCGGTGCGGCCAATGCTGCCCTGGAACAGAACATCGCCGACGATGGCGAGGTTCGACGGGGCATGGTGAAACACGACATGGCCGGGCGTGTGGCCGGGGCAGTGATAGACATCCAGCACCAGATCGCCGACCGTCACCGTATCGCCATCATACAGCCAGCGATCGGGCGTAAAGGCCGTGGCGCCGGCGATGCCATAGTCGGCACCGATGCCGGGCGCCTGATCGATCCAGAATTTGTCATCGGGGTGCGGCCCCTCGATCGGCACGCCAAGCCGTTCGGCGAGCACCCCCGTCAGCCCGCAATGATCGATATGGCCATGGGTGACGAGCAGTTTTTCGATGGTTACGCCATGCTGGTTGGCAACCGCCATCAGCCGGTCGATATCGCCGCCCGGATCGGTAAAGGTGCCGCGCATCGTCGCTGTACACCACAACAGGGTGCAATTTTGCTGCAAGGGCGTTACCGGCACGATGACGGCCTGCAGGGGTGGCTTGTCGGACATGACTGGCGATGTGGCGAAGCGAGGCCATGAACGCAAGCCCCCCCGACCGGGACAGGGCGGGATATGGCGGTTGACGTTCGCGCCGCCAAAATTCAGGATTACGGCCATCCGCCGCGCGCTTGCGGCGCCCCAATAAAGGCCGCCGCCATGCAGAATGCCGAACAGATCGAATATTGGAATGGCAAGGTCGGCGAAACCTGGGTGCGGATGCAGGACCAAATGGACCGCGCCCTCAGCCCGATTACCGCCGCCTTGCTGTCGCTGGCCGAACCGGGGCCGGGCGAACAGGCGCTGGATGTCGGTTGTGGCGGCGGTGAAACGACACTGGCGCTGGCCGCTGCGGTTGGCGAGGACGGCGCTGTCGTTGGCCTTGATGTGTCGGAACCCTTGCTGGCCCGGGCGCGCGCGCGCGGCGATGCCCTGTTGCTCGATATCGATTTCATCGCCGGCGATGCTGCGATCTTTGCCGATGCCGGCGGCTATGATCTGATCCTGTCGCGTTTCGGGGTGATGTTTTTTGATGATCCGGTGGCGGCCTTTGCCAATCTGTTGCGGTTGGCGGTGCCCGGAGGGCGGCTGTGCTTTGCCTGCTGGCAGCCGGCCGCCAACAATCTTTGGGCGACACTGCCGCTGACGTGTCTTGCCGATCTGCTGCCCGCCGCGCCGCCGGCTGACCCCTGTGCGCCGGGGCCGTTTGCCTTTGCCGATGCGGATCGTGTGGCCGCAATCCTTCTACAATCCGGCTGGCGCGATGTCAGCCACCATGGCCTGTCAACCGAAATGCTGACGGGCGCGGGGGACAACGCCGTCGACGATGCGATCAAGTTCGCGCTGCGCATCGGCCCTGCCGCGCGGGCGGTGCGCGAAGCGGGGCCGGCTGTGGCCGCCGAGGCCGAAGCGCGGCTGGCAATCGCGCTCATGCCCTTTCACGCAGACGCCAGGGTGGCGTTGCCCGCTGCGGTCTGGCTGTTCACGGCCATTGCCTGATGCATCTATAACGCGCGGTTGAGCATCGCTGCCCCGTCGTCTAAGCCATGGCGATGATCTCAACCAACGACATCCGCCGCAGCTTTCTCGGGCATTTCGAAAAGGCCGGGCATCGCATCGTGCCATCGTCGCCGCTGGTGCCGCAAAATGATCCGACGCTGATGTTCGTCAATGCCGGCATGGTGCCATTCAAAAATGTCTTCACCGGGCTTGAAACCCGGCCCTATGTCACGGCCACATCGGCCCAGAAATGCGTTCGCGCCGGCGGCAAGCATAATGATCTCGACAATGTCGGCTATACTGCCCGGCACCATACATTCTTTGAAATGCTGGGTAATTTCAGCTTTGGCGACTATTTCAAGGAACAGGCGATCAGCATGGCCTGGGATCTGCTGACGCGTGAATGGGGCATCCCCGCCGATCGCCTGACCGTCACCGTCTACCACAGCGATGATGAGGCAGCGGCCTTGTGGAAACGCATTGCCGGCTTGCCCGACCAGCGCATCATCCGCATCGCCACCGATGATAATTTCTGGTCGATGGGGGATACCGGGCCGTGTGGGCCATCCAGCGAGATATTTTACGATCATGGCGATCATATCGCCGGTGGCCCACCGGGCAGCCCCGATGGGGATGGCGATCGCTTTGTCGAAATCTGGAACCTGGTGTTCATGCAATATCAGCAGGTCGATGCGACGACCCGCCTCGATCTGCCGCGCCCCAGCATCGATACCGGCATGGGGCTGGAGCGCGTGGCCGCCGTGCTGCAGGGCGTCCATGACAATTATGACGTGGATATTTTCAAGACGCTGATCGCGGCCAGCCAGGAACGCACCCGAACGCCCCGAAATGCCGCTGAAATCGCCTCGCACCGCATCATCGCGGACCACCTGCGCGCGTCGGGTTTCCTTGTCGCCGATGGCGTGCTGCCGGCCAATGAAGGGCGTGGCTATGTGCTGCGCCGCATCATGCGCCGCGCCATGCGCCACGCCCATCTGCTGGGCGCGGCCGAGCCGTTGCTGCACCGGCTGGTGCCGGCGCTGGTCGGGGTCATGGGGTCGGCCTATCCCGAACTTGGCCGCGCCGAGGCGTTGATTGCTGAAACGCTGAAACTTGAAGAAACCCGTTTTCGCCAGACGCTGGAGCGGGGGCTGGGCCTGCTCGATGAAGCGGTTGCGCCGTTGCCGCCGGGCGCGACGCTGCCGGGTGCGATCGCCTTTAAATTATACGACACATTCGGATTTCCCTATGATCTGACCGAAGATGCGCTGCGGCTGAAGGGGCTGACCGTTGATCGCGCCGGTTTCGATACGGCCATGGCGGAACAGAAACGCGCCGCCCGCGCCGCCTGGACGGGCAGCGGCGCCCGCGCATCGGATACTGTCTGGTTCGATATCGCGGAGGCGCGGGGGGCGACGGAATTCATCGGCTATACCGGGCTGACCGCCGAGGCCGAGGTGGTCGCCCTGGTCAAGGATGGCATCGCCGTCGCCAGCGCGAACGCCGGCGACAGCGTCGATGTCATCACCAACCAGACGCCCTTTTACGGTGAATCGGGCGGCCAGGCCGGCGATACGGGGACGATGACCGGCGAAGGTTTCAGCCTGGTCGTCAGCCATACATCAAAGCCGCTGGGCAAGCTGCACGCCCATCACGCGAGCATTTCGGCCGGCAGCATTGCGGTGGGAGACACGGTGGCGCTGGCGGTCGATGGCGAATATCGCAGCAGGCTGCGTGCCAATCATTCGGCGACGCATCTGCTGCACGCGGCCTTGCGGCACCGGCTGGGCGGCCATGTCTCGCAAAAGGGCTCGCTGGTCTCGGCCGATCGCCTGCGTTTTGATTTCAGCCAGCCAAAACCCCTGACCGCCGATGACATCGCCGTCGTCGAAGCCGAAGTGAACGCCCAGATCAGGGGCAATCGCGCCGTCACCACGCGGCTGATGACGCCCGACGCCGCCATCGAGGCCGGGGCGCTGGCACTGTTCGGCGAAAAATATGGCGAGGAAGTCCGCGTGCTGGCGATGGGTGGCGGCGATGCGGCGGATTATTCGGTTGAGCTTTGCGGCGGCACCCATGTGACGGCGCTGGGTGATATCGGGCTGTTGAAGATCACCTCTGAATCGGCCGTGGCCAGCGGGGTGCGCCGTATTGAGGCGCTGACCGGCGACGCTGCACGGCTGTTTCTGAATGCGCAGGAAGATCGGCTGAAGGCCGTCGCGGCGGCGTTGAAAGCCCGGCCCGACGAGGTGCTGGCCCGGGTCGATACGCTGATCGATGATCGGCGTCGGCTGGAACGCGAATTGGCCGAGGCCAGAAAGGCACTGGCACTGGCGGGACCCGCGACAGGCGGCGGGGCGCCGGCCGCTGAAACCATCAACGGCATCGGTTTCATCGGCCAGACTCTGGATGGCATCGAGGCGCGCGATCTGCGCGGGCTCATCGATGATTTCAAGAAAAGCCTTGGCTCGGGCGTTGCCGTGCTGATCGCTGTCAATGATGGCCGGGCATCGGTCGCGGTCGGTGTGACCGATGATTTGAAGGGCGCCCATTCCGCGGTCGATTATGTCCGGCTGGCAGCGACGGCGCTGGGCGGCCAGGGCGGCGGCGGTCGACCGGATTTTGCCCAGGCCGGCGGGCCCGATGCGGGCAATGCCGATGCGGCGATCGCTGCGGTGCGCGACGCCCTGCACCAGCAATAGAGTCAGGCTTTCAGCCGCATTTTGCCATCGCGTTTCAGGCGATTGCTGGCGGCAGTGACCAGGCTGGCGGTCATGATTTCGGCGCGCAGGGAGGCGCGTTTTTCATGAATGCTGGCAATCGCCGCGCCCATCGGAACGCCCAGATTGACAAGCAGGTCCTGCGCCAGCTGGAGGCTTGATTCAACCGTTTCGGGCACCGCATCGGTCGCGCCTAGCGCATAAAGCTGGGCTGCATGATCGGCATCCCTGGCGCGCACGACGACGCATAGATTAGGGTGGTGTTCGCGGATCTGGCGGACAAGCGTATCAAGGCTATGCGCTGCATCGATGGTCAGGACAACGGCGTCGGCGGTTTCCAGCCCCAGCGAATCGAGCAATTCCGGGCGCCGCGCATCGCCATAAACGATTGCAACGCCATCACGCCGCAACCGCGCGACTTCATCGGGGTCGCTGTCGACGGCGAGATAGGGTTTGCCGTGCAGATCGAGAATGGCGGCAACCAGCCGCCCGACCCGACCGAAACCGATGATGATGGTGCGGCCTT
>JBBRIC010000012.1:0-41714 GCA_038221665.1 Sphingomonadales bacterium
TCTGCCCCCCGTTGCGATCGCCGTGATCGTCGATTTGCGGTGGATGAACGCCATTCTGGAAATCAACAGCGATGATATGTACGTCCGCGTCGAAGCCGGGGTTACCTGGGCGGCGCTGAACGAGGCGTTGGCAAAACTTGATCTGCGGACGCCGTTCTGGGGCGTGCAATCTGGCCGTGTATCGACCGTTGGCGGGGCGATGTCGCAGCACGCGACCTATTATGGGTCGGGGGTTCATGGCGCTTCGGCCGACAGCGTCCAATCGCTGGCGGTGGTTCTGGCCGATGGGCGCGTGCTGCGCACCGGCAGCGCCGCAATCGATGGCACGCCGCCCTTTAACCGTTATTTCGGGCCCGATCTGACGGGGCCGTTTCTGGGGGACAATGGCGCGCTCGGCATCAAGGCCGAAATCACGTTGAAGCTGATGCTGCGGCCGACGCACGTAGATTATGTCTCGGCAAGTTTTCGCAATTTCGAAACCGCCGCTGCCGCCATGTCGGCGATCGCCCGGCTGGGTGTGGCTGCCGATGGTTTCCTGATGGATCCGGGTCTGCAGGCGGCGCGGCTGAAACGCCTGAGCATTGCACAGGATTTGAAATCGCTGGGCGGCGTTGCAAAAAACAGCGGTGGCCTGGTCAAGGGCCTCGCGTCGGCCGCCCGGGTGGCGCTGGCAGGGCGCAATATCGTCGATGAAAATGGCTATTCGATCCATCTTTCCATCGAGCATCGCTACCGTTCCGCCGTTGATGAAGCGCTGCGCGATGTCACCGCTGCCTGTACCCGGAACCAGGGCCGGATGATCGAAAACTCGATTCCAAAGATCGTCCGGGGCAACCCTTTTGGCTCGCTCAACATCGTCGTCGGGCCGGAGGGCGCCCGCTGGCTGCCGACGCACGGGATCGTGCCACATTCGAGGGCAGCGGCGCTGCAGGCCGATATCCGCCGCATTTTCGACGCACGCAGCGCCGAACTTTCGGCACATGGCATTGGCTGGGTGCTGCTGGCGACAATTATTGGCACCGGTTCTTTCCAGATCGACCCTGTCATGACCTGGCCCGATGAAATGTTTCCGCTGCACGAGCGGCTGATGGAGCCGTCCTACCGTCGCCAGCTCCCGGTGCTGCCGGCCAATCCCGATGCCGCCGCCCTGATCGCTATGCTGCGATCCGAGCTGAAGCAGGTCTTTGCCCGCCACGGCGCGACGCATATGCAGATCGGCCGGGCCTACCCGTTTCGGGAACGGTTGGGCACCGCCAATTGGGACATGCTGACCGCGCTAAAGGCCGCCGTCGATCCGCGAAACCTGATGAACCCGGGAGCACTGGGCCTCGGCGTCGAAACCTGAGGTGCAGTATTGCATGGCACGCCGGCCGATACCCTGGTCAAGCGTCATCGCAGCGACAGTGCGTCAGGAACAGCGCGCTTCCCGCCAAATAATATAGTTGCTGACCTGACAACAGGCGCAAGAGCCTTGTATCTTGAACTTGCATTGATGCTGGCAAGTTCAAGATACAAGGCCCCCTGCCAACCCGCCGGAGGCCCCCTGCCAACCCGCCGGAGGCCCCCTGCCAACCCGCCGGAGGCCCCCTGCGAACCATAGTGCGGCATCAAAAGGCGATTTTGCGATCAGCCCGTCGCAACTTCATCGACGCGCATTTTTCCGGCTCGGCTCGTCAGCGCCGGTCCCGGCTGTTTCGAAACGATCGCGGCAAATTCATCGGCGGCGCGGCGCAGCGATGTCGTATGCGAACCGCCATGCGGGATGACGTGGCGGGCAAATAATTCGTAGGATTTGAGCGTTGCGGCGCTGTCCGCCCATTCCTGTGTGGGAATAAGATAGCAACCGACCTCGCCAACGGTATCGCGCAATTCCTTGATATAGGCCTGGGCGCGTTCCGGCGTCCCGATGATCACCGATCCGCTGGCATTCAGCTTGTCGACCATCGTGTCGATATCATCATCGGGCGACACATGCCGCGCCCCGCAATCATGCATGAAACCGACAAACGGACGCAAACCAAAGGCGACATCACGCCGTGCTTCGGCATCGGTCGCGGCCAGATGCATGCGTGGCCCGGCGAGCCTCAGACCCTTGCGATCGACGGTTTTGCCATGGTCCGCAGCGCTTTCCTCGGCAATCTCCCAGGCCTTTTTAAGCCGATCGGCGCCGCCATGCGCAAGGATACCCAAAGACAGCATGCTGAGGCCATATTGGCCGGCAAGGGTCGGGCCAACCGCCGACGACAGCGCCGAAACCACGACTTCGATGGGCTCGTCGCGATAGGGTCGTAACTGCAACCGGCCCTGTTTGATGGTGAACCAGTCGGTCTTGCGATCGATGGGCTCGTCCGTGGTCAGCAGGGCGATGATCGCCTCCAGCGCCTCGGCGTGCCGCGGTTTCAGGCAATCGGGGTCCAAACCCATCATCGGCGCATCGACCTGCGGGCCGCCGGGGCCGGTGCCTAGGATGACGCGACCCCTTGAAAGATGGTTGAGCATCATGATCATATCCGCCTGCATCAGCGGATGCCGGAACGGCAGCGCCGCAACGCCGGTCGCCAGCCGGATATGCGTCGTGCGCTGGCTGGCGGCGGCAATGAAGGTTTCGGGCGACGAAATATTCTGCCAGCCAGACCCATGATGTTCCCCGAACCAGGCCTCGTCATAGCCCAGCTTGTCGAGGTGCTCGACGAGCGTCAGGTCACGCTCAAGGCCAAGCGTCGGATCATCATCGGGCCGGTGGTTGGGCGTGATAAAGGCACCAAATCGCATCGCGAATTCCTTAATCTAATGACATTAGAATAAGGCTCAGGCGCGCGTTGTCAAGCCCGCGATGATGACGTTCAAAAGCCATTCGAACGTCGCGTCATTATCAAGCGGCGTCTGCCAGGCCGTGTTCAATTCAAGCGTCGCATAGCCATGCACCGCCGAGCGCAGGAGCCGGGCGGCGCGGGAGGCATCATCCCCGTGCAGGCCGATCTGGCCAAAGACATCGCGCAGATTTTCGGCAAGCCGGCCGGCTGCGGCCAGACGCCGCACATCGGCAGGATCGGGGGTTTCGATGGACGCCGTATAGCGGCCCGGATGGGCGTGGACAAAGGCCCGATAGGCCCGATACATCGCCCGCACCGCAGCCTCGCCGTTTTTGCCGGCGCCGGCTGCCTTTACGGCATCGGCCAGCTGTTCAACCGCGAGCAGGGCGATATCTGTGCGCAGACTGTGAAGGCTGCCGACATGGTGCGAGATCGTCGGCGTTTGCACATCGCTGATCGACGCCAGCCGCGCGAGGGAAACCGCCGCGACGCCTTCGCTATCGGCGAGATCGGCGGCAAGCCGGACCAGATAATCGCGGGTGATGCCGACGCGCGTGCCGGCGGATCGACGCTCGGTCATCGCCGTGCCTGCGATCTGCAAGGGCGTTGGTGCCTTGCCCCCGACCCCGCCAAAGCACCCATGATGCAGCCAGAACCGACGTTCAATCCGGGGGCCAGAACAGAGTTGCGCTGTTTTTTGATGATGGGTTGCTCGATCTGGTCGCTAAAATCAGCTTTGACATAGCCTAATCGGCGGCGTCCCGACAACTTGCTCGTGATTTCCGCACACTGTGGAGCGGGCGTTGGCGCCGGATCAGCCCCCGAGCCGGGCCGACGATCCTGCCATGGGTGCCGTGATCGCATTATAGGTGTAGATTTTTCTGGAGCGCGCTTCCCTGTCCTCCAGCTCATTCTCGCCGGCCTTTGAATGCAGCAGGCGTTGCACCTTGCGCGCCTGCAATTGCACCCAGCCGATACGTTCAAGGCGAGTCGCCTCATAGGATTTCAGCGCTTCGATGGGGTCGCTGCACGATGTCAGGCAGCGTGCCATGATGACGGCGTCCTCGATCCCCATCGCCGAGCCTTGCGCCAGAAATGGCAGCATGGGATGGGCAGCATCCCCGAGCAGCGCCACCCTGCCGCGCACGATGCGGTGCATCGGATCACGATCGAACAGCCCCCATTTGAAACATTTGTCCGGCGCCGTGGCGGCAAACATGGCGAGCATCCGCTCGCTCCAGCCGGCAAATTCCTGCCGCAATTCCTGCGGATTGGATTGCACGTTCCAACCTTCCTCGACCCAGGCCTGGCGTTTTGAAATCGCCACATAATTCAATTCCTTGCCGCCTCGCAGCGGATAGACGACGACATTGCGGTTGGGCCCGATCCAATTGCCCATGTCGGCAGCGTCCATGCGATAGAGTGCATCGCTGTTATCAACGACCCCGCGCCAGGCGACATTGCCCGTAAAAACCGGTTTTGAAGCGTCGAAAAATTTGCTGCAAATGACCGATCGGATGCCGTCCGATCCGATGGCGATATCCGAGCGTTCGACGACGCCATTTGCAAATTCCAGCTGAATTTTATCGCCGGTTTCCGCCAGATCCGTCAAGCTATGGTCAAGCTGTATGCAGTCGGGATCCAGTTCACAGACAGCGTCATGCAGCAAGCTGTGCAGATCAGCCCGGTGTATTGTACAAAAAGGCGTACCGGAATTTTTCAGCGATTGCATGCCAAGGTCGGATTTACTGACGACAGCATCGGTCAAATAGTCGTGCAGATAATTATTTACAGGTTGCAAGGACACGCCAAATAATTTTTCCTTCAATCCCAAATGGATGAGGATGCGGCTGGAATTCGGCGTGATCATGATACCGGCGCCAACTTCACCCAGCACGGGGCTTTGTTCATAGACTTTTGGCCGAAAGCCGGATTTTTGCAGCGCCAGGGCAAGCGTCAGACCGGCAAGTCCCGCCCCGACTATTGCGATGCTCATATCGTCTGGTTGCGGCATTTTTCACCCGGGCTACGATTGGTCATGCTTATACCCGGCTAATTTTGATATGTTTTGCTTGTGGCGATTTTTCACGCAATGCGTGCGGCGCGCCGCCTGCATTCGCTGGCGACAAACGCCGAAAAATGATAGCCAGTGCGCGCTATGCGTGTCACGAAAACGTGCCGATAGCTTTTGGCGTCATTGCGCCTAGATGCTATTTTTGGAATTTTCAGTCGTCGCGCGCCGATCCACGTCTGGATTTAATATCAGACAAGTATTCGGCACGCGTTGATTACCAAATAGCGGATTGGGATGCACATGTTCACAGCCAATAACATGATGATCGATGGAAAATCAGGAAAATTATCGGTTCGGACCAAAGGCTTTGAAATGGCGCCGAAGCAGGCCGTTCTGCTGGTACAGGGTGCCAATCTGTCGGGCCAGATCGGCTATGATCTGACATTTGATGGCCGCACCGATTACAGCCTGATGGAGATGCTGGCCAGCCACGGCTATGGCGCGGTGACGTTCGCCATCAGGGGCTATCAGCAATCCGAACTGACCGGCCATCCCCATTCGGTTCAAACCGAACAGGCGATGGAAGACACGGAAACCGTGCTGGACTGGCTGACAGGGCAAGGCTTTCATCGGCCGCATATTCTTGGCTGGTCCTGGGGCGGGCGTATCGTTGCGAGGCTGCTGGAAACGCAAGGGGCGCGGATCGACCGGGCGATTTTGATGGACCCGGCGCTCGGCGGCGGCAACAAGATCCCGTTTCTGGAAAAAACCGATTGGTGGCTGAATAGCGCGGCCTATTTCCGCGATCGGCTCGAACTGGCGTTCATGGCGGCAGATGCCCATGAACAAGTGGCGATCCAGGCCGAAACCGATGAACCGCGGGCGCCCAATGGCATCCGCATCGAAAATGAAAATGGCAGCATTCCGGCCGATCCGGCATTGATCCCCAACCCCGTGCTGATGCTTTATGGTTTTGCCGCGGGCCAGCAAAATTACATGCAGGGCGGTAGCGGTCGCGCCGCCTTTTTCGAACAATTGCCAACGCATGACAAACAGCTCGTGATCGTGCCCGACGGCGGCGATTATGGCCATCTCCAGAATGCCCGCCACCGCATGTTCCGGGCGATCACCGATTTTCTCGCTGGTGATGCGCCGGGTTGACGGACACGCTGCGCGCTATGCGAGCGCAGCACAGGCGCAATGCGACAGTCTTGTGATAACCGTGGTAGTTTTTGGCGATAATCCTGGGTCGGACGTCGGGCCCGGGCGGAAAGGGTAGCAATGCTGGCAGATCGTGGATTTTCGGGGCGCAATCGGCGGATACGCAGCCTCGATGTCGAAAGCTATCAGGACTTTGTCGTCGGGTTTCGCGACTGGACCTATGGTGACCTCGACAAATCGGCCGTGGCCAGCGCCGGCGAAATCCTGGAGGACCTGCGGGTCAATGCCGTCGAAGCGCCGCTCAGCGCCTATCGCGACAGGTTTCTTGCCGATCCAGCCATTGCGACCAGGCTGCGCTGCTGGATGTCGAGCCAGCAATTAATGTGGCAAAATGTTCAGGATCACCATGTCCAGAACCAGGATTTTTACCTGGATTCATTCGAAGCCGCTGATGGCAGGGGCCCAGGCACGCTCGAACTCAATCCCGGCATGCCCATCCCCGACTATGCCATGCACGAAATTCACATCCAGCCGGGCGGCTATACCGGCAATGACTTTGGCGGGCCGCTATTTCACTATGGCACCAACAGTTTTTACAAGGGCCAGAACAGCGACGACGAACTTCACATAAATATGGCCCGATCGGTGACCCGGCCCGCCGATGGCAAGGTCGATCGGATCGTCGAAATCGGCTGCGGCGTCGGCCGCCTCGCCGTCGCCCTGGCCGAAGCATATCCCGATGCCGAAGTCTGGGGCATCGATATCGGCGGCCCGCTGGTTCGCTATGCGCATGCGCGTGCCGTTGAGCTTGGGGTACCCGTGCATTTTGCCCAGCGCCTGGCCGAAGACAGTAAATTTGCCGACAACAGCGTCGATCTCGTGACAGCCTATATTCTTTTCCACGAAGTCTCGCCCGCGGCCGCCATCGCCATCTGCACGGAAATGTTTCGCATCCTGCGTCCCGGCGGGGTTTTCGAAACCATCGATTTCCACACCGGCATGGCGCGCTCGACAGACCCCTATCGGCGTTTCATGGGCTGGATCGACCATGTCTATAATGCCGAACGCTGGTCCCAGCAATTTGTCGCTTCGGATTTTGTCGAAACGCTGGCCGCTGCCGGCTTTCAGGTCGAAAAGGGGCAAAACCGGCACTGGGGCATCGCGACCTATATCGCGCGCAAGCCTGAATAGAAATTCAGACCAAAAACCGCTTTGAATGACTCATAGAAAGCAAAAAAAATGCCTCCGGCGGGCAGCGCCTGAGGCCCTGCCCACCGGAGGCTCCTGCCCTGGCTGACGGGTCAGTATCTGTGAGATTTGGTTTGAGACCTGATCTGGCGCAACTTACCCCTCGGGCTGAAAGAAATAGGATTTTTGGACCGCAAGCGCGATCCGTTTGGCGCATTTTTGCAATGGGTCGAGAAACCTTTCGACGGCGACCGATGGCGACATCGCGGTTGTGAAATAGCGCAAGGTCAGGCTGCCAAAAACCATTTCATTGACTTCGATCGGCACCGCGAAAGCAGTCACTTTTTCCTGCACATTGACGATTGAAAATCCATCCTCCCTGACTTTTTGCAAGCGTCGCATGAGCGATTCATTGTCGCGGATAAGCTCGGAATCGGTCGGTTGATCGATCGACCTCACAACTGCGAGCACAGTATTGCGTTCCTGCGCCGAACAAAAAGCGATATAGGCAGCGCCCGACGCCGAACCCGCCAGTGAAAATCGAAAGCCGGTCGGAAACTTGTCAAAAACCAGCGGGCTGACATAATCCGATGTCACGCGCACCTGCATCGATGATCCGCTCAACGTGCAGAGCGAGATCGGCCAGATCAGTTCCTGGCTCAATTTTTGAATTTCCGGCTTGGCGATCGTGTCGATCCACGCTTCATTTCGGAAACCATCCGACAGGCAGCGCACAGATTCCGTCAGCCAGTAATCAGCCGATTGCTTTTCCTTTCGCAGATAGCCCTTGTACCGCATCGTTTCCAACAGGCGATAGACAATGCCGCGATTGATGCCCGTGCCCTCGACGATCTTGCCAATCGATGAGCCATTATGGCGATTGAGAAAAATCAGGACCTCAAGGCCACGGTCGAACGCCTGCACCCGCCGTTTTTCATTCATCCTGAATCTCGCACCAACCCCGGCAAATCCTTGTCCGGTTTAGCACATAATTGCGGTTTGCACCCAGCCAGTTACGCCAACCCGAATGCCGACGCGGTTGCGGCGCCTGGACCAGCGGTTCAGAGTTCGATGATGCCCCTGCGCATGGCGAGCGTCACAGCCTGGGTGCGATCATTGGCGTCGAGTTTGGCGAAAATATTGCGCATGTGCGCCTTTACCGTATCCTCCGAAATCGTCAGCAACCAGGCGATTTCCTTGTTCGCCTTGCCTTGGCCGGCAAAGGTCAGCACCGCGATTTCGCGTTCGCTCAGCGCGTCATCGGCGGCATGAAAGGCAATTTCCTGGGCAATTTCCGGCGGAATATGCCGACGCCCGGCGTGAATGGCACGGATCGTGCCCAGCAAATCCGTGCGCAGCGTGCTTTTCAGCAGATAGCCAACGGCGCCGGCCTTCAGCGCGCGCATCGCCTGGGCATCGCCGACATAGGTGGTGAGGACGATGATCCGGGCCTGCACGAATTCCTTGCGGATGGCGATGATCGCATCGACACCATTCATGCGCGGCATCTGCAGGTCCATCAGCGTCACATCGGGGCGCAGATTGCGAAACTGTTCCAGTGCCTCCGCGCCATTCGCTGCCTCGCCGACCAGCGCCATATCGGCCTGGCCCGCAATGATCGCTGCCAACCCGTCGCGCAGCACCGGATGATCATCGACCGTCAGGATGCGGATCGATCTATCGGGCAAGGGATTCATGATTGCAGGCCTCTCGCCGAGCCCAGAAGCCACTGCCAGGGCTGCCACCAGCGGCGATATTGCGAGACATAGGCGATTTTGCCCGGCACTGTCAGGTTGATCTCGGTGCCCGCCCCCGCCCGGCTGGAAACGTTCAAATCCGCTTCGATCTGCGTCGCGCGCTCCTGCATCCCGACAAGGCCGAAATGGCCCTGCCGCCCGCCCTTGTCGAGGATGGCCGCATCGATGCCGACGCCATTGTCGCGGATGCCAAGCGTCAAATCGGTTGCGCCATAGGTCAGCGCGACTTCGATCAGGCTCGCCCTCGCGTGCTGAAAGGCGTTGATGATCGCTTCCTCGCCGATGCGGCAGATTTCGCCGCCGACGACCGGGTGCAGGGCGCGGGGCCGGCCCTCCACCACCATGTTGAAATCGACGGGATAGGAGGCGCTCATTCGGGCGGCGGTTTCGGACAGGGTTTGCGCCAGATCGCTGCTGTCGACGGTCCGCAACAGCCTGACGCTGTCGCGCCCCTCGCGCAGCACCGTGTCCGCCGCATCGAGCGCGGCGTTCAGCGAGCGCTGTGCGCGCTGGTCGCCGGAAAGATCATTTGCAACCGATTGAAAGCGCAGGATCAAACCCTGAAAGCCCTGCAGCAGGGTATCGTGCAAATCGCGGGCAATTCGCTCGCGTTCGGCCAGCCGCTGTTCAAGCCGCTCGCGCATTTTGCCGGTAAGCTGGCGCACCCGGATGCGGTAGGCGATCCACAGCAACAAGCCAATGCCGGCGATGCAAAGCGCCAGAAACCATTTCGATTGCAGAAATGTCGGTGGAATGTCGAAAGCAAGCGTTGCGCCGGTGCGATTCCAGACCCCGTCATCATTGGCGCCGATGACCTTGAAGACATAATGGCCGGGGCCAAGATTGGTGTAAAACACCTGCCGGCGCATGCCGGGATCGATCCAGCCCTGGCCATCGCCGACAAGCTGATAGCGAGCCTGCACGCGTTCCGGGATCGACAGGCTTAAAACCGAAAAATCGATTTCGATGTTCTGGCTGCCCGCTTGCAATGGGACCGCGACCGGATCGCGAACGGTTTTCCCGTCGGCGATGAGCGCACTGATATTGACCGGCGGCACAAATATATTGCGGTGCAAATGGCGCGAATCGATCCAGACCGTCCCGGTGCCGATCGTTAGCCACATGCGGCCGTCCCCGCCGCCGACGACCGCCCTTCGATCCGAGCCGCCCGCCAGCCCCGGCAAACCATCCCGAAAGTCGAAGATTCGCACCGGCAGAGGTGCTTTTGGATCGGTCAAAGCGCGATCAAATGCATCGGTCCGAATCACCAGCGTGCCCGCCGCCGACACGACCCAAGTCTGCCCCGTCGATGTCGTGGCGATCCCGCCGGTATTGTTGAGGACAGGAAAGCGTTTCGATGACAGCAAACGCAGCTGCCCGTCTTTCAACGCGCCGATACCAAAATTGCCGCCGAACAACAGCCGTTCCGGCGTTTCGAAAACCAAACGCACCGGATTGAAACGGCGATCGGCGCTGATCAACGGGCGCGCTGGCGCTGGCGGGTCGACAATCGCCAGCGTCTCGTCAGCAGCAAGCATGCGGCCGTCACGCAGTCGCAACAGGGTCAGCCCCAGCGAAGTGTTGGTCTCGGGTGGCACCGGGCTTTTCTGCCACACGCCGGAAACCTGCCGAAACAAGCCGTCATCGGCGGAAATCCAGAGCTGGTTCCGGATATCGACGGCGCAGTCGTTGATTGCCAACCCTTCGACCGGGCTTGGAAAACGACTGATCCGATCGCCGTCCAGCCGTGCGACACGGCCCTCCATGACGGCCCATATCGCCTGGTCCGGTCCCTCGCAGAGCGCCAGCGTTTCCTTGGCCGGCATGACCCGTTGAACGGCGCCGCCCGGCCGGACGCGATAAACGGCATCGCTTTCTCCGATATAGACGCTGCCATCGGAAGCCGCCAACAGCACGTCGTGCCAAAACGCCCGGTTGGTCAATTTTGGTTCGACAACAATATTTGCCGCGCGAAAGCGTTCGAGGCCTGAAACCGTCGCGACCCAGATATTGCCTTCGCGGTCTTCGGCGATGCCGCGCACATTACCGGTCAACAAGCCGTCAGCTGCTTGAAATTGCGCAACACTGTCGATCGCGCCGGCCTGTGACGCGGCTCCACCTGGCTGCGGCTGACGAAGCCTGAAAATACTGTCCTCGGTTTTCCCCCACATATTGTTGTCGCGGTCGAAAAACGCCTCCGCATCCCGCCTCGCCTCGGGCGTCGGATACGACAGAACAGCCTGCGCGTTTACTGCAGGTCGGCCGAACTGACTAACTCTTGAACCGGATGCGTCCGAAATCCAGACATTGTCATTCCTGTCTTCGCTCAATGCCGCATGACCGACAAGGACGTCGCTTGTCCGGACAAAGCGCGCTGCACCCGGCAGCAGCGCATAGATGCCATCGCGGATCGTCGATATCATGACGGTGCCGTTGCGCGTTACGATCATTTTGACCATATCGCTGGCGGGAAACCCCAACCGCGAGCCGATTTCGGCCCAGGCGCCGTCACGGAAGCGGTAAAGCTGATGCTCTTTTCGCCCCAGGGTCGCCCAGATGCTGCCATCCGGGGTTTCGACCATTTCCTTGACGAACCCGGCGTCGGGCATCGGCACTTCGGTAAATGTGCCGCGGTGATAGACGGCGGTTCCGGCGCCCTTGTAGCCGACCCAGACGTCGCCCTTGCGGGTTACCAGCAACGTGTAGATCGCACGGCCGGCGTTCGGCGAGGTTATTAGCTCAAACCGGATGCCGTCGAAGCGATAAAGCCCTTGCTTGCCCGACACCCATAGATAGCCGTCTTTTCCCGGCGCCAGTGCCTTTATTGGCACCGGTGCGCCTTCATCGATCGTCCAGCGCGTGTGTTTATACTGGGCGATGCTCCGCGCCGGATCCAACGCCCGCGCCGGGCCGGCGGCGATCAATGCCGCGCAAACCAGCGCCAGATAGCGGATCATCGCCGTCACGCATTCCCCCTTCGCCACCACCCGGGTGACTATCAACGCCCGGACATAGTTGCGTCCCGGGTCACGTCGCGCAGCCCCCCAAAGGATTAGCCGATCATAGCCCATTTGGAGGTAACCGGCACGCGGCAGATTCGCCTAGCGATGCCAGCATGAAACAGACATTTCTGGTCTTTCCTGGTGGTTTGACAGGGACCGCGCTGTTATTATTGCGCGTCTCGGTCGCAATTTCGCTGGCCACATCACCTTATGGCAGTATCCCGCCCCATTCTGCCCGGACGATCGGGCTGGATTTGCTGGCGCTGGCGCTCGCCATCGGCTTGTTCACGCGGGTCATGGCCGTTGTTTCGATCGTGTTTGTGATCGGCATCGTCATTGTCGATGCCAACCTGCCTGCGGCGTCGCTGATCGGCTTTTTGCTGACGTCGCTCGCCCTCGCCATGATCGGGCCAGGCGCAGCGTCGATCGACGCGCGGCTATTTGGCCGCCGTAAAATATCGCTGACTCGATAGCGTTGAGTATAATCCATATTCAATGACTTGTTAAAAGCAGCGGCCTCCGGCGGTCAGGGCCTGAAGCCCTGCACCCACTTTTGCTGGTGGGGGCAAACCATTGAAAGCTGGGGATCAATAATCGACTCGGTGCAGGGCCTACAGGCCCTGCCCGCCGGAGGCCCTTGGTCCTGCCGAGCGCTCAACATCATCAGAAATCGGCATAAAATCAACCCGCCAGTGTCTGCGGGGTGGCGAAATTACCCGCAAGCTTAAATTTTGACTACCCGAATGAGTGACTCCGTCACCGCCCGTCTTTGCATGGCAAAATTTGTTGATCCGGGCGACTCTCTCCCCATCGGACGACATAAGGGGATTGGTGATGAATTACTGTTCCACGCAGCAAGATCGGCAGGCCATTACTGCCGGCATCCCCCGGATGCAGCCCGGCCCGGCGGCGTTTCGGCCGGCACTCCTGCGTTTCTTCCGGCGCAAGCTGCGCGACGCCGCCGATGTCGAGGACCTTGTTCAGGATGTTTTTGTGCGCCTTGCTGTCCGTCAGGGGGGGGAGGTCGAAAATATCGGCGGCTATGTCTTCCGGACCGCGGCAAGTGTTGTTGCAGACCGGCATCGCCGCCGCAGCGTGCGCCACGCCGACGACCATGTGCCGTTCGACTGCGAACGGCATTGTGGCACGGATTTCGATCCCGCTCGCATCGTTGAAAGCCGGGAAACCCTTCGTATTGTCGAAGCGGCGCTACAGGCGCTGCCGGAACGCACGCGGACCATATTTCTGATGCGCCGCCTTGAAGGCCAGAATTACCGGGACATCGCAGCGCGTTTTGGTATTTCTGTAAGCGCTGTCGAAAAGCATATGGTGCGCGCCGACGTAAAACTGGCGCCTGCGCTGGATTGCGCCGCCTAGGGCGATCTTGCCCGGCCGCAATCGATTTCGATGGTCGGCTTGCGTCCAGGGCTCGTCTCAGCGGGACGGCGGAACGACGAAGCTGACCGACTGGCTGGTGAACGGCACATGGTTGGCATTGACCAGTTCGATGAGCACTATATGCGGCCCCGGCGGCAAGCCGTTCATGATCAGTGGCTCCCCGCTGGCATCGGCCCAATGCCAGGGCAGGTCATCGACCGTGACATGGATGTGGCCGATACGCGGGCTGACAGCGAGCGCCTTGGCGCCAAACACCGGCACGATGCGCAGATTTTCGGCACGATACTGGATGACGACCCGGCCGAACGACAGCGGGCCGGGCACCGGCGGGTCGACGATGAGCCGCGGTGGCGGCTGCGGGCTGTCGAGCGGCACGACACCGGGGGCGCCGCCGATGTCGCGCGCAGTCCGGGCGGCAAGCGTATTGGACATGACGGCAACTCCGATCAGGATCAGGGCGCGGCGGGCGCTCATTTGGCGACTGTGCGATCGAGGAAATCGTGGATCATCGGCGCCATCACGTGCAGCTGGTCTTCCAACGCAAAGTGGCCGGTATCGAGCAGATGATATTCGGCCTTGGGCAGGTCGCGGCGATAGGGTTCGGCGCCCGTGGCCGGGAAAATCTTGTCGTTCTTGCCCCAGACAATCAGCGTCGGCGGCTGATATTTGCGAAAGAACGCCTGAAATTGCGGATACAGCCCGACATTGCTGCCATAGTCGCGGAACAGGTCGAGCTGAATATCCTTGTTGCCCGGCCGGTCGAGCAACGGCTGGTCGTGCCGCCAGTTGGCCGGGCTGATCCGCGATACATCCTCCATACCGTCCTGATATTGGAACATCGTCGTTTTCAGCGTGACGAGGAACGCCAGTGCCTCGCGCGTTGCCGGCGTCTTGCTGGCCCAATCGGCCTTGATCGGGTCCCAGAACGCACCCAACCCTTCTGCATAGGCGTTGCCGTTCTGGACGATCATGGCACTGACCCGCTCGGGGTGCTTCAGGGCGAGACGATAGCCGACCGGCGCGCCATAATCGAACAGGTACATGGCATAGCGTTTGGCGCCAATCTGGCCGAGCAGCCCGTCGATCAGCGTCGCATAATGCGCAAAGCTGTATTCGAACGTGTCGTGCGGCGGTGCGTCGCTTTCGCCAAAGCCCGGATAGTCGGGCGCAATGACGTGATAGCGGTCGGCGAGCAGCGGGATCAGGTTGCGATACTGATGCGAGGACGTCGGGAACCCCTGCAACAGCAGGACGACCGGCGCGTCCCTCGGCCCAGCCTCGACATAGGCGATTTTCACGCCCTCAACGGATGCCGTCCGATAATGCGGGGTCGGCACCATCAGTGCCGGGCTCGCCGGGGCGGATCGCGCCGGCGAAGCGGCATTGGCGAGCAACAGCGTCGCAGCAGCAAAAATTGCAAGATCGGTGCGCATCGGTGATCTCCTCAAGATATAAAAAAGACGGCTCAAACGCCGCGGTAAACGAGGGCCGTGAACAGGCTGCCGTCGATGATCGAACGACCCCATTTGGCGTCGAACCTGGCGGTCGGGCGGGCAGCCAGGGTCTCGGGCAGGGATTTACACTTGGCCTTCAGTGCCGCGACCTTGCCGCGAACCGCGACCAGCATGTCGCGAAAGGCGATGAGGTCGGCGCGGTTGCCAATGGGACCATGGCCGGGAATGACAATCGTTTTTGCCGTGGCGAGCCGCAAATTTTCGTTCGCTGCGGCAATGGCGCCATCGATGCTGCCACCGGTCACATAGTCGATGAACGGATAGACGCCGTTCCAGAAGGTATCGCCGGTCTGCAGCACATCGGCACGGCTGAAATGCACGAAGAGATCGCCATCGGTGTGGCCGGCAAGGTAGTGGCCGATCCTGATGGTCTCCTCGCCTGAGATCAGCGTCTTGTCGCCGGTCAGGATCAGGTTCGGCAGGTTTTTGACCGCAATCGGCGTGAAGCTGTGGCCCCATTCGACGATCGTGTTGGTTTGCTGCAACCGCTTGACCGTGCGAGCATCGGCAATCAGCGTCGCGCCGCTGCGCCGCACCCAGGCGTCGCCGTCACTATGATCCCAGTGCCAGTGCGTCAGGATGACGGTGCGCAGCGGTTGCGGGCTTAACTGCCGCAGTGCCGCCTTGATCTTTGCCTCCGACACGGCGATGCCGGTATCGATCATCAGCAAGCCATTGCGCATCGGCAGAACGCCGATATTGCCGCCCGAGCCCGCCAGCATGGCAATCCCGCCGCGCAGATTGTGAATGGTGACCGGGCTGCTGGCGGCTGCCTGGTTTATGGTGTCGTAAGGGGTTGGCTTCCCCGCAAAGGCCGGCGCGGTAACCAGCGTGATACCAAGCAACAGCCAAGCCGCCAGCCACACAAAACGCTTCGGCATTGCTGCGGGCGTGTGTGCGGGTATTGCTGCGGGTGTTTGTGCGGGCGCGTCGATCGATCCGTTGCGCAACGATATGGTCATATCATGGCTCCAACTTTGGCGGGCAGGCGCACGCTACACCCTCGCGCCGGCATTTTTTTCAGATGGTGCCCGGGTGGCGATGACCCGGGCAATGGCGGGGATCAGGCCTTTAGAAACGCCAGCAGATCGGCGTTGATGATCGCCGCGTGCGTTGTCGGCATGCCGTGCGGCAAGTCCTTGTAGACCTTCAGTGTCGCATTTTTGAGCAGCTTGGCCGACAATGGCCCGGCGTCTGCAAACGGCACGATCTGATCGTCCTCGCTGTGCATGACCAGCACCGGAATGCCGATCGACTTCAGATCCTCGGTGAAATCGGTCTCGGAAAAGGCCTTGATGCAGTCATATTGCGCCTTTGTGCCGCCGATCATGCCCTGCCGCCACCAATTGTCGATCATCCCCGGGTAGACCTTTGCGCCAGGCCGGTTGAAGCCATAAAACGGGCCTTCGGGGACATCGCGGTAGAATTGCGAGCGGTTCGCCATGGCGGCGCGATAGCCATCGAAGATTTCGATGGGGCTGCCGCCGGGGTTGCTCGCCGATTTGACCATCACCGGCGGGATCGCGCTGATGATTGCGGCTTTTGCGACCCGGCCGTTGCCGCCATGACGCGCGACATAGCGGATAACCTCGCCACCGCCCGTCGAATGGCCGACATGGATGGCATTCTTCAGGTCGAGATGCGCGACCAAAGCGGCGCAATCGGCCGCGTAAGTATCCATTTCGTTGCCCAGATACGTCTGGGTGGAGCGGCCATGACCGCGCCGGTCATAGGCAATCACGCGATAGCCATGGGCGAGGAAGAACAGCATCTGCGCATCCCAGTCATCGGCGCTCAATGGCCAGCCATGGTGGAACACGATCGGCTGGCCGGTGCCCCAGTCCTTGTAGAAAATCGAAGTGCCATCCTTCATCGTTACGGTGTTCATGATCGAGCCTTTCATCAGGGTGGAACGGGGCGCCGGGGCGGTTCTGGCATCGGCAGAAAAATCAGGAACACCCAGACTTCCTGCCACCGCAGCAAGCGTCAGGCCGCCAGCAAGGACGGTCCGTCGATTTGAGGGGTTGAACATTCGGCTATCCTTGTGCAGGCGTCGGCTGGGTCTGCCGGGTTAGACGCAGACCGGCGCCAATGCCTCACCTTGAAAGTCCATCAGGCGACGACCGGCCGGGCCTTTCGAGCGGCGGTGAGGACTTCGACCTCGCCTGCGTCTCTCCCCTGTGCAGCCAATGACATTGGCGCCATTCCAGAAGGAGATTGCGATGAGCAGACTGGCCAACAAGATTGCGTTGGTGACCGGCGGCAGCACGGGCATCGGCCTTGCAACCGCACAGCTTTTTGCCACCGAAGGCGCAAAAGTCATCGTTACCGGCCGCCGCCAGAGCGCCCTCGATGCTGCTGTCGACCGCATCCCCGGCGGGATCGGCTTGCAGGTCGATTCCGCCAGCCTGGCCGGGCTGGACGGGCTTTTTGACCGGATCAGAAAGGATTTCGGTCGCCTCGATATCTTGTTCGTCAATGCTGGCGGTGGCTCGTTATTGCCCCTCGAAACGATCAGCGAAGCCCAGTTCGACGACACGTTTGACCGCAACGTCAAAGGTGTGCTGTTCACGGTGCAAAAGGCGCTGCCCCTGCTTGCGGACGGCGCCTCGATCATTCTGACCGGCTCCACGGCCGCGGCCAAGGCGACGGCGGGGTTCAGCGTCTATGCCGCCTCCAAGGCGGCGGTCCACGCCTTTACCCGCAACTGGATGATCGATTTGAAAGGCCGCAACATCCGCATCAACACGCTGGTCCCCGGCCCCATCGAAACGCCGGGTCTGGTCGGCCTTGCGGGCCCCGATGCCAGCGATCAACAGGCATTGCTTGGCCAGATGGCGCTTGGTGTGCCAATGGCACGCGTCGGGGATCCGGCAGAGGTGGCCCGCGCGGCGCTGTTCCTTGCGTCGGATGAATCAAGTTTTGTCACCGGGTCCGAGCTTTTTGTCGATGGCGGCGAAGCCCAGGCCTGACCGGCCCGCCGCAGGAGAATGCCGTGCCAGACGCCCCCTTTACACGCCCGCCATTGCCGCCTTTCGACCTTGCATCGGCAACAGCCAAGGTTCGGCTGGCCGAAGACGGCTGGAACAGCCGCGATCCGGCGCTTGTGGCGCAGGCCTATACGATAGACAGCGAATGGCGGAACCGCGCCGAATTCCTGCGCGGGCGCGCTGCAATCGAAACGTTTCTGACACGCAAATGGCAGAGCGAACTCGATTATCGGCTGATAAAGCAGCTTTGGGCCTTTACCGGCAACCGTATCGCGGTGCGTTTTGCCTATGAATATCATGACGACAGCGGCGCCTGGTTTCGCGCCTATGGCAATGAAAATTGGGCGTTCGCAGCCGATGGCCTGATGTTCCAGCGCCTCGCCAGCATCAACGAACATCCGATCGAGGCAGCGGCGCGCCAATTCCACTGGCCGGCCGGCCGGCGCCCCGACGACCATCCGAGCCTGTCCGAGCTGGGATTTTGACAATGCCGGAAACACCTCTCCATCAAAGCCTTGCCGGCAAAGCCGCGTTGGCCAGCTTTCGGCGCCGGCTGGTTTACCTTGCCATTGCCGGTGCGGCGATGGTGGTGGCCGCGATGCTCTATCTTGCCAGCTATGGCCCGTTGACCATGACGATGGTCGTAACCGTCACGCTTGGCGTTTTTGTGTCGGTCGTCCTTGGTGGCGGCCTGATGGCTGCCGGCTTTTTCAGCGCCAGCGCCGGGATCGATGACGCCGTCTCGAAAGTCAGCATCGCAGCAGCCGACGCGCCGGAGGATGCGGTGACCTAGAGCCGGCTGCGGCGGATGCGGTTTCGGCCCCGCCGTGCGTCAATCCTGCTGCACACACCCGAACGACGGAGCGCCGCAGATGACAATGTCAAAAATATATTTCACCATGTTGCTGGGCACAGCGTTCGGCACAGCACAGCCAGCCACCGCTGCGCCCGCCACAGCGACAACGATCGTGCTTGTCCATGGCGCCTTTGCCGGATCGTCGAGCTGGAATCCCGTCATCACCAGGCTTGAGGCCGCTGGCTACAAGGTCATTGCCGCCGCCAACCCGCTGCGCAGTCTTGCCGGCGATGCCGATTATGTGGCGCGCATCGTCAAATCGATTCCGGGCAAGGTGGTGCTCGTCGGCCATTCCTATGGCGGCGAAGTCATTTCGATGGCGGCAACCGGTGCCGACAATGTCAAGGGCCTGGTCTTTGTCTCCGGCCTCGCACCCGATGCGGGCGAAAGCGCCGCCAGCCTCGGCGCGCGCTTTCCAACCGGCACATTGGCACAGGCGCTGGCGGCGCCGGTCATCCAGGCCAATGGCGACAAGGATCTTTACATCGATCAGGCCAAATATCGGGCGCAATTCGCCGCCGATGTCCCAAAACCTGCCGCGCTGCAGATGGCAGCCACCCAGCGCCCGGTGACCGAGGCGGCGCTTGGCGAGGCAGCCGGGCCGCCGGCCTGGAAATCGCTGCCGTCCTGGTTCATCTATGGCGCACGCGACAAAAACCTGCCGCCGGCCTTGCACGCCTTCATGGCGAAACGCGCCGCTGCCAGGGAAAGCATCGAGGTCAAGGGCGCGTCGCATGTCGTGATGATTTCAAACCCGCAGGCCGTTGCAAAAATGATAGAGCGTGCTGCTGCCGAATGACGATTGCAGGAGCCCGCCATGACCCATCGCTTTGCCGAACTGATGTTTACCCCAAGGGTCAAGGCGGTCCAGGTTGCGGCGGGGTCGCGCGCTTCTTATGCCCGCTTTGCCGAACCCGGCGCCCCCGCCAATGATCGGCTGGGCGCGGCGGAGATCGACTTTATCGCCGCCCGCGAAAGTTTTTACATGGCCACGGTTTCCGAAACCGGCTGGCCCTATGTCCAGCATCGCGGCGGCCCGGCCGGATTCCTGAAAGCGCTTGACGAACAGACGATCGGCTTTGCGGATTATCGCGGCAACAAACAATATGTCAGCGTCGGCAATCTGGCCGGCGATGATCGGGTATCGCTGTTCCTGATGGACTATCCAAACCAGCGGCGGCTGAAATTGCTCGGCCATGCCCGGAGCATCAGCGCAAATGATGAACCTGACCTGCTCGACCGCCTCAGCTCGGGTGCAGCGGCAAAGGTCGAGCGCGGGATCATGATCAGGCTCGAAGCCTTTGACTGGAATTGCCCGCAATTTATCACGCCGCGCCATACCAAAGCCGAACTTGTTGAGGCACTCGCCCCGATGACAGAGAGGCTGCGCCTGCTGGAGGCGGAAAATGCCGCGCTGCGGGCGGCAAGCGCGCCAGCATCGGCGCAAAAACCCTTGCCATGAAAATTATGGACGGGCGGCCCGGGGGAGCAGCCGCCCGTCCTTGCACCGCCGGTTGTCGCTCGGGGGGGCGGCGTGACAACCGTTCAGCAGCGCAATTCTATCCTGTTCCACGCGGATAGACGCAGGCCCCGTTGAAGCCCGCATCAATGTGGCGCGCCGATCACCTGACCATCTCAAGCAACGCTCGCATCCCCGGCAGCCAGTTTCGTTGCCGTTTCGGCGATGCGGCGGCCCTGATAATTGGCGCCGGCCAGGTCGATCGCGCTCGGCATGCGGCTGCCATCGCCGCCGGCTACCGTAGTTGCCCCATAAGGCGCGCCGCCGACGATTTCATCGATCCCCATCTGGCCCTGATGGCCATAATCCAACCCGACGATGGTCATGCCGAAATGCAGCAGGTTGGTGATGACTGAAAATAATGTGGTTTCCTGGCCGCCATGTTGCGTCGCTGTCGAGGCAAAGGCGCCGCCGACCTTGCCGTGCAGCGCACCGCGCAGCCAGAGCCCGCCCGCCGTGTCCAAAAATGCCGCCATCTGGCTCGCCATGCGCCCAAAGCGCGTCGGCGTGCCAATGATGATCGCGTCATAATCGGCGAGCGCTTCGACGCTTTCGATGATGGCGTGGCGATTGTCGGCGACGAAATGCGCAGCGGCAGCGACCGCGGGCGGCGCGGTTTCGGGCACGCGGCGGATATCGACCTCTGCCCCGGCGCCGCGCGCGCCATCGGCCACCGCCTCCGCCATCCGCGCGATATGGCCATAGGCAGAATAATAGAGGACGAGAACTCTGGTCATCGAAAGGCTCCTTGCTGGATGATGTCGTTTGACAGGACGCATCATCACGCCAAATCCGCATTGCCTTGGCCGCCGCCGGCCTCGACAAGGTCTGGGATTGGAACGACACTATGGCCGACGAAAAGGAGCAGCCATGATTGATCCCAGCGACAAACCCGATGCGACGCCTGATCCGCATGAGGAAGACTTGCTCGATGAGGCGCTCGACGAAAGCTTCCCCGCCAGCGACGTGCCGGCCACAAATGATTTCGATTGATCGGATCGGCGTCGATCACTGATCGTTCGCAGCAACGGGTCCGTATCGATGGCATCCGGGTTGATATTACTTCGAGGGCTGACTCGGGAAGGCGACTGGAGCTGAATGCGGTCGAGACCGTTCAAAGCCAGCGCAATACAGACTTCAGGCCATGGCATCGGCCTGCATTTCAGGGGCCGTCGCTGCGATGCCCGGCCAGGCGGCAAGCGCCGCAGCGGCGGCAACCAGCGCCGGAAACGCCGCCAGATCGACCCCGAACCGGCGGGCACTGTAAAGCTGCGGCAACAGGCAGACATCGGCAAGCGTTGGCGTGTCGCCGAACAGCAACGACCCCGGCGATACCGCCGCCAGCGGCTCCAGCGCGGCAAGGCCGGTCGTGATCCAATGCTGTGCCCAGCCATCGACCAGCGGCGGCGCAAGCCCGGCCTCGGCCTTCAGCCAGGTCAGCACGCGCAGATTGTTGAGCGGGTGTATATCGCAGGCGATGGTCAGCGCCGCCGCCCGGATGCGGGCGCGCCGGGCGGCGTCGCCGGGCAGCAGCGACGGCGCCGGCTGGCGTTCGTCGAGATATTCGATGATCGCCAGACTTTGGGCGATCCGCACCGCGCCATCGACCAGCAAGGGCACCAGGCCCCCGGGGTTGAGCGCGAGAAAGGCATCGCTGCGTTGTTCCGCGCTGCGCAGGTCGATCGGGCGATGTTCGGCGACCAGCCCCTTCAAGGCCAGTGCAATCCGCACGCGATAGGCCGCAGACGACCGCCAATAGCCATAAAATATCATCGCTGCGCTGCCTTTGCCGATAGACTGCGCCTTTGTTGGCGACAGTGTCGAAACCCGTCAACCACAGGGTCTGAGCGCTGGCGCCATGGGCGTGCCACGATCATCGCGCTTGCCCAGCCAAAGCCGGGCGCATAGCATTTCAGCCATGAAAGCGCTGCCGCCGGTCGGAGACCTGATCACGCCTGCCGGTATCGCCCGCAGCATCGCGGCAGTCCGGCGCAACGATGCCCCGACCATCATCGGTCTCACCGGCTCGGTTGCGGTCGGGAAATCGATCTTGGCGGGCCAAATCGCGGCTGAACTTGCGCCCCTGATGCGGGTGGCGATCGTTGCCACGGACGCCTGGCTGCTGCCCAATGACAGGCTCGCCGCGCTAGGGCTGACGCTGAAAAAAGGCTTTCCGCAAAGCTATGACATAGCGGCGCTGGCGGCGTTTCTGACGGCTGCCCGGCTGGGTCCGGTGACCGTCCCGGGCTATTCGCACCGGATTTACGATGTCGATCCGGCACTGGCGCGCCGCCTCGAACCGCCCGACCTGCTGATTGTCGAAGGGCTGGGGTTCAGCGACGGCGGAATCGCCGATCAGCTCGACGCGCTGCTTTATCTTGATGCCGATATCGCCGATCTCGAACGCTGGTTCACGGCGCGTTTCCTGCGATTCTGGCACGCTGCTGCCGATGATCCGACGAGTTTTTACGCGCGTTTCCGGGGCATGAGCGAAGCCGAGGCCAGCATTTTTGGTCGCAGGGTCTGGCACGAGATCAACCGCGCAAATCTTGATCAGCATATCATCCGCGCCCGGCCGCTCGCCGATATCGTCATCAAAAAAGCCGGCGATCATCGCCTGTTCGTGGGCGGGGACGCTTGACACGGCGGCAGTGCCAACGCTTCAACCTGCAAATGATCGAGTCCGGCCCGACCTCGCACAGCTTTATTTCGCAGCGGCTGCGGCTGCACTATGTCGATTGGGGCAATGCCGGGGCGCCGCCGATGCTGCTGGTCCATGGCGGCCGCGATCATTGCCGCAATTGGGATTGGGTGGCCGGGCGGCTGCGGGACCGTTATCACATCATCGCGCCCGATCTGCGCGGCCATGGCGATTCGATGTGGTCGCCCGATGGCGATTATGCGATGGCCGGCTTTGTCTATGATCTGGCGCAACTGGTGCATCAGATGGAACAGGGGCCGATCGCGATTATCGCCCATTCGCTGGGCGGCAGTATCGCGCTGCGCTTTGCCGGACTGTTTCCAGAGCTGGTGTCGCGGCTGGTCGTCATCGAAGGACTGGGGCCCAGCCCCAGGATGCTGGCGGCGCGCCAGGCGCTGGGCACGGCGACGCGGCTGCGGCAATGGATCGAGGCCAAGCGCGCGCTCAGCGCCCGGGCGCCGCGCAAATACCCAAGCTTTGCCGAAGCGCTGGAACGCATGCGAGCCGAAAATGCCTATCTGAGCCAGGCCCAGGCCGAACATCTGACCACCCATGCCATTTCGCGCAACGAAGATGGCACCTGGTCGTGGAAATTTGACAATTACATGCGGCTTTTTCCGCCAATCGAATGGCCGGAGGCTGATCTTGAGGCGCTCTGGGCGGCAATCACCTGCCCGACCCTGCTTTGTTATGGCGAAAAAAGCTGGGCTTCGAATCCGGCTGATGATGGCCGGGCAGCGCATTTCCGCGCCGCGCGGGTCGTCGCCTTTGCCGATGCCGGCCATTGGCTCCACCATGATCAGTTCGAACGTTTCATGGCCGAGGTCGATGCGTTTTTGTAAAGTCTGATGTCCTGTCGACGTATCGTCGAACCGCGCCTCACCCGCGATAAACCAGCGCCTCGGCCATCGCAGCGATGATGGCCGCCGTATCCAGCCGATATTCCCGGTAAAGATCGGGCAAATCGCCGGTCTGGCCAAAGCGATCGACACCAAGCGCCACCAGCCGCTGGCCGCGCACACTGCCGAGCCAGCTGAGCGCCGCCGGCGATCCATCCAGCAAGCTGACCAGCCGGGCGCCGAGCGGCAAGGCATCGAGCAGGGTTTCGACATGCGAACGTTCCCGGCCGGCCCGCGCTGCGCTCCAGCCGCGATGGAGCAGATCGGGCGAAGTGATCGCCAACAGGCCCAGCCCGGGTATTTCGGCGGACAATTCGTCATGGGCCGCAATGGCTTCGGGCATCAGCGCCCCCATGGCGACAATTGCCGCCTCGGCGCCCGGCCCCGGCGGCTTCAGCCAATAACCACCGGCAATGCTGCCGGCGCGCCAGTCATCGTTGCTGCGGATCGGCTGGGCGATGCTGCGAGTCGACAGCCGGAGATAGACGGAACCGCCCTTTGGGGCCTGCAAATGCCCGAAGGACCAGTGCAGCAGCGCCGCCAGTTCATCGGCATAGGCCGGTTCAAACATGGTCAGGCCCGGCTGGCCCATCGCGATCAACGGCGGATTGATGGATTGATGCGCCCCGCCTTCGGGTGCCAGCGTCAGGCCCGAGGGCGTCGCCACCAGTATGAACCGCGCATCCTGATAGCAGCCATAGTTCAAGGCATCGAGGCCGCGTGCGATGAACGGATCATAGACCGTGCCGATGGGCAGCAGGCGCGTGCCGAACAGCGGTGCCGACAGGCCAGCGGCCGCCAGCATCAGGAACAGATTATTTTCAGCAATCCCGAGTTCGACATGCTGGCCCAGATTATCACCGCTCCATTTTTGCGGCGACGGGATTTTGGCCGCGCGAAACACATCGGCAAGCGCGCCGCGCCGGAACAGCCCGCGCGCATTGACCCAGGGGCCAAGGTTGGTCGACACCGTCACATCGGGCGAGGTGGTGATGATCGCATCGGCAAGGGGCCCGCCGGCCTTGGCGATATCCAGCAACACCCGGCCAAAGGCAGCTTGTGTCGATTGTTCATCGCCTGTTGGCGCCGCGATATCGGCGATGGCGACCGGGTCGAATTGCCGGTCAACAGGCAGGCGTGCGGCGGGCGATGCCTCGACAAAGGCCCGCAGGATCGCCGCCTGATTATCGCCAAGCCCGGCCCAGGGTTCCCATTCATCGCCTGCCGCAATGCCGAGCGCGTCGCGCAGCGCCGCCATCTGCGGCGGGTTCATCAACCCCGCGTGATTATCCTTGTGCCCCGCCAGCGGCAGGCCCTTGCCCTTGATCGTATAGGCAATGATCAGCGCCGGCAGATCGCTTGCCGCGGCTTCGGCATAGGCAGCCAGCAGCGATTCAACGCAATGGCCGCCAAGATCGGTCATCAAGCGGGCGAGATCATCGTCATCATGGCCCGACAACAGGGCGGCAACGCCCGGTTTGTCGCCGATGTCGGCCAGCAGCCGGGTCCGCCAGGCGGCACCGCCCTGCCAGGTCAGGGCAGCAAAATCGACATTGGGGCAATTATCGATCCATAGCTCCAGCGCCGCGCCGCCCGGTCTGGCAAAGGCGGCTTTCAGGCGCCGGCCATGCTTCAGCGTGATGACCCGCCAGCCACAGGTTTCAAAAATATCGTCGAAGCGCCGGAACATGCGGTCGGCGGTGGTATGGTCAAGGCTTTGGCGGTTGTAATCGACAATCCACCAGCAGTTGCGAATGTCATGCTTATAGCCTTCGATCAGGCATTCATAAATATTGCCCTCATCAAGTTCGGCATCGCCCATCAGCGCAATCATGCGGCCGGCGTCGGCGGCCGGCATCTGGCCATGGGCGACAAGATAGTCCTGCACCAGCGAGGCAAAGGCCGTAACGGCAACGCCAAGCCCGACACTGCCTGTGGAAAAATCGACGGGAATCACATCCTTGGTGCGGCTGGGGTAGCTTTGGGCGCCATCAAAACCCCGAAAAGCCTTGAGTTTTTCCACCGGCTCATTGCCGAGCAGATAGTGAATGGCATGGAGCAGCGGCCCCGCGTGCGGCTTTACCGCCACCCGGTCATTGGGGCCGAGCGCTGCAAAATACAGCGCCGCCATGATCGTCGACATCGAGGCGCAGGACGCCTGATGGCCGCCAACCTTGACGCCATCGCGGCTGGCCCGCAGATGATTGGCATTATGGATCATCCAGGCCGACAACCAACGCAGCCGGTCATCCAGCCGTTCGATCATGGCAATGTCATGCGCGGCGGCGGCAGTGGTGGTGGCATCGACAATCATCACCAACCTTTGCGGGATTCCGGCGTGTAATTCCAGTCACTGCGGATTAGGGTTCGGGAAATTCAACCAAGGATAATCGCCATGATGCTATGGTCCGCCGCCGATCCCGCCCCCAACCCGCGCCGGGTCAAGCTGTTTTTGAAAGCCAAGGGCCTGACGCTGCCGACGACCGAGCTGTCGTTGCTGCAGCGTGAGCACAAGGCCGACAGCGTGCTGACCAAAAACCCACGCGGCCAGGTGCCGTTTCTGGAGCTGGACGATGGCACGATCATCGCCGAAACCATCAGCATCTGCCGTTATCTGGATGAACTTTACCCGGAACCGCCGCTGTTTGGCACAACGCCATTGGAGCGTGCTGAAACCGATATGTGGATCCGCCGGGCCGAGACCTTGCTTGGCCCGCAGATCAGCCTCGCCTGGCAACACGGGCATCCCTTTACAGCGAAATTGGTGCAACAGATCCCGGCCATGGCAGAGGCGGCGCGCGGCCATGCCGGCGCGGCGCTTGCGTGGTTCGACGCGCAGTTGCAGGATCGCCGGTTCCTTTGCAACGATCGCTCCAGCATGGCCGATATCGCGCTGCTGACGATCATCGATTTTGCCGCCTTTATCGACATCAAGGCGCCGGCAACCCTGGCTGCCATCCATGGCTGGCACGGCCGGGTCACCGCGCGACTTGGTTGAACTTGGCAGCCACGGCCCGCCGCATCCGGCTTGTCAAAGCCCCGGCGCTGGTACAGTGAATTGGGGTCCGTTTCGGCGGCGGGGGAATGATCGCCAGATGAACGTCGTAAACCGGAAAATGATCAATATCTGGATGGGCTGGGGCGCGCGCCTGCTGCCCTTTGCCAATGTCGCCACCGCCGAAGTGCCGCTCAGCCGCTTGCTGCGCCTCTCGCTCATCCAGGTTTCGGTCGGCATGTCGCTGGTGCTGCTGGTCGGCACCTTGAACCGGGTGATGATCGTTGAACTCGCCGTGCCGGCGTCGCTGGTCGGCATCATGCTGTCGCTGCCCCTGTTGTTCGCGCCATTTCGGGCGCTGGTCGGCTTTAAATCCGATACCCATCAATCGGCGCTGGGCTGGCGGCGCATCCCCTATATTTTTCAAGGTACGATGGTGCAGTTCGGCGGGCTCGCCATGATGCCCTTTGCACTGCTGGTGCTGGCAGGGTCGATGCAGGCCGCCAATGCGCCGGTCTGGATCGGCCGCACAGCGGCAGCCGTTGCGATCCTGCTGGTCGGGGCTGGCATCCATATCACCCAGACGGTCGGCCTCGCGCTGGCGACCGATCTGACGCGGGAGGAGGATCAGCCCAATGTCGTTGGCCTGATGTATGTGATGCTGCTGATCGGATCGATCGTCAGTGCGCTGTTATTCGGCCGCGCGCTTGAAAATTTTTCGCCCGGCCGGCTGATCCAGGTCATTCAGACATCGGCGGTCGTCACCATCGCGCTGAACCTGATCGCCGTCTGGAAACAGGAACCGCGCCGGCCGGCGCATCTGCGGACCGAGCCTGTGCCGGCGCCGGGCAAATTCCGCGACAGTTGGGATCGCTATATTGCTGAACCCCATGCCCTGCGCCGGCTCATCGCCGTTGGCTTTGGCACGCTTGCCTTCAGCATGGAGGATATTCTGCTGGAGCCCTATGGCGGCCAGGTGCTGGGCCTCAACGTTGGCGCCACCACCGAATTGACAGCGGCCTTTGCCGGCGGCGGGCTGGTCGGCTTTTCGATCGCATCGAGCATTCTCAGCCGCGGCAGCGATCCGTTTCGGATGGCGAGCGCCGGCGCCTTGATCGGTATTCCGGCATTTTTGGGTATCATCATCGCGGCACCGCAGCATTCGGTAACGCTGTTCAGCCTCAGCGTGCTGTTCATCGGCCTTGGTGCCGGGCTGTTTGCGCATGGCACGCTGACAGCGACCATGAATTTTGCACCCAAGGACCAGATCGGCCTTGCCATGGGCAGCTGGGGCGCGGTGCAGGCAACGGCGGCGGGGCTCGGCGCAGCACTTGGCGGCGGCATCCGCGATATCGTCAGCCGGTCGGGCATCACCGGGCCGTTTCCACCCGAAGCCGCGGGCTATGTCAGTGTCTATGCGCTGGAAGTTGTGCTGCTGTTGGTGACGCTGATCGCCATGTTCCCGCTGTTGCGGACCAGCGTCACTGCACGAACCGCGCTGATGTCCGCCGAATAACGCGCGGCAGTAGCAGCCGGGTTATCCGGGGCTTGCCCCGGAATGACGATCGCGTCTGGTCCTGTTCAAACCAAAAAAAGCCGGGATCTGCTGACCCCGGCCCTTGATGATTTTGCCGGCACAGTGCGTGCCGGCTGTTGCAGCGCAGCCCTTATTGGGCGGGTGCTGCCGGTGCGACGGGCACAACGACGACCGTCTTGGCGCCGCCCTGCCAATAGTCCGAAAACCACGTCGTGTTCGTCAGGATCGAGGCGTGCACCAGCAAAGCGGCGAGCACAAATGCCACGAAGAACAACGGAATGCCGACACTGGGGCTCACATAGAGCCAAATTCTTCCCTCATTCATGGTCTATACCCCTCTCACTGCAGCCAAGGCGTCAGC
The DNA here is from genome assembly GCA_038221665.1 of Sphingomonadales bacterium. Taxonomy (GTDB): domain Bacteria; phylum Pseudomonadota; class Alphaproteobacteria; order Sphingomonadales; family Sphingomonadaceae; genus Sandarakinorhabdus. Next base: position 28,706 of record JBBRIC010000012.1, read on the forward strand.
ATGTACGCCAGAATATGGGCGAACACGGCAATCGCGAGATAGATGCGGCTGCCCCACATCAGGCCTGCCTGAATCTCTTCTGCTTCCTTTTCGGTCAACCCGGTCGGGTAAACCCGCATCGTGTCATTCATGGTAATGCCTCCTCTGGCCACCTGCACCCATTTGTCATGCAGGTTGGTTCCCCGACTGCACAACCAGATGAACGACCCCCGCGGCAATCCATCTGTCGTCACACCTGGAAAACACCGGCCGCGGCCCGTTACGGGTCTGAATTTGCGGCCACTATTCCTATGTGCTGATGATCATTCTATCGCGCTGAAAAACTGTGTCAATCTGTCGCGCAAACAAATATCAAGAACGCTGCCAGCCAATTATGACAGGGTAATTAGGTGTTATCAGGCAATGGTTTGCGCAGGATGTGACGGCCAAGGCACAGCGCGTCCATCTCGGTGCGTGTAAAACAGGCGAGGGCCTGTCCGGGCGTATCGACCACCGGCTCATTTTCATTGAAGCTGGTGTTCAGCACCATGCCGATGCCGGTGCGGCGTTTGAAGGCGGTGATCAGCTGATGATACAGGCCATTTGACGTCGGATCGACGCTTTGCAACCTGCCGGTGCCATCGACATGGGTGATTGCCGGCAGTCGTTCGCGCCATTCGGGGCGCAGTTTCACCACGTGCATCATGAACGGGCTGTAGACGTCCTGTTCAAAATAAACCGGCACATCTTCGCGCAGCACACTCGGCGCAAAGGGCCTGAAACTTTCGCGCCGCTTGATCTTGGCGTTGATCGTGTCCTTCATGGTCAGGATCGCCGGATTGGCAAGGATCGAGCGATTGCCCAGCGCCCGCGGACCCCATTCGCTGCGTCCCTGATACCAGCCCATGACCAGCCCGTCGGCAATCAGCGCTGATGCAGCGTCGACCAGTTCCGCATCATCGGCACAGCTTTTGACGAGGAACCCCGAGGCCTCTGCCACCCGGCGGATATGATCATCGCCATGCCCCGGCCCCCAGGCGGCATGCTCCATGTGAAAGCGTTCTTTCCTGCCCAGTACCTGGTGCCAGACATGATAGGCGGCCCCCAGACAGGCGCCATCATCAGAGGCGGCCGCCTGGAGATAGGGCGTCGTAAACGGCGTTTCGCGTAAGATACGCGCATTGGCGACACCATTCAGCGCACAGCCGCCGGCCATCACCAACTGGCCGGTTGGCACCGCGCGGTGCAGACGATTGAGGCAGTGCAACGCCGCTTCCTCAAAGCGCACCTGCGCCGAACGCGCGATGTCCATCTCGCGCTGGGTCAGCGGATCCTCGCGGCGACGCGCGGGGCCCAGCAGCGCTGCCATGCGATCGGTATAGAGCCGCTCGACAGCCAGGCGCCCGTCTGCCAGCCCGCCGCTTTTGCCGCCGCCGTGCATCCCGACATAGCCGCCCGACAGGCGGAACATATGACTGTCGTCAAAGGTGACGATCCGGCGCATTTCAGCGGCAAAGCGATCCTCGCCATAGGGCGCCAGCCCCATCACCTTATATTCTTCGCCAAAGCGTTCAAAACCGATGAACTGGCACATGGCCGTGTAGAAAAAACCCAGTGAATCCGGCAATAACGCCCTGTCGAGTGTTGTAATTACAGTGCCTTCGCAGCGCGCCGTCATGGCGCTCGCAAAATCACCGGACGCGTCATAGGAAAAACCAGCCGTAAGGCTGTCGAATGGCGAGGCATAATAGGCGCTGGCGATATGGGCCAGATGATGTTCGACGGGCACGACCCGAAGTTTCAGGCCCTTGGCATCGACGCCACAGGCAGCCGCCAGGCGATCCGGGAATGATTGGCTTTTGCCGCGTCGGCTGAGATGTTCGATCGTCGCCTTGGCGCCGGCAACCGGATTGCGCAGCACCCAGGCGCGCTTGGCGCTGCCATTGGCCCGCGAATTGCGCGCCATGGTGACATGATCGACGTCGCCAAGGCTAAGACCATTATCGGCAAGCAGCCAGCGCACGGCATGTTCGGGAAATTCCGGAGAATGTTTGAAACGTTCCCCCAGCCGTTCTTCGGCAACGGCGCCGACCAGCCGACCGTCAACCAGCAGGCAGGCGGCCGAATCGGGGTGATCGGCGTTCAGCCCCAGAATGACACTCATGACGGAACCTTCAAATAAGCAACGGGCAGTGGCGAGAGATTGCAATCGCGTGCAAAGCCACTGAAAATCTGCCCGAACAAGGCCGAAAACGACCCACAAGCGTGCTGGCGCTGACTAGCAACCGGGCCCATGGGCGTCAACGCGGCGATTTTGAGCGAAAGCATCGCCCGGCCCATGCACTCGTGGACGCCCTGTCCTACACGACCCTTATGGGTTATATCGATGGGAATGCGCCGACAATCTGCGCCGGGGCAGAAACTGATTGGCTCCCGAAACCGTCAGTTTCGTCACTTTATTAAAGAAACATTTAGGCGTGGGGGCATTATCTGGCAGCGGCAGGCTGCTTCAGACGAGCCGGCTCTGGCGCACCGCGGCGGCGACAAAGCCCTTGAACAGCGGATGCGGATCAAAGGGTTTGGATTTCAGCTCGGGGTGAAATTGCACGCCGATAAACCAGGGGTGATCCGGCCGCTCGACGATTTCGGGCAACAGGCCATCGGGGGACATGCCGGAAAACATCAGGCCCTCTCCCTCCAGCCGGTCGCGATAATGGACATTGACCTCGTAACGGTGGCGGTGGCGTTCGGAAATCGCCTGCGCATCATAGATGCTCGCAGCAACGCTATTGCCAGATAATTGCGCCGGATAGGCGCCAAGCCGCATGGTGCCGCCCAGATTGCCGCCAGCTTCGCGGGTCTGGATGCCATCGGCGCCCATCCATTCGGTGATCATGCCAACGACAGGTTCATCGGTAGGGCCGAATTCGGTGGTGCCGGCGCCCGCTACGCCCGCCTGGTGGCGGGCCGATTCGATACAGGCCATCTGCATGCCAAGGCAGATGCCGAAAAATGGCACCTGGCGTTCGCGGGCAAAACGGATGCTCTGGATCATGCCTTCGGTGCCGCGTTCGCCAAAGCCGCCGGGCACCAATATGCCGTGCAGCGGCTCCAGTTGGGCGGCGATATCGGCATCCGGGCCTTCAAAGACTTCGCCTTCGATCCAGCGGATCTTGACCTTGACCCGGTTGGCGATGCCGCCGTGCGCCAGGGCCTCCGTCAGCGATTTATAGGCATCTTTCATACCCGTATACTTGCCGATGACCCCGATGGTCACTTCGCCTTCGGGGCTGTGCAGCCGGGCTGAAATATCCTCCCACACCGCCAGCGCCGGCGCGGGGGCATCATCAAGGCCAAAGGCCGCCAGCACCTGATCATCCAGCCCTTCGGCATGATATTGCAGCGGCACATCATAGATGCTGGCAGCATCCAGCGCCGCGATCACCGCCTCCTTGGCGACATTGCAGAACAGCGCGATCTTGGCACGGTCACTGTCGGGCAGCGGATGTTCGGACCGGCAGACCAGCACATGCGGCTGGATGCCGATCCCGCGCAATTCGGCAACGCTGTGCTGGGTCGGTTTGGTTTTCAATTCGCCGGCCGCCGCCAGATACGGTACCAGCGTGCAATGGATGTAGACGGCATTGGTGCGGCCGATATCGGCCGATAATTGCCGGATTGCTTCAAGGAACGGCAAGGATTCGATATCGCCGACCGTGCCACCGATTTCACAAAGCATGAAATCAAGGCCATTGGTTTCGGCCCGGGCAAACAGCTTTATGGCGTCGGTGACATGCGGGATGACCTGCACTGTCGCGCCCAGGAAATCGCCGCGGCGTTCCTTGGTGATGATATCCTGATAGACCCGGCCCGAGGTGATATTATCGGTTTGCCGCGAGGCGACGCCGGTGAAGCGTTCGTAATGGCCAAGATCGAGATCGGTCTCGGCGCCATCGTCGGTCACATAGACCTCGCCATGCTGATAGGGCGACATCGTGCCGGGATCGACATTCAGATAGGGATCGAATTTTCGGATGCGAACACTGTAACCGCGGGCCTGCAGCAGCGCGCCAAGGCTGGCGGCCATCAGGCCTTTGCCAAGCGACGAAACCACGCCGCCGGTGATGAAAATAAACCGGGTCATGGGAGAAAAGCCTTAGCCCCTATTGATCCCGGCCGGCTAGAGCGTTTTTGGGTCATCAGGCCTTGGGACCGGGCTGCAAATGCCGGCAGGCTGGTTTTCATGTGGATAAGGCTGGTGCCCCGGGCGTGTCAGCGCATCGCGAACTGGCTGGAAAACAGCCGCAGCCAGGCCAGCATGGCGTCTGCTGCGATTGTCGACAGGGTGACATAGGACCGCCGCGCATCGACCGGATCGACATTGCGCTGAAACAACCCGGCCTCAGACAGGCTGCGCACCCAGCGCAGCGCCGTGGTTGTTGGCACGGCGGCGGCAATGCAGAGGCTGGAGACCGGCACCGATCGCCCCTCCATCCGCGCAGCGATGAGATCGAGCAGCATGTCCCAGGCCGGATCGGCAAAGACCTCGGCGGGGAAAAAACGATCGCGATCGCGGCGCAACCTGATCAACCGGCGCACCAGTACCGCGTCGACCTTGGCGACAAGGGCGCTGTTATCCGCCTGTTCGGCAGCGAGCCGCGCCAGCGCGGTCGCAATGCGGCCGGCTTCGGCCGAAAGGGCGGTAATGGTGCGGCTGGTGACATCTGAAAATTCGCGCACCTGCGGTTGCGCGTCGGCAGCGCTGGCACCCGCGACGACAAAGGCGATGGTGGCAGCATCGTCATCGTCAAAAACCATGGCATCCGCTGCATCGATCACGTCGGCGGCCACAGAATCGTCGATGGCCATGACGATTGGCAAATGCAGATCGGCGATACCCTGGCGCTGTTCGCTGCCGAGATCGCCAAAATCGCTGCCGGCGATCAGCAGAACATCGCCGGCAAAAGCGCCAGATGTGCCCAGATCGGACATGATAACCGGTTGCGCCTGCCAACCCGGGCCACCCGCCGGCCAATAGTTTCCAATTGTTAAAGCTCTGACGATCGGCTTTTGACCGCCAAAATGGTTCTGACTCTCTGGCTGTGTAGCAATTCCAACGGTCATTCTGGCGTTACTTTCATTTCAGCTTTTTCTGTCGCAGCTTTATACCAAAAGCAAGCTGTTCGGAGGCGCAGCGGTTTCGGGTCGAGTGTTAACGCAACCTTGCCCGCATCGGAAATCATCATGCCGAACGCTCGCGAAAATTTTGCTCCCAGCCAAAAGACCGACAGCCGCCGCAACACCAGCCTGCGCGATCAGGTCGTGCCGCAACTTGCAACATTGGCGGGTATCAGCAAACCGATCGTGGCAATTCGCGCCGAGATCGAAAAAATCGCCGATTCATCGGCTTCGGTGTTGGTCACCGGGCCATCGGGATCGGGCAAGGATGTCGTTGCGCAATTGCTGCATCAACGCAGCCGCCGGGCGACACGCAGCTTTGTCGCGTTGAATTGCGCGGCCGTGGCCCCCGACCTTTTGGAAAGCGAAATGTTCGGCCATGAGGCGGGCGCCTTCACCGGCGCCATCAAGGCCAGGCCAGGCCGATTCGAAGCGGCGCACAATGGCACGCTGTTCCTTGACGAAGTTGGCGACATGCCCCGCGCCATGCAGGCAAAGCTGCTCAGAACGCTCGAAACCCGGATCGTCGAACGCGTTGGCGGCATGTTGCCCATCGCTGTCGATGTGCGGTTGATCGCGGCTACCAGCATCGATCTTGTCGCCGCAATCGATCGCGGCAATTTTCGTTCGGACCTGCTCTATCGGCTGGACGTCATCCGGATCGAAATGCCCGCACTGGCCGACCGGGCCGAGGATATTCCACTGCTGATCCAGCATTTCGTCGCCCGTCTGCCGGGCCAGCCGGTGCGTTTTGCCACTGCGGCTCTGGCACGGTTGATGGAACAGCCCTGGCACGGCAACGTCCGGGAGTTGAAAAATCTGGTCGAACGCGCCCATGCCCATCATCCGGGTGAAACCATCTGTCGTGACCGTGTCGACAAATTGCTGCGGATCGAGACCAGACCCCCTGCCCCCCTCACCGGGTCGACAGCGCAGGCCCCGATACGGACGGGCGGTGCAGCGCGCCCTGGATCGGCCGCGATTGTGCCGCCCCCACAGGCTTTGCCAGGGCGCGGCATTGATCTGAAACGCGTCCTCAATGCGCTGGAAACCGCCTATATCGTTGAAGCGCTGCAGGCATCCGGCGGCACCATTGCCGCGTCCGCAAAAATGCTCGGGTTGCAACGAACCACCTTGATCGAAAAAATGCGGCGTCTGCAGATTGCCGTTGGTGGCCCGGCATCGGCTGGATAGTCGATAGCAATGCTGGTTCGGTTCCAGCGCTAGAGCATGATAACATCAGGTAGCATCACCATGATTACCCTTTGGGCAACCCCTGCGGGGCGGCGTTGCTTTTGGCGCATGGCGGCGTCGTTTTTGGCGCCTGGCGGCGTCGCGAGCCAAAGAACCCTGGGCCACCGATGCGCTGCATCGCCGCCTTCCTCGCTTCTTGCCACGCACCAAAATCAACACCGTCCTGGCAATCCTACCTGATGGCATCACGCTCTAGTTCCGGCCGTTCGTCCAGATTTTGATCTGCTGGTCCAGCTGGGTGCCGACTGCCTTTGACGCCGCCACCAGCGCATCCATCGCCGCATATTGCCGGGTGAGCGTATCGCGATAGGTTGTCAGCCGTGCCTCGACCTTGGTCAGATCGGTCGCTGTGCTGGTTCTGCGCCGGGACAAAGCTGCCGAAGCCGGGGTGACGAGTTCGGCGATCGCCTGCAAACCCTGGGGCTGGGCCGATGCCGGGGCCGACAGGGTGCGCAGCAATGATTCAGCATCAGCCTGACGGTTGGCTGGCAAGGCCGCCAGCCGCGCCGGATCGAAGCTGATGATGCCGCTGCGATCGGCGCTGATCCCCAGATCGCGCAGCCGCAGGCCATTGGCGGCGGCCTGGGGCGCCGCCAGCAGATTGGAAATTCGCAGATCGACCGAGCGTGCGGTCGCATCATTGATCAGCACGCCCGCCGCAGCGTCGCCACTGGCGCCGCGGCGGAAATCGGCGATCAAGGCGCGCATCGCTGTAAGCGTGGCTGCAAAATCGCTGACCGTGGTGGCAAGACTGCTGGCATCGCGCGCTGCCGCGACATTCACATTACCGGGTTTTTTCAGCTGCAAGCGCGTGCCGATAACAAGGTCATCGATTACATTGGTCGGGCGTTTGACGCTGACCCCGTCCAGCACCAGTTCGGCATCGGCAGCGGCCGAATCAAGCGTCAGCTGCGGATCGCCCGGCGTATAGGCAAAGCGTGCGAGGCCAGGCGCAGCGATGTTTTCGGCCGCGCTGGCGACGAATGCATAGTCGGCGCCATCCTGGCCCCTCAGCGCCAATGTCGCGCCGCCGACCCCGTTGATGACGCTCGCCGTGATCGGGCCGCGAGCGCGATTGATCGCATCCGCAAGACCATTGAGACTATTGTTGGCGCTGGTAATCGTGATGTCGAGACTGGGCTCGGCGCCAAGGCTGAAGCTGAACCCACCAGGCGCCAATGGCGTCCGGCGACCAAAACTGAAGGTCAGCGTGCCTTCCCCGACCGGTTCGTCGGCGTTGGCCAGCGGCGCTGCGATTAACCGCTGGCCATTGGCGATGGCGGTGATCGAAAGCCGTGAGAGCAAGGGGTTGAACGGGCCGCTGCCGCGACGTTCGATACTGGCGGTCTCGGCATCGCTGCTCGCGACCTGCAAGCCCAGCACGCCGCTGCTGACCCGGCCGGCAAGCGAGCTGGCAATCCCCTGCAATGAAGATTTGACCTGTCCGAGCGCCGAAATCTGTGCCGCCAGCGTTTCGGATTTTCGGGTAAGGGGCGTCGACCGCGCCTGACGATCGGCATCGACGAGCGACGTGATCAGGGCAGCAGTATCGATGCCTGAGCCAACGCCAAGTCTGGAGACAATCGATTCCATGGGACTTTTGCCTTTTCAGTACTTCATAACGGCAGCGGCGCACCGGGTTTGCGGCGCGCGCCGGTTTCATCGAAATCAAATTCCGCCGGCACGAATACCGCCGGCGGCGCTGTCCATTCCGGCGCATCGAAACGCATCACAAAGGCGAGGATCGTTGCAACCGCAGCGAATAACTCCTCCCGCACCTCACTACCGCGGGCCGCGCTGAAAAACAGCGCGCGCGCCAATCGCGGCGTCCGGAGCACCGGCACCTTCAATTCGCGAGCGACCGCAATGATGGCCAGCGCCATTTCTTCCTGACCTTTTTCAAGGACTACCGGCGCCGAATCGATGCCCGGGCGATAGCGCATGGCAACGGCAAAATGGCTGGGGTTGACGACGACGACGGCAGCTTCGGCCATGGTGCCGCGCAAACGCCGGCTGGCCGCTGCAAATTGCGCCCTTTTGATCGCCGCCTTTACTTCGGGGGCGCCATCATTTTCGCGCGACTCACGCCGCACTTCATCACGGGTCATCGCCAGCTTGCGTTCGCGCAGCACAAAGGAAATGCCGCCATCGACAATCGCGATGGCCAGCAGCAGGATCGCCGCCGCCGCCAGCAGCGTGATGATAGCGTTGCCAATGATCATCAAGGCGCCGCTGTCGTCGCCGATATTGGCCAGACGCGGCAATAGCGGCGGTACGATCGCGACGGCCAGCGCCGCCACCGCCGACAGTTTCAGGATCGCGGTGCCGCCACCGGCCAATCCGGCCAGCGAAAAAATGCGCCCCAGCCCCGCCAGCGGATTGAGCCGGCCCCATTTCGGCGCCAGCAAGCCCAGCGAGACATGCCGCGATGCCGCCATCGAAAGCCCGACAGTGGCAATGATGATCGCCAGTGCCAGCCCGCCCGGTACCATGATCGGCAGCCGCGCCACCATCGCCGGCAGGGGCAGGCTGTCATCTTGCGCCGGCACGGCATTGGCAAGGCCCGCCGCCAGCCACTGCAACAGATCGCGCCAGAGCATCGGCCCCGCACGAGCGAGCGTGGCCGCCGCCACCAGCACCGCGACCGCTGCGCCCAATTCACGCGGTTGCCAGACATTGCCCTGATCGAGCGCCTGCTGACGCCGGCGCGGGGTTGCCTTTTCGGTTTTTTCGGCGTCGCTGTCGGCCATCAGAGCAATGCCATGGCCGCGTTCAGCGCCAGCATCGCCCGTGACAACAAGGCATCGTACAACAGGGGCAACATCCAGACAAAGCCAAGCAGCAGCGCCGCCGGGCCGACCGCCATCGCCCCCAGCTGCGGCGCCGACCGCGATGCCACCGCAACCAGCAGATTGCCGACAAGGAGGATGGCGACGACCGGCAGCGCCATGCGCAAGCCGGCGGCGAACATGACGCTGCCGAACATCGCCACCCGGCCGAAACTCAGCATGCCCGGTGGCAGCACACCCTGGCCTTGGGCGATGCTGGCAAACAGCAGCAGATGACCATCGGTGCCAAGGAACGCGCACCACATCAGCGTCGTGAACAGGCCGCCAATAACCGTTACATTGCCGCCAGCGCCGGGCATGCTGGCAAAGCCCAGCCCCATCATCTGCGCCGCGACTTCGCCCGCCAGCTGCGCTGCGGCAAAGGCCAGGGCCACCGCCAGCCCCGCCATCACGCCAGCCAGAATTTCGCCAGGCAACATGGCAAGTGTCAGTTCCACCGGATGGGGGCCAAAGGCTGTGAACACCGACAGCGCTGCCGCCACCGCCAGCCTCGCCCGCCACGGCAGCGCCGCGCCGGCAAAGCCCGGCAGCAAGGCCAGCATGGCCAGTGGCCGCACGCCCGCCAGTGAAAAACGCGTCATCACGGCCAGCCCGTCAAATTCCGGGATGCCCGGCGCAATCACCGGATCGCACCGACCATGTCGATTAGGCCGCTGGTCAGAAAATCGCCAAGGCCACGCATTACGCCTTCACCGGCGACCGCCATTACCGCCACCAGCGTCAGCAGCTTGGGAAGGAAGGACAGGCTCGATTCCTGCACCGAAAGCACGGTCTGGATGAGCCCGACCACTACTGCCACAATCAGCACCGGCACCAGAAACGTCGCAGCGCTCTGGGTGAACAGCAGCACGCCGGCACGGGTCAGTGCCGCCAGCATCCGGTCATCGGGCATATCGCCGGCCGTCGCCATGATCATCCCCCAGCGCATCAGGCTTTAGCCGCCGAAGCTTTTGGCGAGACTGCCGAGCACCAGGGACCAGCCATCGACAGTGACAAACAACGCCAGCTTTACCGGCAGGCTGACGGTTGCCGGCGATACCATCATCATGCCCAGCGACATCAGAATCGATGATATGATCAAATCGATGATGAGGAATGGCAGATAGATAATGAAACCGATCTGCATCGCGGTTTTTAATTCGCTCGAGACAAAGGCCGGCAGCACGACGGGCAGCGGAATGGCGCCGGGCCCGGCAAAGGGGCCGGCATGGGCGATTTCAGCGAATTTGCGCAGATCCGCCTCGCGCGTCTGGGTGAGCATGAAGCGTTTCAGTTCATCGCTGGCCCGGCCCAGCGCCGTTTCGGCCGGCACCGCGCCGCTGACCATCGGCTGATAGGCTTCGGCATAGATCAGATCGAGGCTGGGCTGCATGATGAACACCGTCATCAACAGCGCCATGCCGACCAGCAGCTGGTTGGGCGGGCTTTGCCCCAGCCCCAGCGCCTGCCGCAAGATGGCAAGGACGATCAGGATGCGGGTGAACGATGTCATCATCAGCAAGGCGGCGGGCAGCAGCGTCAGCGCCGACATCAACAACAGGATCTGGATGGACGATGACAGGGTTGGCAGCGATGCCGCCAACCCTGGCAGCGCCGGTGTGACGCCGGTTGCCGCTATTGCTATGACGTTCACGACATCTCGTCCGGCATATCGCCCGGCATTTGGCTCAGACGCACCAAACTGCCACGCGCCTGGCCGATCAGCAGCCGCTGGCCGGCAAATTCGACCACCAGCAAGCGGCTGCCCGGCCCCAGCGGCAGCGACTGGATGATGCGCGCGTGTTTCTGGCTGGCGGCGCGCAGCCCGGCAAAGCGATCCCGCAATTGCACCAGCCATTCCGGCCCGGCGGCAATGCCGACGTTCATCCCACCATCCCGCCCGGCACAATGTCGGTCAGCTTGACGCCAAAGCGATCGCCGATGGTAACGATTTCACCGCGCGCGATCAGCCGGTCATTGACCAGTACATCGACAGGCTGATCAACCCGGCGATCGAGCGCATGGACCGTTCCGACCTGCAACGCGAGGACATCGCGCAAGCTCATCCGCAGCGCCCCGACTTCGATCGACAGGCGCACCGAAATCGCCCCGAATGCCCCCAGATCGGCACTATGTGGCGCCTGCGCCTTTGCCGAAGCAACGGGCTCCCCGGTCATCGCACCAGGTGTCACGGCATTCATATGCGCCCCTCCATCAGATTAACGCCTATGGCGATGATCTCGGCTTGCTGCCGGCCATCCGGCAATGGCGTGACGCGCGCTGCGCCGACCCGGTGCTGGCCGATGATCAACGGCATTTCGGGTTCGGGCACGATCGTCAGCACACGCCCTGTGTAAAGTGGGAACAGCCCGGCAACCGAGGTCATCTCGCTGGCGAGTTCAACGCGCAGGCGCATGGGCAGGCCCAGTACCTCGATATGCAGCTGCGGGCTGGGCAGCGGCAGCGGGCGCGGTGGGCGCGGCGGCGCCACGATCGACGCCAGCCCGATTGTCGGTGTTGCAACACCCGCGATGGTGACTTCGACATCGAATTCGGCCAGTCGGCATTCCGGCGGCCAGGCTTCGGCGGCGGCGGCATCGAGCGCGCCGGTAATGGCAGCGATATGCCGCGCCAGATTGAGCCCGCCGGCGCTGGTTATCGGGCGGTCGGGATCGCCGCCAAGGCGGATCGTTGTCAATAATGCCGACAGGGCCGGGGCGCAGCGTGCCGAGCCATCAGCGCTGCGCCGGCCGGGACGAACGGTTGCCGCCAGCCCGAAAAGTTCCGTCAGGGTGCGGCTGGCTGCGGCCAGCAAGGGGCCGAAATCACTGTCGAAATCCTCGCTGTCATCAACGGCGATACGCGACTGGGGTGGCAGGAATGGCTGGGACCATTGGCCATCAGGGACGGGTTCGGACCGGATGCGCAGGTCGCTCATTGGACAACCAGGCTGGTGAAAAACACAGCATCGATGCCGCCGGTCACGCCATTGGCTTTCAATGTCGTGTTGATGACATCTTTCAGCCGGGCGCGCAGGCGATCTTTTGCGATATGATCGGCGACATCGGCTTCGCTCATCTCACCGAGCACCGACAGGATTGCCGACACCAGCGCCGGCTTGTGCTTGGTGATCGCAGCGGTCATTTCCGGGCCGCCACTGGTTGACACCGACAGCCGGATTTGCAGATAGCGCCCGGTATCAGCCAGATTTGAGGTAAAGGCCTGATCGACCTCGACATATTCTACCGCTGACGGCGCCGCTGCAGGTTCGGCTGCCGGGCTGGCATGTTCGCCCCCCAGCCCGCCAAGCTTGCTGACGCCGAGCACGGCCCCAAAGCCCCCGGCCGCTGCACCCGCCACGAAAGCAACAATCATGAACAGGGCTTTGCCCGCGCCGCCACCCTTGGCTTTTGGCGGTTTGTCGGGCTTGACGTCGGCGGCGGCGGCGGCAGTGCTCATGCTAAAGCTCCTTATGCGTAGCGATCAGCGTCGCTGGCGCGGCGCGAGGTGGAAACTGCATCGGCGAGGGTCGACGCTGCGACAGCAAGCGCGGCGCGTGGTTGCGCCTGTTGCGCTGATTGTTGTTGTGAATATTGCGGCGAACCCGTGCCTGGCTGCGCCGATGAACCGGGGTTGCCGGCAAGGCCCGTGCCGACATTCGAGCCGCCGATATCGAGCGATTGCAGCCGCACCCCGGCACTGATGAGGTCGGCGATCAGACGCGGCGCATCGGCAGCCATGATGGCGGCGCCGTTGGCACCGACGGCCAG